>JANMAA010000024.1:0-8788 GCA_031359215.1 Acidobacteriota bacterium | reverse complement strand
CAGAAAGATTGAACGGTAAAATCCAACTGCTCAAATCAATCGGCAGAGGCTATCGGAAGTTTGAAAACTTCCGCAGTGCAATACTCTTTTTCTACGGCAAACTTAGCTTGTTTCCACTAAATTCCCAGTAGAACCAATTTTCCGATATTCGACTGTCGAGCATTTTCGGCGGCTTGATGTTCTGAGGATATAAAAAGTTCTTGAAGACATAGCAAAATATCAAATGTATTTCAATCGTAGTTATTATAATTTTCAGAAATCTTAAAGACTGAATAAATTAAATGAAGTGGCTTCGGTTTATCTGGATGCCAACCATGGTTTGAAATTTTGTGGTTTTTCCAACAACTATTATGCGGAGTTATTTTAATAAGATCGTTCGTTTGAATGCATTTTCCAAATTCGTTTCTCGTGGTAAGTTGATGAAAACGCATATCTTCTTCACAAAATGCCGCAATTAGACCCAAAATCATTGTTGACGACGAAGGCTCTAACTTTCGCTTCACAGGTCTAAATTCAAGTAATCTCTTAATATCATCCTTCATTTCTTTAGCCTTTGAAGCTGTCCAGAGTTGCTTGACTTCTGCAACTACGAAGCAACTTGGACTCTTAGAATAGACAATAAGATCATAGCGCATTTTCGCACTTCCTTCAGAATGACCTTCGCCAAAAACAGCAAGTTGCTCCATAAGAAACCCGCTTGCGATATGTAACGAAAGATTGCGCTCATGTGCACCAGTATTTCCATATGTTGACCAATATGCTTCAAATGAGTATCTAAGTGATTCAGCAGCAGTCTTTAAAGCTTTATCAACGAGAGAAATTGCTGAATCTAAGGAAAAATTATTCATAGAGTTTATCTGATTATAGACAAAGGGGTAATAAAGTTAGTATTACCTTCATTTTACTTCTTTTCAGTCATCGAAATCATTCTTTCGAGTGCGATCAATGCCCATTTCTTTGTTTCTTCCTCAACGACAATCTCATTAACAACATTTCCAATCAACAAATTATCCAAAGCCCACGCCAGATTTTGCGGTGCAATGCGATACATCGTCGCGCACATACAAAGATCGGGCGACAGAAGACGAACTTCTTGGTCGGGAAAGCGTTTTTGCAAACGGTTGACGAGATTTACTTCCGTGCCGATTGCCCATTTCGAACCGTCTGGCGCATTCTCAACCGTTTTGATAATAAACGAAGTCGAGCCGTTCAAGTCCGCTTTTTCGACGACTTCATACATACATTCGGGATGCACGAGAACTTGGATGCCGGACGTTTCCTTGCGAACCTGGTCAACGTGCCACGGTTTGAATCTGCCGTGAACCGAGCAATGTCCTTTCCATAAGATCAAACGCGCTTCGTGCAATTCTTCTTCGGTATTGCCGCCAAACTCTTCGTGCGGATTCCACAAAGCCATCTTGTCAAGCGGAATTCCGAATTTCAAACCCGTGTTTCTGCCGAGATGCTGGTCGGGAAAAAAGAACATTTTGTCGAATTCTTTCAGATATTTATCAAACAACGGCACGGCGTTTGACGATGTGCAAACAACGCCGCCGTTGCGTCCGCAGAACGCTTTTATCGCGGCGGTCGAGTTCATATAAGTCATCGGCGCGACCTTTGATTCGTCGCTGACAACACCTATTTCGCGCAGTTGTTCCCATGCATCTTCTACCTGTTCGATATTCGCCATATCAGCCATCGAACAACCCGCGCCTAAATCGGGCAAAATCACGCGCTGATTCGGCTTTCCTAAAATATTCGCCGATTCCGCCATAAAATGAACGCCGCAAAACACGATAAATTCCGCATCGGTCTGCGAAGCCATCACCGAAAGCTGATAAGAATCGCCCGTCAAATCCGCGTGTTCGATAACATCATCGCGCTGATAATGATGTCCGAGAATGACAACCCGCGAACCCAATTCCTGACGCGCCGCCTCGATTCGTTCGGAAATTTCTTCATCTGACATCACCAGATAATCTTCGATAACCGGCATTTTTTCCAATACTGCTGACATTTTATAAACTCCTCTCAAATGCGAATCAAGTTATAATTATACCTTAAAATCCGTTTTTGAATAATCCCGCGCTTCCTGTTCTAATTTAGTTGAAGTCTTTGCTATGAAAAATAATTTTCCGAATCTAAACGAACTCCGCCGCCAATTTCCGAAAACAGTAGAAACTTTGGCATCTTTGCCGGATCGTGAAGCGTGGATGAATAGAATTTGGGAAATCGAACAGCGTTGGCTGGAATTTCGAGAAAATCCCGACAAAACGGAAGATGTTATATTTTACAATTCTGCGCCAACAGATTTAAAAATCGAAGCCGATTTTGACATTATTTACGCCGGCGGAACACTCGGACTTCTGCACGCGGCAGTGATGGCAACGAAATATAATCGCCGAGTTTTAGTTTTTGACGCTCATATCGTCGGCAAGACGCACCGCGATTGGAACATATCCGACGAAGAATTACAGGAATTTGTTCGCGCCGAACTTTTTACAAAAGAAGAAATCGAAACCGCCGTTGCCAATCGTTATAAAACCGGTTTTATCAAATTTTACGACGCAAATTCCAAGATAAAAACGCCGCCGCTGTTTATGGATAATGTTTTGGACGTGGCGATTGAAGCCGATAAATTGCTTCATCTCGCAGTTGAAAAAGTTAAAAAAACCGATTCACAAATAATTAATGATCTGCGCTTTCTTGGTGTTACCGTGAACAAGGAAAAAGTGTCGGTCAAGTGCGAAGATACGCAAACAGGCAAGCAAAAAATCTTTTCCGCCAAACTTTTTGTTGATGCAACGGGAACAAATTCGCCCGTTTCGCGCCAAATCAATGACGGCAGATCAATTACTCACGTTTGCCCGACGGTTGGAACCGTGGCAAAGGGTTTCAGACGCGGAACTGATGAAAAATCAGTGGATTTTTCCGTTGGCGAGATTTTAGTTTCGACCGAAGATGTTTCCGACAATCGCCAACTTATTTGGGAAGGTTTTGCGGGAAATGCGGACAAAGATGAATATACGACTTACCTGTTTTTCTACGATTCGGTGGAATCAAAAGCCGACAAGTCTTTGTTCAGATTGTTTGAAGATTACTTTGAAAAACTGCCCGATTACAAAACGAAAAACGGCGCGTGGCACGTTGTCAAACCCGTTTTCGGTTATATTCCGAGTTATCACCACCACGGCTGGAACAATGTCAAAAAAACTGCGACCGACAGAGTTTTATTAATCGGTGACGCGGCGGGGTTATCGAGTCCATTGACATTTTGCGGCTTCGGTTCGCACGTTAGAAATCTGCGAAAATTGACCGACGCAACTGAAAACTCTTTGAAGGAAAATTCCTTCGACGAAAAAACGCTCTCAAATATCAACGCTTACGAACCGCATGTCGCGCAAATGTCGAGCCTTGCCGAATTTATGCGACCGATGCCGAACAGTAAGTCGTTCGTCGTCAATGAAACGATGAACGCCGTGATGTCGGCTTTGAGCAAATTGGATGCAGAGATCAGCCGCGAAATGTTTCAGGACAGAATTCCCTTCGATTCGTTCAAAAAAGTTTTGCTAAAAACTGCCCGAATTCACCCGAAAGTATTTAAATTGATGTTTGAGCATCTCGGCGTAAAAGGCGCATTTTGGTGGATTTCCAATATTGCTGAAGCTAAATTTCACGAAAAAAACAAGTCAGAAATCCGCGCCTAAGCAAGGGTGTTAGAACATTCAACTTTGCGTCCTTGCTAACGCGCAGACTTCTGCATATGAGTTAACCGATTTTTTCCAAACCGTTCATATACGATTGCAGAATTTCGGGAATCGAGATCGAACCGTCTTCTTGCTGATAGTTTTCCAAAATCGCAATCCAAGTTCTGCCGACGGCAAGACCTGAACCGTTTAATGTATGAATGAATTCGGGCTTTGCTCCGCCGCCGCGTTTGAACCTCAAATTCATTCTTCGGGCTTGAAAATCTCCACAATTTGAGCAGCTTGAAATTTCACGGAAAGTTTTTTGCGACGGCAGCCAAACTTCGATGTCGTAGGTTTTTGTTGCGCCGAAACCCATATCGCCGGTTGATAAAACGACGGTGCGATACGGCAAACCGAGCAATTGCAAAATGCGTTCGGCGTTTGCCGTCAGTTTTTCGTGTTCTTCTACGGAATTTTCGGGCATAGTAAGTTTGACCAATTCGACTTTTTCAAACTGATGTTGGCGAATCAAACCGCGAGTGTCCTTACCGTAACTTCCCGCTTCACTCCGAAAACAAGGCGTGTAAGCCGTAAAATATTTCGGCAAATCCTTTGCGTCCAAAATTTCTCCGGCGTGATAATTCGTAACCGGAACTTCCGCCGTCGGAATCAAGGCAAATGCGCGTTCGTCTTTGATATGAAACAGATCATCTTCAAATTTCGGCAATTGATTCGTGCCAAAAAGCGTTTTGCGGTTGACCAGAAAAGGCGGCAAAGTTTCCGTGTAGCCGTGTTCGGTCGTATGCACGTCGAGCATAAAATTAACCAACGCGCGTTCTAATCTCGCACCTGCGCCGTTCAAAATCGCAAATCGTGAACCGGCAATTTTCGTGGCGCGTTCCAAATCTAAAATGCCGAGTTTTTCACCCAGATCAACGTGATCTTGTGGCTCAAACTCAAATTCGCGCGGCGTTCCCCAACGCCGAACTTCAACATTTGCGCCTTCGTCTGCGCCAACGGGAACATCTTCGGCGGGAATATTCGGCAGGTGCGAAAGCAGATCATCCATTTTTGCTTCGAGTTCTTTTCGTTGGTGTTCGAGCTCGGCTTGAGTATCTTTCAAATCCGTCACTTCCGCTTTTTTCGCTTCGGCTTCATCCTTTTTACCCGCTTGCATCAATGCGCCGATCTCCTTGCTTGATGAATTCCGTGTCTGATTTATCGCGTCGGTTTCTCCAATCACACGACGGCGTTCCGTATCCAATTCGGCAAAATGATCTAATAAATCGGTCGGAAAATTGCGATTTCCCAACGCTTTTCTCACGGTTTCTAAGTTTTCCCTAACAAAATGTAAATCCAACATAACTATTTTCTTTTGCTGATAAGCTGTTCGATATTTTTTTCGATTCTTCGGCGGCGCGTTTCTTCCTTTTTCGCCCCGGTAATTGCTCTGACATATTCTTTTTGGTGCGTGAAACTCATTTTCAAAAAAACATCCGTCAGATCGGCTTTTTTGAGCGCGTCGGCAAAATCTTTCGGAATTTCGACGGCGCGTTTTTCCAAATCCTTTTCTATCTCGACGGTAATCATATCGCCGCCTTTGACATTAGCTGCATCGCGGAAGATTTTCGGCACACCAATCACATACTTCCCGCCCATCCTGACGATTGTCGAGCGATGTTCTACGCCGTTTATCCGAACTTTTACGGGAACTCGCTTTGCGTCCCAAACCTTTTCAACATCGAACGGAATCGTGATTCCGGTCGCGTCCATATTTTCGTGTTTTTCAAGCAAAGCCGTAAAGATTTGTTTCTCAGCCATTTTTCACCTACAATTTTTAATTTGCGCTGTATCGCTTATAAAAGGCAAGCGCAAAGAACGAAATCATAATTTATCAGTATTTATATGAAACAAAAAATTCGCAAAGCAGTTTTTCCCGCCGCCGGTTTGGGAACGAGATTTTTACCCGCAACCAAAGCATCACCCAAAGAAATGCTGCCGCTGGTTGATAAACCTTTGATTCAATACGTTATCGAAGAAGCGGTTGCGTCTGGCGTAGAGTCAATTTTAATCGTAACCGGACGCGACAAAACGCCGATCGAGAATCATTTCGATATTTCTTATGAACTCGAACAACTTCTCAGAGAAAAAGGAAAAGACGCGATGTTCGAGCAAGTCCGCGCCATTGCCGACTTAGCGCGAATCAGCTATACGCGGCAGCAACAGGCTTTAGGTTTGGGACACGCCATTTATCAGGCGAAAGATTTTGTCGGTGACGAACCTTTTGCCGTTCTGCTCGCCGATGATATTGTTGACGCAGAAAAACCGGCGTTAAAGCAGATGATCGAGGTCTTTGAAAAGTATAACGCGCCCGTCATTGCAACGATGCAGGTTGAAGGCGAAGCGATCTCGCGGTTCGGTGTGATTGACGCGGAAGAAGTCGAACCGAATGTCTATAAAATCAAAGATATGGTTGAAAAACCGGCATTCAAAGACGCGCCTTCGGACTTGGCGATCATCGGACGCTATATCTTAACGCCCGATATTTTTGATGCTATCGAAAATACTGAAAAAGGCGCGGGCGGCGAAATTCAGATCACCGATGCAATGCGCGACTTGCTCAAAGAACGCCCGTTTTACGCGGTAAAACTCGAAGGCGTAAGGCACGACGCGGGCGATAAACTCGGATTTTTGATTGCAACGGTTGAATTTGCGCTCAAACGTGATGATCTGGGCGCGCAGTTTCGGGAGTATTTAAAATCGCTAAATTTATAAAATCTCAATAATTTTATTGTGCATCTGATGAAAATAATTTGAGTTCTTCATTGTCGTGCGGCATTGTTATCAGGCTCTCAAACTTGAAGCCGATTTTTTCAAGCAGTTTGCCGGAACTCTTATTATCTTGAGTCGTGATAGCGAGAACGCGCTTTAAGCCTAAAACATCTCTGCCATATTCCATTACAGCGGCAGCCGACTCAAGCGCATAGCCTTTTCCGCAAAACTGTGGCAGAAAAGCAAAACCGATGTCGGCATCAGGCAAGGTATCGCGTTTTACAAATCCGCAAATTCCAATTGATATATTTTCAGCCAAAACAGAATCCATTATCTCGGAAAAGTTGTGAAACTCTGCCTTTAATTCAACCAAATACAATCCAAATCCATTTTCCCGATAACTTTTCGTAAATCGGCTTTCGATATATTCACGCGCTTGGGCAAGATTTCTCACATTTCGATAGCCGATATATTTGATAAAAGACGGCTGGTTTAATAAATCCAGCATAAATTCAGCATCATCTTCGACGAGTTCACGAAGAACTGTGCGTTCGGTTTCCAAAATCTGCACGGCATTATTAACCTTTTAACATTAAATTTAAACTTTATCTTATTATTTCGCAGTAATTTTAACTTCGGTAACTTCTATAATCAATTTCCTGAAAAATAGTGTCGCGGCTTGCTATTTCATTCAGCATCGCTTCTTTAAAATCATTTGTTTCAATCATTTTCGATAAAAGATTAAAGCGATGAATGTGCGACTTAAAACGGTTTGAAGAATATTGCACGGTTGTTCCCTGATAGATTTGGAAAGCCCAGTCGCTCGATTGGGCGAGCAATAATTCACGCGCCATTTGATTTAGAATGCGCCATTCCATTTGGTTCGGATGATGATAATGATTTGCAAGTTCGGTCATTTTGCGTTCCGCGTCGTGTTGATACGGATACATCCACGAATTTGCTTCGTTGAGCCAGACTTTGTAATAACCGTTTTCGCCCCAACTCGAAGCGGTCGGTCTTTGAATTTGAATTGGAATTTTTGCGTCGAGAAAATCTCCGGGAGCGATGGCTTCGACTTCGGATTGATCGAAATGAATTTTTTTGAATAAAAAGTCAATAAATTGCGGACCTTCAAACCACCAATGCCCGTAAAGTTCGGCATCGTAAGGCGCACAAACGAGCGGTGGATGTCCGCCGAAATTTTCGCGCAATTTATGTGCTTGCGTGATGCGTTTTTGTATAAAATCAGCCGCATCTTCGGCGACTTTTTCACGCGCCCAATTCGGCACATACGCATCTTTTTTGTCGCTCGGCACGTAGCGCGCGGTGATCCGGTGATATTTCAAACCGAGATGCCGCCGTGCACCGTCTTTGTGCAGATGCGGTTTTAGATATTCAAGCGGCAAATCCCAACCGATGTCGCGGTAAAATTCCCGATATGCGCCGTTTCCCGGATAACCGACTTCCGCGCTCCAAACTTGTTGGGAAGTTTCGATGTCGCGGGCGAAAACCGCCACACCGTTCGGACACATCACGGGCGCGTGAACGCCGAAACGCGGTCGCGGATCACCATACAAAAGCGCGTGCGAATCGCCGATAAAATATTCGATTCCCGCATCTTTCAAAAGATTTTCAACGCCCGGTTCATACGCGCATTCTGCCAGCCAGATGCCGCGCGGTGAGCGTCCAAAATGCTTTTTGTAATTTGCAACGGCAATGTTTATCTGTGCGCGTCTTGCTTCGTGCGTCGAAATCAGCGGCAAAAATCCGTGCGTCGCGCAGCAAGTGATAATTTCCAAAACGCCTTCGTCCTGCAACTCGCGGAAAGCATTTATCAGATTTCGCCCGTACTTATTGTTCCAAAGATCGAGTGCCGCACTCAGGTTTTGCACATACATTTTCGCAACATCTAAATAATCCGGCGATTCGTTTTCAACTCTTTTTTCTTCTTTTCGTGCGAGTTCCAGTAAATTTTCGAGATGTCGCGTGTAGCGTTCCTGCAAAAGATTATCAGCCAGCATTTCGCACAGCGGCGGCGAAACATTCATCGTCAGGCGCGGTTTCAAGCCCGCTTCGTGCTGATTTTGAAAGATGAAAATGAGCGGCAGATAAACTTCCGTCACCGCTTCGTAAAACCAATCTTCTTCCAAAAATTCAGGATATTCGGGGTGACGAACGAACGGCAGATGCGCGTGCAAAATTAAACTGAAATATCCGGTCGGCATAGGTTTTCCTTAAAAGTTGACAGATAGTTTGCAGGAAGTTTCAGGAAGTTCGCAGATAGTTTGCGGTAAGTTTCAGAAAGCATTTGGAAACTCTGAAAAACA
>JANMAA010000221.1:0-153440 GCA_031359215.1 Acidobacteriota bacterium | reverse complement strand
GCACGCTACACACCGCAGGATTTTGTCGAACTGGTCAAAAAACACAATATCGCATTTTATGAAAAGAAACTCGGGCAACTTTTCTGCCGTGAATCTTCAAGGCTGATCGTCGAAATGCTGCTTGCCGAATGTCGTCGGGCAAAGGTGGAAATCCGGCTCGATTGTTCGGTGAAAGATATTTCTAAAGACGGTTTGTTTAACCTCGAAACTAATCAGGGAACTTTCAAAAGCGAAAACCTCGTAATTGCCACCGGCGGACTTTCGATCCCGAAGCTCGGCGCGACGGATTTCGGTTATCGCATCGCTCAACAATTCGGTCTAAAGATCGTCGAAACACGACCGGCACTCGTCCCGTTTATTTTTCAAAATAATTTCCCCGAAAGTTTTAAGACTCTGGCGGGCGTGTCGGCTGAGGCGGCTGTTTCGTGCGGCAAAGAGTCGTTCCGTGAAAACATATTATTCACGCACAAAGGCTTGAGCGGTCCTGCCGTATTGCAAATTTCTTCATATTGGACGCACGGCGCGAATATCGAAATAGACCTGTTGCCGACTAAGGATGCGTTCTCGATCTTGCAAAATGCACGCGACAGCAAAAAGGAACTGACAAACTTTTTGAGCGAATTTCTGCCGAGCCGTTTGGCATCCGTTTTTTGTGAAACATTCGTCAAATCAAAACCTTTGAAAAACTACAGCGAGAGCGAACTAACCTTTATTGCCGAAAAACTGCACGGTTGGAAAATACCTTTTTCCGCCACCGAAGGCTACCAAAAAGCCGAAGTAACGCGCGGCGGAGTTTCAACGGGCGAACTTTCATCGAAAACTATGGAGTCAAACCGCGTCAAAGGTTTATATTTTATCGGCGAAGTCGTGGATGTAACGGGCTGGCTCGGCGGCTATAATTTTCAATGGGCGTGGTCTTCCGCGTTTGCGGCGGGACAATTTGTCTGAAGGATCAAAGCAGTCCGGGATAAAAATCACTCAAAAAATACGACTTAAATTCCCCTGTGTCTTTGCAGTATTAACCTTATCCACAGCAGAATAGACTGTGCGTATAATGTCTAAATGCAATATGATAAATTGATCGGCGCAGAGTTAGAATAATGACGCGCTCTTGAAAAAAGCAACAGTTGGTTTCAGGCAAAGTAACGAATCAATGTTGAAAATTTTTCTTTAATAAATTTTATGCTTAAATTTCATAACACTTTAACAAACCAAATCGAAGAATTTCAGCCGCTCGACGGCAATGATGTCAAAATGTATATCTGCGGTCCGACGGTTTGGAATTTCGCTCACATCGGTAATTTTCGCACCTTCACGTTCGGCGATATTTTGGCGCGTTATCTGCGTTATAAAGGCTACAACTTGACACACGTTATGAATTTGACGGACGTTGACGACCGGATTATTAACGAATCGGCGAAGCAGAATATTTCGATTGACGAGATGACCGCGCCGTTTATTGCGGCGTTTTGGGAAGATATGGATTCCATCGGAAATCTGCGTCCAACAATCGCGCCGCGAGCGACCGAACATATTGCGGAGATGATCGAAATCATTCAAACGCTGCTCGAAAACGGTCACGCTTACGAATCCGACGGCTCGATCTATTATCGGATTACGGCGTTTCCTGAATACGGAAAATTGTCGAAAATCAAGTTTGAAGGCAATATCGTCGGCGGCAGTGAACGGATCGACACGGACAAATACGAGAAGGAAGATGCGCGTGATTTTGCTCTTTGGAAATTGGTTGACCGAAGCGACAAAGCGGGTTGGGACGCACCTTTCGGCTACGGTCGTCCGGGCTGGCATATCGAATGTTCGGCGATGGCGATGAAATATCTCGGCGAAACTTTCGACATTCACGCCGGCGGAATCGATCTGCAGTTTCCGCATCACGAAAACGAAATCGCGCAAAGCGAAGGCGCAACCGGCAAACTTTTTGCAAAATACTGGCTGCACGGCGAGTTTTTGAAGATCGAAAACGAAAAAATGTCGAAATCGCTCGGAAATGATTTTACCTTGCGCGATATTATTTCCCGTGGGTTCAAACCTTTGGCGATTCGTTATTTGCTGTTCAGTGTTCCATACGATAAACAACTAAACTTTACGTTTGAAAATTTGAAAGGCGCGGAAAATACAATTGAAAGATTGCACGATTTCAAAAAACGCTTTCGTGAAGCAAAATTAAAGGACGGAATAAATACCGAATTAACAGAAAAAGCGCACGGATTTTTACAGGATTTTGAAGAAGCGATGGATGATAATTTGAATACGTCGGTCGCGCTCGCCGCGCTTCATAATCTCGTCCGCGAAGTTAATACGGCGTTGGCGCACGAAGTCATCTGCACCGAAGACCGCAGCGAGATTCTTCATATAATTGATAAATTCGATTCCGTTTTCGGTATTTTCGGCGAAACAAAAGAAGAAATTCTCGATGCCGAAATCGAACTTTTGATCGAAGAACGACAGGAAGCCAGACGCAACCGCAATTTTGCACGTTCCGACGAAATCCGCGATCTTTTGGCGGAAGAAGGAATTATTCTCGAAGACACGAAAGACGGTGTGAGATGGAAAAGGAAGTAGATTTTGAAAGCCCAACCAAACGCGGAATTGCCGTTTTGAAGTAGTGTTTTGAAACGATACCGGAATAACTTGACCGGGAAGGAAGTTTATTTGTTTTTATTGAAAAATTACTTGCCGACTTCTACTAAAAAAGCCTCTAAACCTTGTGCCTCGAACACTTTCGGCTGACCGATCTTATAACCTTTGTCAATCAATGTCCGTAACGGCGGTTTTAGATTATCGAATTTTTTATCACGAAAAGCGATGTAAAAGCGTTCGCCTTCAAAATCGGCTGCTTGCTTGACCACATCAAAACCTCGCGGCAAAAAGTATGCTTTGTCTTCGGCAAGTCCGGGAATATCATTGACTTTTATAATTTGAAAATTTTTCCCGTTATCGCGCAAGGCAAACCACGTTTGATAAGCAATATCATCCTCAAAAACATATATTTTTGTCGGCTCTGTTTTTGGCAAATCAGCAACCAGCTTTCCCCAAGCACACCAAATAAAAGTCGTTGTGCCGCGCTGAAGGTGAAGCCAAAAGGCGATACCGAAAAGCATAAAAATTAACAATGTCAAAATACTGCGAAGAACGGGAATGTGAATTTTGCTCAAAAATTTCGCCATTAAAATCGCCATTGGTGCAAAAACAATTATCAAATGGCGCGTTCCCCAAACCGAAACCGGAAAAATCCAACTTGCTGTAAACGCTAATAAAACCGGTGTTACAATAAAAACAATTAAAAAGTAAAAAGCGTTTTTTTCTTTTTCGGTGGCGGACTTCCAATCAGTAAAATAAACCGCGAAAGCCGTTATTATAATTAGCAAAAGCGGAATGGTTATCAAATAAATTGAAGCAGCGTCAATATTACTTTGCTGATAATAAAAAGGTTCTAACAGATCGAACAAAAATTGAAAAAGTGCTTCCAAATTCGGTTTGCTTGCCCATCCCAAGTTTTGCGAAACATTTGCGCCTGATCTCGCTGCCTGAAAAACCGCAACAACCCATGGAGCAAAACTTAACAAAGTTATGCCGACCATTATGAGAATTTGCCTGATTTTCAAGCGTTGCAAAAAAAGTAAGGCAAAGACTTCCGACAGAACCATTAACCAACCGAAATAATGAGTATAAACGAGCAAAATATTAAGAACGGTCAAAACCCAAACACCTTTGCCGACATTTAAAAATCGTGCAAAAAGCCACATTGAAAAAAGCGACAGGCACAGCAAAAGACTATACATTCTGACTTCCTGCGAGTATTTGACGAGCGAACCGTTGACGGCTAAAAATGTTAGGGCGAGCGCGATTGTAGGATTACTCAATTTTAGTTGCCGGCAGAGCAAATAAAACGGGAGCAAGGCAATAATTGAAAGTAAAACGGGGAAGAATCTGAGCCAAAAAAGACTTTCACCCGCAATTAAAATCCAAAACTTTAATAAAACATAAAAAAGCGGCGGATGAATCAAATCCTGTGCGGCAAACCAAAATAAACTTTGCCAATCGTGTTCAGCGGCGTGAACGCTGAAAATCTCGTCAAACCATAGACAAGCATCAGCCAAATGCCAAAACCGCAACAGGATATAAACAAAACAGATGAAACCGAGAATGATAATCCAGGATTTTTCGTTTATTTTCATTCCCAATTAATTTGCGAAAAGACACGCGAAATCTGCTTATGGTTGCAGAACTGATTTATAGTGTTACACCTTCGCAGAGTTTGCCTCTGATGCTGGTATAAAAAAGCGGAACTTCTGAAAATTTGTCGGTTTCGCGGCAATATGAAAGACATTTATCGAATGGTTTTGAGTAAATATGAAGGCTCACGGCGCGGCTCTCGAATTCGGGCAAATTGAGTATTTGATGAATCGGTTCTTCGAGTTCGACTTTCGCCGCGAGGCAATCGGAAAGATCGAAAATGTCGGTTTCTTCTAATTTGCACAGCCATTTTTCTTCGTCAATTTCAACGGCGCGAAAATTTTGTCCGCGCAGTTTGCCGATCGGCACGCTCATCCAGCATCTTTGGTCGGCGTGATTATGGATGCGCGAAGCCTGTCCGCGTTCCCAACAAAGCGTCATCAGTTCAAAACGCTCGTCTTTATGAATCAGATTGCGCGTGTAACATCGTTCGCTCCAAAAAAAATACGGCTCGATCGAATATATATCAATCGGATTTTCGCTCAAAAATTTATAGACGTTATCACAGGTAAAATCCGTGTCGGAGATTTCGCACAAACCTTCTATCAGGTTTTCGATTTTGACGGTTTTCATAATGCCAAATTAACAGGGATTTTCAATATAGACAAGGGTAAAAGTAAAAAAGTGAGAAAGCTAAAATTTCTTTCGACAATATACTTTTTCACTTTCCCGCTTTTTGCAAAAAGTCAACAAATTCTTGCGTGTTGCGTGTCAATCCTGCAAACGTCGCAATCGTTTTGCCGTCGCCGTCCATTATCGCGTAAAACGGCAACGCTACCGTGCCGAAAGTATTTTGCTCAAAGGCTTGTTGTTTCGTATTGTTTTCGCTTCCGTCGTCGGTGTAAAGTCTTGTCAAAACAAAATTAGACAACTCATCTTCGACTTCTTTTTTCGGAAAAACATTCGATTCCATCCAGCGGCAATTGGTGCAGGTATAGCCGGTAAAATCTATAAAAACTTTTCTGTTTTCGGCTTTGGCTTTGGCTAACGCACCGTCGTAATTGTTTTCAAACTCCTTCCAATTAAGCGTTTCGACACTCGATTTGTTAAAAAAGTTTCTCGAAGTTTCGGTTTCGGGCGGCAAAAATGATTCGAGTTCTCCGAGTTTTGCACCGAAAAGTCCGGTCAATAAATAGAAACTGATTGCTAAACTCAAGATCGCAGACATCACACGAACTGCGCCGATCCTTTCTGTTTTAGAATCGTGCGGCAGTTGGAATTTGCCGAGCAGATAAACCGCTAAAATTATGCCGATGGCAATCCAAATTGATAAAACGAAGGTGCGCGTAAAGATTCCCCATTTCCAGATCAGATCAACATTCGAGATAAACTTCATCGCTGCCGCGACCTCCAAAAATCCCATGGCAACTTTGATAGAATTCATCCAGCCGCCGGCGCGCGGAAGCGTCGAAACGAGTTGCGGAGCAAGTGCGAGAACGAAAAAAGGCAACGCAAAAACGCTTGAAAAAGCCAACATTCCGAGCATCGGCAATTGCCACGCGCCGTTTGATGCGGAAACCAAGATCGTTCCGACAAACGGTGATGTGCAGGTAAAAGATGTCAGCGTAAAGGTCAAACCCATCAATAATGCGCCGATTATTCCACTTCCTTCGCCTTCCTGACTTCGTGTCAAATTGTCTAATTTTGTCAAAATTCCCGTCGGGATCGTAATTTCATACGCGCCGAAAAGATTAAAGGCGAAAAAGAGAAAAATGCCCGTAATCAAAAGATTTACCCACGGATTTGCAGCAAAAAGATTTATTCCCGCCGCACCGACAAAAATCGCCAACAGCATTCCGAGAATCGTAAATGTGCCGATAATTCCGATTGAATAAACCGAAGCGAGTTTGATGGCTTTTGCGCGATTTCCCGAAGAATGATTGGTAAAATATGAAACCGTGATCGGAATCATCGGAAAAACACACGGCGTTAAAAGCGACAGCGCGCCCAATGTAATGGCAAGCCACAAAAAAGACCAGATCGAGCCATCGGTCGGGTTTGTCGGATTTGTCGGATTTGACGAAAGTGTTGCTTTTTCGGTTTCGGTTGGCGGAACTGTAAAATTTGTTTTCTGCACATCTTCAAACCCTGTAAATGTAACTTTTACGGTTTTCGGCGGCAGACAAACTTTATCGTCGCAAACCTGATATTTGACGTTGACTGCCAAATCATCCCCACTGATTTCACCTTTCGCTTTCACGGGCAAATTAAATTCGGCTTTTTCAGCGAAAAACTTGGTGTCAATCTGAAAATTCGGATCGAGTTTGGTAATCGGTTCGGGCGATGTCGATTTTCCATCTAATTCAAACGGCAGATTTTCGGCAACTGTGATTTGTGTCGGAAAAGGTCCGCCATCGGGCTGTTCGACAGCATAAAGATGCCAATTACCTTCTATTTTTGCTTTCAGTTTTGCCTGAAATTTATCGCCCGTTTTTAGCGTTTTGCCTTTCGCACCTGACTCAAGCGACCACGAAACTGGATTTTGCGCGAATGAAATTACCGGCAAAATTAAAATTGCGGTAAAAAGAATTATAAAAGCCGTCGGACGAAATTTAATAAACATATTTTTAACTCGATCTGATACGGAATATTATCATTGTTTTACCGCATCCACATTACAAATGCGAAATTTGAAGTGATTTATTCCTAATTTATTTGTCGTTTTGCACAATCTACTGTCTGTCGCTTATAATTTTTAGAAAGATATGATGCTTATTTTTAATAAGAAATTTACTTAAAAATTTGCACGGAGGAACAAATTTTGCCAAAAACTGCAACTCGCCAAAAGACGACAACTAGATCAAATAAAAGTTCCAGCAACGGAAATAATAAAATTTTATCGAAGAAAGCGGATGCTAAAATTACCGATCAAATCGACCCGAAAATTTCCCATGAAGAACATAAACTGCGTAAAAAATCCCAGCAGGAATTAATTAAAAATGTCGAACCGGAGTTTTTGCACGAAATGCTCTATCAAATGGTTCTCGGCAGAGTTTTTGAACAAAAATGCGCCGAAGTTTACCGCATCGGCAAGATCGGCGGATTCTGCCATTTGTATATCGGACAGGAAGCGATTGCCGTTGGAACAATGATGGCTTTGAAGGAAGGTGATTATGTTATCACTTCCTACCGCGACCACGTTCAGGCGATGGTTGCCGGAATTAAGCCGGAAGCCGTTTTAGCCGAACTTTACGGCAAATCCGGCGGCGTAGTTAAAGGCAAAGGCGGCTCGATGCATATGTTTTCCAAAGAAAAGGGATTTTTCGGCGGACACGGTATCGTCGGCGGTCAAATCGGTGTCGGAACCGGAATGGCTTACGCGCAAAAATACAAAGGCACAGACAACGTAACGCTCTGTTTTTTCGGCGAAGCGGCGGTTAATCAGGGAATTTTCCACGAATCGCTGAATATGGCGCAGCTTTGGAAATTGCCGTGCATCTTCATTTGCGAAAATAATCAATACGGGATGGGAACGTCACAGGCGCGCGCGATGTCAATTTCCAACATCGCCAAAAAAGCCGAAGGTTACGGAATGGCAGGCGAATTTGTGGACGGAATGGATGTTATGGCGGTGCGTGACGCAACTGAACGCGCCATCGAACGCGCCCGCAAAGACGGTTCGCCGACGCTGCTCGAAGTTCGCGCTTACCGCTATATGGGACATTCAATGTCTGATCCGGGCAAATATCGAACTTCGGACGAAATTAAAAAATATCAGGAACGCGACCCGATTATCTTATTCAAAGAATCGTTAAAAGAGGCAAAAGTATTCACGGACAAAGATTTTGAAGACATCGAAAATCAAGCGAAAGAAGCGACGCAAAAATCGGTTGATTTCGCCGAATCGAGTCCGTTTCCCGACGAAAAAGAATTGTTTACAGACATTTTCGCCTAAAAATTAAATTATGCTGACTGTCAAAGGAATTTACAACGGAAGCGAGTTTGTCGCATTGGAAAGTTTTCCGAAAAACAAAAATTATAAGGTTATTATTACGTTTGTAGAAGAGCTGGATGAAGATGAAGAAATACGTGATTTCTCGGCGCAGACGGACGCATTCGATTTTTGGAAAGACGAAAAAGAAAATTTGTATCAAGATTTTTTGGTGACTGAAAAAGTATGAAAACGGGTGAAATCGTCCTCATTCCGTTTCCGTTCGCTGAATTGACAAACAAAAAAGTTCGTCCGGCAATTGTTATTTGCGAAACGAAAGATTTTTACAAAGACCTCGTAATTTGTGCGATTAGTTCGGTTCTGCCGAAAAATTTGACGGTGAACGAAATGCTTTTAAAGATAGATTCGACCAATAATTTGTGAGCCGATTCGGTTGTCAAAATTGATCGAATAGTCACGGCGAAAAGGAGCGATGTAATCGCAGTGCTTGGAAAACTAAGCGAAGCGGACTTAAAAAGTTTCAAAAATAAGTTTATAAAATTAATTGATTCGTAAAGTTTATGGCAGTTTTAACCATCCGCGACGCGCTGAATGCGGCGTTACGCGAAGAAATTTTGAGAGACGAAAACGTCTTCATAATGGGCGAAGAAGTCGCCGAATATGACGGCGCGTATAAAGTGACACGCGGGCTGTGGAAGGAATTCGGCGATAAGCGCGTCGTTGATACGCCGATTACCGAACTCGGTTTCGCGGCGGTCGGCGTCGGCGCGGCGATGGCTGGTCTGCGTCCGGTGATCGAGTTTATGACGTGGAATTTTTCGATTTTAGCAAGCGATCAAATCATCAATCACGCGGCGAAAATGTATTATATGTCGGGCGGACAGTTTAATGTGCCGATTGTTTTTCGCGGTCCGAACGGTTCGGCTTATCAAGTTTCGAGCCAGCATTCACAGGCGTTGGAAGCATTTTACGCGAATTTTCCGGGGCTTAAAGTTGTGATGCCTTCGACTGCCGCCGACGCAAAAGGTTTATTGAAATCCGCGATTCGAGACAATAATCCGGTCGTTTTTCTCGAACAGGAAACGATGTATGGAATGAAAGGTGAAGTGCCGGACGACGAAGATTTTACGATTCCGCTGGGCGTTGCCGATGTCAAACGCGAAGGTTCCGACTGCACCATCGTCGCGCGTTCGTTTACCGTTCCGCAGGCGTTACAAGCGGCGGAAATTATGCAGAAGGATTTCGACGTTTCGGTCGAAGTAGTTGACCCGCGCACGATTAAACCGCTCGACATTGACACGATTGTCGCATCGGTCAAGAAAACAAATCGCTTAGTAATCGCCGAAGAATCGCACGCTTTTGCATCGGTCGGCGCGGAGATTTCGCATCAGGTAATGGAACACGCTTTTGATTATCTCGACGCTCCCGTCAAACGAATTTCCTGCGCCGAAGCACCGATGCCTTACGCTCGAAACCTCGAAGTTTTAGCTCTGCCGAGCGTCGAAAAGATCATCGCGGCGATCAAGGAAGTTTGTTATTTGTAATGAACCGCAAAGATTTAATTCGTGAATACAAGGAAACTCCGCGACCGACGGGCGTTTTTCAGATTCGTAATTGTGTGAACGAAAAGGTTTTTGTCGGTTCTTCGACCAATATTGACGGCATTTTCAATCGGCATCGGTTTGCGTTGAATGCCGGAAGTTTTCAGAGTAAAGAATTGCAGCAGGATTGGAACGAATCAGGCGCGGAAAATTTTGCGTTTGAGGTTTTGGAAGAATTGGAACTGCGCGCCGGTCTTGATGTTAAAAAGGAATTGGAATTTTTGGAAGATTTGTGGCTTGAAAATTTACAGCCTTACGGTGAACGCGGTTACAACGAACGCAAAAAGACGCGCGAAGAACGATTGCAAATGATTACGGCAAATAGGCTGAAATGAGTATAAATTTAATTGTTCCCGGCATTGGAAATTCGAGTTCGCAGCATTGGCAAAGTCTTTGGGAAAAGCAATTTCCCGATAATTTTTCGCGCATCGAGCAGGAAGTTTGGGACACGCCGACTTGTTCGGATTGGATCGAAACTATTGAAAAAGCGGTTTGCCGTCACGATGTTTCGGAAGTTATTTTGATCGCTCCCAGTTTGGGTTGTGTCGCGGTTAATCATTGGGCAAAGCGGTTCGGGACACCGATCAAAGGTGCTTTACTGGTCGCGCCGAGTGATTGCGAAGCCGCGACTTATACGTTTGATACGAAAGGTTTTGCGCCGATTCCGTTGGACAAATTGTCGTTCAAAAGTGTGGTTGTTGCCAGCACGAATGATTATTATGTAAGTTTTGAACGGGCGAAACATTTTGCTGAATCGTGGGGCAGCGAACTCGTCAATATCGGAGCAAAAGATCACATCAATGCCGACGCGGGTTTTGGCGAATGGCAGGAAGGTTTGGAGTTTTTGAAGAAATTAAATTAATTTTATGGCAGAAAAATTCTTAATGCCGAAACTTTCGCCGACGATGGAAGAAGGACAGATTTCACGTTGGTTGAAGGCGGAAGGCGACACATTCGAGGCAAACGAAACGATTGCCGAAGTTGACACGGACAAGGCGACGATGGAAATGACCGCGCTGACGGGCGGCACACTTTTGAAGATTCTCAAAGGCGCGGGCGAAACTGCGCTGCTCGGCGAAACGATTGCGATCACGGGCGCGGCGGGCGAAGATATTTCGGCAATGCTTGGAGAAGTCCAAAGTCCAAAGCCCAAAGCCCAAAGCCCAAATACGGAATCGAATGGTAACGCTGAAAAAGTCGAAGCGAAGGCGGAAACGCCGAAAGCGGTTGAAACTCCGAAAGTCGAACAGCCAAAAACCGAAGTCCAAAGCCCAAAAACCGACAATGGAAGAATAATCGTTTCGCCGATTGCCGCGCGAATGGCGAGCGAAAACGGCGTTGATCTAAAAACCATCACAGGTTCGGGACCGAACGGCAGAATCATCAAACGTGATATTGAGACAGTTATCAGTCAGCAGTCAACAGTTAGCAGTGCAGAAATAAATTCATCATTCCAATCCGCAACGGTGATTGGCGCGTCAGCTTTCCGCGAAGAAAATACTTCAAAAATGCGGCAGGTTATCGCCCAACGCCTTGCAACTTCAATCGGACCGATTCCGACATTTTATCTGACGGTAGAAATTGCAATGGACAACGCACTCGAATTGCGTAAACAAATTAATGCCGCGTTGAAAGATGATGAAAAGGTCAGCGTCAACGACATTATCGTCAAAGTCGCCGCGCAATCGTTGACGAAACACTCTTTTGTCAACGCTTCCTACCAGGACAAAACGATTCGTTTTTATGAAGATGCGGACATCGGCGTAGCGGTGGCGGTTGAAGACGGTTTGATCACGCCGGTCGTGCGTGGAGCAAATAAAAAAGGTATTGCGGAAATTTCCAGAGAGATAAAGGAAATGGCTGGACGCGCCCGCGAGAAAAAACTTCAACCCGAAGAATACACCGGCGCAACTTTTTCTATCAGTAATCTCGGAATGTTCGGCATAAAAGAATTTACGGCAATTATTAATCCGCCCGAAGCCGCGATTTTAGCTGTCGGAACGGCAAAACCGACCGCCGTTGTCGAAAACGGCGAAATTGTCGTGCGAAATGTGATGTCAGTAACAATGAGTTGCGATCATCGCGTCATTGACGGCGCAACCGGCGCAAAATTTTTGCAGACATTTAAGCAAATGCTCGAAAACCCGATCTTGATGTTGATGTAAAAAATCCCCAATAAAAAGACGCGGTAATTGTGCAAGCGCATAATTACCGCGTCTTTCTTTTTGCTTTACAGGCTAAAATCTTGCAACGTGTTAGTTTCCTTTATTTTTTTTACTGTGCCGAAGTGCGCTTATAACAGGTCTTTTGCCGGTGCGTTCATAATGTTCAAATAGTGTGTCGTCCAATTGCTCCAGCGATTTTTCGTATCTTATTTTACTTTCTTTCGCTTGTTCTTCGGCAACTTCACAATCGCGGGCGGAAACAATAAATGTATTTAACAGTAATTCCATAAGGGCAATAGTTTCGTCGGGAAAATCATATTCAACCTGATTTCTTTTCATAAACTCCACCCAGTCTGTATAAACGGTGATTTTATTCGGGTCGTCGCCTGAATTTTCCATCAATTCGAGTTTGGATGTCAGTTCATCGAATTCAGCTTTCAGCTTTTCCTTTTTTTGGAACGCATCGTTAACACGTTCGCGGATTTCGCGCCATTCTTCGTCTTCGATGTAATTAAAATCGCCTTTATGCGCTTTTATATACTCCGCCCATTCGTGTAATGTCTCATAAAACTCTTTAACTTTGTATGATCCGGGATTTGCCAGAAAGTCCTTGAAGTATTCTAAATCTTTGCTCATAACCATAAGTGCCGAAACTCGCACGAAATAATTTTACAATAAACTATAAAAAGCCACACTTATTTCACGCGAGTTTCAGCATTTTCATTAATCATCCTTCATCCCTCACAAATCATCCCTTATTACCCGATAGTTACATTATAGATCGGCGACCAATTGCCGACGCGTTGATTTTTCATCAGGAAAACCCCGCGTAGTTCGATCTTTTCCGGCGGCGTGATTCCTTCGGGCGTGAATGTGATAATTGTTTCGGTGCTTTTGTCCGCCAACTGCCACAACGGTTGTCCGACTTTGCGCCATTGCAGTTCCAGACCGCCAAATTCCTTCCGGCGATACGACACGACGACCGCTTCGTTGACATCAACCGACACTTTCAGATCCGGCACGGCTTCGCTCATATCAGGAGCTTGTTCGTCAGGCGCAACAATCATCAGATTTGCGCCGTCGGCTTCATTATAAACGGCGTTTGCCTTAAAATAACGCATCATTTCGCGGAATTCGTCAATCACGCCGATAAACGCGCCTACCGGGACAGTGATCGTTTGAAAAACCGGCGGCACAGTTGCCAACGAACCTTTCGGTGCGCCGTTTAAAAGCATCTCGAACCAATCGTTCATATCTTTAGTTGTCGCCCGATTTTGCACGATAATACTGTAACTTTCGGTAAATGTGTCGCAAATGAGGTTCACACGGTCAATCCAATTCGTCGTCAATTCGTATTCTGTTTGATAACCGCCAATTTTCTTTTTGACGTTAGCGAACATTACGTTCAAATCCGGTAAAGGTCTTTGCAGCCAATCTTTTTTTTCGTTACCATTTCAAAATTCTCCTATGTGTGTGTATTTTTGTTTTATTTTATAAAACCGAAAGTATATGAATGTGAAAAGCGGAGAAAAATGTTGGTATGTCTAATCTTTCGCGCCATTCGAGTATGAAATAAATGCGCCCTGCTTGAAGTTTTATAATCCCTGAACGGAATCTATGATGCCCTTATTAAAGTTTTATACGCCCTGCTTGATGAAAAACACGCCCTGACTGAAGATTTATACGCCCTGTTCAGAGTTTTATACGCCCTGCTCGACGATTTATATGCCCTGTTCGCCGTCAAATACTACAATTTCTTCAAACAGGGCGTAGTATATTCAATTCAGGGCAGCGAAATCGTCAACAATGACGGCATATTCACTCTTTTTCATCAAAAACATTGAGAATAATAACCCGAAAACCGAAATTTGCCAAGCCTTTTTGTGCCGCAACGCAAAATAATCAACTTTTTAGCCATCATATTCATTCCCCGACACTCATTCTCCATCATCTCCGCCGACAATCTCCGCAAACCGCACATCATCGCGGATAAAATCAACTTCGGCAAATTGTTTTACAAGTTCAATTTGCAACTCATCTAATTCGATAAGTTTTCTCAACAACTCGAAAATCTCGTCTTTATCATTTTCGTTTCCATAAAGTGCCTTTAATGCCGCTAAACTGCTATATGCCATTATGAATTGCGAATTTAATTTGATTGCCGTGCGAAAATAATGTTCTGCTGATGCCAACTCTTTTTCCTGTCTTGCAAGCAAATTTCCAAGATTGTAGTAAGCATCTGCGACATTCGGATTCAACTCAATCGCTTTCCGATACGCCGCTTCCGCTTCCATCCAACGGCTTTCACCTTTGCCAAGCAAATTTCCAAGATTGTTGTAAGCATCTGCGTCATTCGGATATTTTTCCAACCATCGCAGATAAAGTTTTTCGATATTTTTAACCCGCACGGTGATTTCATCCGAACTCAAAGATTGATTAACGGCAAAGGTTGTTTCTTGTTGGGCAAGAGCTTTTTTAAAGTCAATTAAATCTAAATAATACTGCCGATCCGACATCTTTCGGTCAACTACGAGATAATTTTCCAGCCGTTCCCAACATTCGACCAATGCCAATTGTTTGTCAAATAGTTTCTTTTCCCAAGCATTGATCTGATTACCGTCCATTTGGTCGGCAATTGCGATCAGATCAGTTAAATTATTGGCGGCAAAGTCGGGAAACATTGTTTGAATAATATTTCGGACAAAGCCGTGCAATTGATAATAATGAATCGCGGACTTTATGCCGGTGGTTTCGTCGGTTTCGGGCAGTGCATCGGTTTCGGTGAGAATCAATTGGTGTTTTTTTAGACGGTCAAGCGGTTTGCGAAGTTCGTTTTTTTTATATTTACCAAAATCAGCCAGTAGAATTTCTTCGGGAACAATACCGTCGAAAAACGCCGTCAGACACAAAAGATGCACCGAGTTTTCGTCTAACTTGCCGATTTGATGAACGAGCAAAGCGCGTGTCGGGCGCAGTTCTTTCGGTATGTGTTTCTCGATGTCGGTCAAATCCGATTCGGCAGTTTGAAAACTATTCCATTCATCGTTCATAAAGTCGCTGAATGAAATGCCTTCACTATCAATAAACCACAACATAGATTGAATCGCTTGCGGAATATAAAAGACCTTTTTGAAGAAATCGCGCAAATCATCGTCGGAAACATACTTGAAATCTTCATCATCTCCTTCCGTCCTGACCAATTCGAGCGCGGATTTTTCATCCAAACCTTTGAGCAGGGCTTTCTCGATTTCTTTTATTTCCTCAACCTTCTTGCGAAAGTCTTTTTCAGTGTGCGGAAGTTTCTGCGAAACAAAAACCGTGTGTATCTGATGATTAGAACTGAATAGAGTTTCGAGAAAAACTCTGACATCATTGTTCAGATACTTGTCGTTTTCATCAATCCACGACTCGAAATTATCAATAATCAGCAAAATCTTTTGATTTTGAATCTTGTCGAAAACATCTTGTCGAAGATAATTTGCCTCATTGCCTTTCGTATATTTCAACTTTTTACCCATCAAACTCGCAAACGGTTTGATAATTTGCTGAAAGTTCTGATTCTGATAGCAAAAAATATAAATAATCTTCTCAAAAAGTTCGTGATATTTGTCGTTGACTTGGTTTGCGTCGGTCGTTTCTTTTAACAACTTCTTTATCAGCGAAGTCTTACCAAAACAGGTCGGTAAAACTATCGCGCCGTGTTTTGGTTCATTTCTCAGGAACTTCAAAATCTCTTTTATCTCATTATCGCGCCCGTAAATATTATCCTTCAAATCAGGCAATGAAACTAAACATAACTCGATTCCCTCTTTCTCCGGCGCAACGACTTGTGTGAGTTTGGCTTCAATTCTTTTTACACCTTCTTTTATTTCTTCTGTATTTGCTTCAGTTCGTTTTCCAACCGCCAATATTTCATCTAATTTCAGCTCTAACCAAATTTGCAGTTTGTCGCGTTCTTCGGCAATGCACTTTTTAATGTTTTCTTCTGATTCGCCAACGCGACTGAGAATTGTTAAAGTTCCGTCGGCAAGATTTTTAAGTAACTCTTCATTTTCCGATAATTTGCTTAAAACATCGCCCAAAGGACGAAGCAATTTGCGGTCATCTTCGGAAAGTCCGTTGTCTAGATTGTTGACCTGTTCGAGAATTGCCTGCAAATGTGAGCGTTGAAATGCTTTCCACGAAGGTTCGAGGTTGTCCTGTTTAACCAAACGATTGATTTTCTGCGGAATCAGTTCGCCAATCTTCTCGAAAACAAACTTATTTAAAACCGGCGGAAAGGAATGGTCTTGCGCTAACTTCGGATTTAACTGCACAAACCAACGGCGCAAGGTTATCTCGACTTCTTCGGCGACTACTCTTTTCGCCGTTTCGCGGTCATCTGAAAGTTTTAAGATAAATTCTTCTGAGGTGATGTTTGTCAGTAATTCATTGCCGACGGGTTTATATTCGATGGAGTTTTTACCTAAAAGCCGTTTGTAAAAAGGCACTTTCTTTTGTCCGTCAATCTTTATTTCGATGAGATTTTCCTTCGTCGGATACATTTCTTCGGCGATGACGCGAATCACTTCCGCCCAATTGAGCCGATTATGATTCTCTTTGACAAACACCCGCCGCTTGCCCGCCAGCGGTTCGCAGACCATATACAAGTCGGCGACACCTTCGCGTTTGTATTCAAAATCGTGATACACCACGCCTTTCGAGTCCGTAAAACCCGGTCTGACTTCCGCAATTAACTGCTTGGGCGATTCGTCCAACCCGACCACCGGATGCTCCTCATTATATGCCCGCTCATAAACGTCCAGGACCGCTTCCATCGCACAGACATAATCGGCATCCGCACTCGGAATGATCCATTCTTTCTCCTGCCACGGCTTTAACTCGTTTTTTTGAGTATTTGACGAACACTTTCGTGCGAAATTGAAGCCACTTCGCCACTCGTCGCCAAAGTTTCCGCCAACAGCCGCAAACTCCACTTCTGATAACCGCCCGGCGCGTCCGAACACCGTAAGCTAATCAATTTCGCTACCACCCGACCATCAAAAGTCTTCGCCTTAAACCGCGTTTGCTTCTTCCCATTCAGCGCAATCAGAAAACTTTCCATCACCAACCGCTGCCGCAATCGCTCGATGAGGCGTTGCCCGACCTTGTAATGCGCTCTGATTTCTTCATCCGATAACCGCCCTCCAACCCGGTTTTCATCAAGGCTTAACAGCACAAATGCCCGTTTGACGATCTCGGCTTGACTATTGCGTTTGGCGATAATCCCGCGCAGCTTTTCTTGTTCTTCGGAAGTTAATGTGACAATATATCTTTTCATAATAGTAGATTCTATTATCAATCATATATCCGTCAATTCAATCTTGACTTAGCACTAGCTTTAGCTAGTGGTTTTGTTAAATTAAGAGTCGGCTTTAGCCAAATATCAACAAAATCAATCATCATTACAGCTTTAGCTAAAGCTGTAATGAATAAATATTATATTCAGAAGTTTGGCTTAAGCCTTTGTTTTTATTGCAATGTTCCACCAGCTAAAGCTAGTGGCAATTTATAAAACAATTCGGTTATAAGTTGGTTTATACATATTCCTTAGTAGTTTTTACTACCAAATTCTATTTACTATCGCCCTTATTTCTATCTCTCAGGTTGTAAGCCGATGCTTGGACGGAGTTCGTGTCGTCGTCGTCGTCGATTCCGGCGAGACGTTTTTGTCTGAGGTCGAGTAGAAAGCGGTCGGTGCGATACCACATATCGTAAGCGATCAAGGTCATGGTCAGATAAGTTCCGGTTTCCCAGAGTCGGGCGCGGTCGCCGAACAGCATATAGGCGACGGCGAGAATGACGAACATTATTACGCCGGCTTTGTATGCCAGACGGTGAAGTGTGCGGTCGGTGAAGAAGTTCTTTTTGTCTTCGCGGTTTTCGGGCAGTATTTGCCAGATAAACAGGATTAAAAACAGGAAGCCTAAAAGTATCTCGAACACGGCATAAGTGTAAGTTAAGCCGACGGCGGCACTCCGCGATACGCCGAGAGTTTTGAAATAACTCGCCATTTGATCTTCGTAGTTGACACCGAACCAACCAACCGGATTCGGCGGCTGTATCGTATAAACGACATTGTTGTCCGCGTCCACGACCGAACCTTTGGAAGCCCATTTTTCCATATTTATTTCGGGCGTGCCGTCGAAAAATTTGTCGAAACCGTTCAAACCCCAGAATAATGCCCAAAATAACAGCAAAAGCGTGATCAGATTCAGGCGTTGGTCAAACAAATATATTAAACTTTTCATTTTTTCTTAATCCTCCATCCGGTTGTAGGAAGAAGCCTGCGGCGAAAAGACTTCGCCGTCGCCAGAAGCGCGGTTTTGCTTTTTCAATTCGATAAAAAATTGGTCTGTCCGATACCATAAATCGTAGGTTACGATTGTCATTATCAGAAATGTGCCGTGTTCCCAAACCTCGGCGCGGTCGCCGAAAAGTATGTCGCCCGTGATAAACGCGATAAATATCCAAATGCTGCCTTTGAATATCAGCCGGTGAATCGTGCGGTCGTCGATCAGACTTATTTTGCCGTCATTTTCCCCGTCTTTGTTGTCGTAAAATTGCCTGATGAACAGCCAAAAAAACAAAAAGGCAAGAATGATCTCCAAAATCGCAAAGAAATAAAGTGTGGTAGTTGCGACAATCGGCGGCAAGTTCAGCGTTCGGAAATAATTGATAAATTTGGCATCGCG
Organism: Acidobacteriota bacterium; assembly: GCA_031359215.1. Taxonomy (GTDB): domain Bacteria; phylum Acidobacteriota; class Blastocatellia; order Pyrinomonadales; family Pyrinomonadaceae. The sequence goes on along the minus strand of JANMAA010000221.1, from coordinate 134,791 downwards.
GTTGACTCCATACCAGCCGATCTTTTCCGACGGTTGGATCGAATATGTAATGTTTTTGTCCTTGTCCACCAAATATCCCTGCGATGCCCAACGCTCTTTTATCATTTGCGACGTGCCGTTGAAGAATTTATCAAACCCGTTCAATCCCCAAAACAACGTCCAAAACAAAAATAAGATCGTGATCAGATTGATCTTGCTGTCAATCAAATAAATTATTCTCTTCATTTCACCTCTTTATTTAATTACCGTTCCAATATGCGTAATTTCATACTAAATAACGCCAAAATAGTTAGAATCTGAACACCGTATCGATCTGCACGCGCTTTGTCGTGCGGTTAAGCGAACCGGCGGGATTTGTTCCGAAAGGTCCGAGCAGACCATTCGGGCGTTGGCTGAAAAGTCCCGTAACATTAAAGGTGATGCGCGGGTCAACCGTGTAGCTGAAGAACAGACGATGCGCCCGCACGTCGGAATTTTGCACCAGATCATCCCAGTTGAATGGCGTTAAGACGGCATCTTTTTGGATTCGCAGGAATGTATAACTTGCCAATATGTCGCCGTTGACCGGCGTGTTGAAATCAGTTCCGCGTTTTCTGCGTAAATTTTGAAAACGGAATTCAGTCCATACACCGTCGTTTTCATTGTTCGCCAAAATACGGTCATTTCCGGCTGAATCGGCTAAGATAACATCCCGCGTTTGAGTGTTGCGAACGTAATCGAAGATAAACGTCAGCGGATTGTATTTGTATTGTTTAAGTTCGAGTTGTGCCAGAACATCAACCAGATTATAGCCGGAAGCAAGTCTGCCGTTGCGGTTGACAGTGTTGTTCGATGCCGCCGAAAGTCCTAAATTCCCGTTGCCTGAGAGCAATAATTCACGCGGAATGTTGACAACGCCCGTAACCGTCTGCGCGGGTGTCGTCGCGGTTGCCGGAATCGTGATCGTGACGGGCAATTGCAGGTTAGCCCCGAAGACCTGAATCGGATTTATCGCGTCCGTGTGGGCAAAATACTGGTCTGTAACCGATAATGTCAGGTTAGTTTTGGACGAAAGCGCAAATTTGGTTTGGAGTTGTGCGCCGAATAAACCCAAATCTTGTCCGGCACGGCGCGATTCTTCGATATTTATTGTCCCGTTGGCGTTTCTGACGAAGCTCGTGCCGCGTTCGAGAATCGGAAGCTGCCACGCGCTGAACGTAATGTTTTTGAGATGGGCATTTTTGATGTCGCGTGAGAAAACTTCGCTCACGCCTTCGACTTGAAGGTCGTTATCAAACGTCATTTCGGTGCGCGACCAGGTTGGATCGAACTTGCCGGCGATGATTCTCAACCCGGTTATCGGGCGCGGTCGCCACGAAACATACGCCTGATCTATCCCGATCGGCTTGCGTGAGAAGAAATCGGTCAAAATCGAATTAGGCGAAACCGGATTTGAAAGACTTCCGCTCGCAAATCTGAATCCCCATTCAAATTCCTTCTCCTTTTTCCTTTCGCCGCTGTTCGTAAAAGCACCCGAATAAACATCGCCGCCGATTTTTCCTCTAACGGCAAAACGCAAACGATAGCGAAGTCTTTGGCGCGGCGACAATTCGTTGCCCAATATCGCCGGATTATCAATATTCGAAGCGTTATTCAACAACCCGTAAAACGAATCATACTGCATTCGCAGTTCGCCGCTGAGAGAAAGATTCCCTAATTGATTTTTGGCTATATCATCGGTCGTCTTTTTCGCCTGTTCTTCCACTTTGCTCAACCTCGACTCAATCGTGTCCGTCTGCGGTGTCGTTGAAGTGGTCGTGGTAGTTGCAGTTGTCGTTGATGAAACCGGAAGTTGAGTAGTTTGCGCCGAATTATTTTGCAATTTTTCGATGATCTTGGATTGTTGCAGAAGCATTACGCGCATTTGCTCGATTTCTTTTTGCTGTTCGCGCAGTTGACGCTTGACATCTTCGATCCCTGAAACATCCGCAGTAGAATTTGCCGTCGAAGCCGCCGCATTATTATCCTGCGTTGAAACAAGTGATTGCGCTTTAATCGTTGTGTTTAGTAAATACAACGCCAGCAATACATATAAAATCCGCAATTTAGTGTTCATAAAAAAAAGATGCGACAATTTATGTTTGTCGAAACAGTTATTCGCTTCTAAATAATGCTTTCCCTACAAGCATTACGCTTTTCAGATCGTCAATACTTTCACGCGCCGTAGGTAAGATAATGAATCCCGTAATAAAGAATGAAAATCATCCCGAAAGCTAAAAAATAAAGCCCGGTCATAAAATATGCTTCGGTAAAAAGTGATTTATCGGGCAATACAAGCATATCCCGCGCACTTGTCGGACCGCGCACGATTAGAACAAATAGTATAGCAACGATCATTAAATGCCCGATTGCGTCAACGATACCGAACTGAATCACCGCAAGAACAAAAATAGACATAAACCCGAGCGAAATAAGCCGTCCGACAACGGAAACTGCGCCGAGAAGAATGAAAGTTACGAAAAATTCGATAAAGCCCGACACCATCATAAACCTTTCGGCACTCATTCCCATAAGCATCTGCGGATTTTTCTCGAATAGCGGGTTTGTCCAGTAACCGTAAGCAAATTTTTCTACCGAAGCCCAGATCAATGTCAATCCGGTGCAGGCAAAAAGCACGACAAACCCTGATTTTATTAAGCCTTTGCTGCTTGTATTGGCGACGATAAGATAATATCCGATGCCGAGAAATATCATATAGTCGAGCAGGTGAAAGATACCGTAATCGACGGTGGCGGCGATAAACATAAAAAAAACTCCGATGCCCGTAATAAATGTCGTGCGGCGCAGCAAAACGCATAAAGCCATCACGAGATGAACCCACGGCACATAAACGGCGGAAGTTTTCAGTTCGGGCGTGAGATAAAATGTTGCCCCGTAAACCAGATACCAAATAAATAGCGAGAGAAAGAAAATGCCGGTGGCGATTCGCATTATGGAATTGGCAAGATTGTCGAAAAGTTTGAGTTTTTTATCGAATTCGGCTAAATATCCGCCTTCGTAAATGTAGCGGTCAGCTAAAAAAAACAAATAAACACCGGCAACCGAGATGAGAAACATTTGAATGAACATCCCGTTCAAGACCTCGCCGATCGGCGTGGGCGGTTTGGTTATATCATATTCGACAAACCATTTGACGTGCGCCTGAACATTTTCCACACAGAATACCGCGAAAAAGATAATCCCTATAAACTGAAAAATCCTTCGAGCCTTGTAGTTTTTTAACTTCTCAAGAATCATTATTTTTTCTCCTTTATTGTCCGGTTTAATGAAATTCCGGGTGGGTGAATTATGCGAAAATATAATCTATACGAATAGAAAAATCGTCTATTCATAGTTTCGCCGTAATTTGTTTCGCTATAATTCTGCGCGGTTTCGGTAATTTGTTTAACTGCGTCCTTTTTTGGTGTTATGCACCCAATCCAGTGATAACGGCGAACTCATTTTTACATTTAAGCCGAGATAATCGCGGAAAACGCCTTGCAGATTGCCGACCTGTTCCTGTTCTTCACGGTGAATGTATTCGCTTCGTCCGCTGTGCAGAGTCGGCGTAATGATAAAGAAGACACGCGGAATCTTTCGCACGAACGGATTGACCGGCGGTTTCTGCGGATTGTTGACATCGGACAGATAATCGCCTTCGTCGAAGTTGCGAACGTGGCATTGTATGCAGGTCATTCCTTTCTCTTCAAAAAGACGGCGGCGCGGGTCTTGCAAAGAAGTTTCCGCGACCATAAATTTTGTTTTATATTCGAAAGCGTTGCCGGTCGTGTCAATATTGCTTCTGGCAATTGTTCCGTCCGGCATTTCCTGGGGAATATAAACTGTGCCGTGCGCTTCGTCGATGACATCTTCCCAACCTTTGCGGTATGCGGGACTGTTTTTGTCGGTGATCGGTGCGGGAAAAGGTTTGAACGCGGTCAAATCCTTGTTCGGTTTGATGGAAGCTACAAAACCGTCTATCGGCGGACTGACGACGGCGAGAACCTTTTTGCCGCCGCGCACTACGGGACGCACCAGCATCGCGCCTAACGCCCAGCCGTCGCCGTATAGATAGTTGCCTTTTTTGTCGTAAGCATTGCCGCCGCCGAGTCTCGCATTGTGCGGTATCGCCGCCATATTTGCTTTCATCAGCGGCTCGTTCGGATCGTTGTAGGTAAGAACTTTCGTGATAAAATCGTTTAACGCTTCGCCGTATTTCGCCTTGTCGTTGGCGACAATCGGCTTCATATTCTCGCCGTCAAAAAATTCATCGTGAAACATTTTGGCAAAAACGTAATTGTTTTTCTGACGCAATTCGTCGGGGCGTGTCGCGTCGTCGCCGCGAATGATCCGCATTCTCGGCATCAGGTAGGCTTGTTCGGCGGCTTCGATGTTGAAATAGACCAGCCGGAGTTCAAAGACCTTTTTATTGATGCGCGGGCGGACGGCGATGAGCTTCCAGTTTTCCGCTTTCCAAACTTTGTCAAACGCTTTGCTGTCCGGGTCAAGACGCGGATTTTTGTGCATCACGGCGAGTTCTTTGAGTGCATCTTTAAATAGTTGTGCGCCGTTTGACGGTTGAATAGTGCTGTCGGCTTTAGTCTGTTTATCGGCTTCGATTTCGCCGATTCGCTGAAAAAGTGAAACGATGTCCCATTTTTTGTTTGCCGCAACCAGCCGTTCGGGATCGATGACGGTAATAAAGGAATTTACTTCGAGCGAAGTTTCGGGAAGTTCGAGCAGTTTGACCGGATTTTTGACGACTTTAATATTATATTCCTTCATCACGGTGCGCTCGATGCGTGATTTGTCGCGCGGCAATTCGGTAACTTTGACCACGAACTTGCCGTTACCGCGATCGCTTGCCTTTGGAGTCCAATCTACCGTTAGCGTGTTCTGATTGAAGGATGCGGTTTTTGGTTTTTCGACGAGTTCGATCTTTACATTGTCGCTTTCTTCGTCAATCACTTCCAACCCGAAAGTCAATCTTTGCCCCAAACCGATTTCGGTATGATGCAGATCGGCAATTTCCGGCAATTGATTGTTTTCATCGGTTGAAACGGACAATAATTCTTTATCCGAGGACATTTTTGCATTATTCGCAAAACGGCGCGGCAACAGAAATGTTCCGATCAAAACGGCAAACATAACTACGGTTACAATTTTTATCTTTTGTTTCATAAAAGCTCGCAGAATTCGGATAGTAGAAGGTTTTTTTCATAGTAATACACAGTTTTCAGATAAGCAACTACTGTCACAAATCCGGCTTTATGCAGAAATACGCACAAAGTAGCTGTGCCGTCTGTTGTATATGCGGTTAAAATTATTCTGAAAAGATGTTCGATCTGGAAAGCGGTGAAAAATTATCGGTTTTGTTCGGTTTTGTGATGCCCTGTTTGAAGTTTTATATGCCCTGAACTAAGTTTTATACGCCCTGCTTGTTATAAAACATTCCCTGCCCGGAGTTTTTTACGCCCTGTTTGAAGTTTTTTACTTACTTTTCGTTGGCAAATACAACATTCCCGACGAAAAATACTCCTTTTTGTTCGTCAAACACGTCAATTCTTTCAACTAAGCCGTAAAATATTCAATCTTCGCCAACAATTTTCTCAAATCTCAAATCATCGCTTATCTTTCGGCTTTTAATAAGTCTTATCAATCAAGGTTTTTCGCTTAATTCTGTATATTTTTTGCGGTCAATTTCAGCATTTGCCTTGTTGCCGATTGCGTCATACGCTCGTGCGCGTAATTTGTAATTTTCGGCAGAATCCGAAAATAATTCAATTGATTTACTATAAAAATAAATGGCTTGCCCGTAGTTTTTTTCTCTATAATAATTATTACCAAGATAGGTATATACAATGGTTAATTCAGGGTCTAATTCGATTGCTTTATTATAATCACTGGTCGCCTGTGCATATTCTTTTTTATTTGAATGGACAAGTCCTCGACCGGCGTATGCGTCGGCAGCGTCAGGGTAAAACTTTATTATTTTGGTGTATAAATCAATCGCTTTGTTATAAGCCTTAGTTGCCTGTGCATAATTTTTAACATTATTGTAACTTGCGCCAAGGTTACTGTATAAAGTTACATAGTTCGGGTTTATTTCAATCGCTTTGTTTAAGTCTTTAATAGCCGAAGTGTAATTATTCTGGTCGAAAAAAACACTTGCGCGATAATAATAAAATTTATAATGTTCCGGGTTTAACTCAATCGCTTTATTAAAATTTTGCAGAGCTTTGTCATAGTTTGCTCTTAAACTATATATATGTCCGCGAGCATTATATGCTTCGGCATGGTTTGGATCGAACTCGATTGCTTTGTTGTAATCTACCAATGCTGCATCTGCGTTATACTTAAAACTGAATACTTTTCCCCGTTTATAATATGCTTCGGCATATTGCGGATTTATTTGCGTAGCTTTGCTGTAATCCAAGAAAGCATTGTCGCATTCTTCCTTCGCAAAATAAGCATCGCCGCGTTTTACTAATGTTTCGTAATCATTTTGATTCAATCTGATAATCTTAGAAAATCCCTCGATCAAACAATCGTAATTTTTTGCATCACAGAAAGAAATTACATCTTTCGCGGTTTGCCCGAATATGTTCAGAGAAAATCCTACAAATAATGCGATGAAGAAAATTACTTTGAAAAAGAAGTGATTGAATATTTGTTGGCGCATAGATTTATTCCTCCGGTGTGTTTGAATGATAAATGAAAAAACCCAATTTGGAAAGCATTTTTTTGCTGACTGATAACTGACAAAGCCTTCGCCGATTTGTTAGCATCAAGTTTTGTTTCTATGGAAAATATCGCCGTCGCCGAAAAAAATTACGAACCGCATCTTGCGCTTCTTGCCGTGCAGTTATTTTTCGGTTCGGCAGCCGTGCTTGGCAAAGCGGCGTTGCAGACGTTTCCCGCGTTTGCGATTGTCGGTTTTCGCGTCGGCGGCGCGGCTCTCGCTTTTTATTTTCTTCAAAGATTTCGCGGCACTCTCCGGCTCGATAAAAAAATCCACTATTTATATTTCGCTGTTTTCAGTTGCTTCGGCGTGATTTTCAATCAACTGTGTTTTTTCAAAGGATTGTCGCTGACAACGGCGACCAATACTTCCCTGCTTGCCGTAATGATTCCGGTTTTCGCATTTGTTATAAGTGCGTTGATCGGCAACGATAGAATCACCGGACGCAAAATGTTGGGAATTGTCATTGCGGCTTGCGGTGTGATTTATTTGATAAATCCGATGAATGCGTCCTTTTCGTCAGCCACGACGCAAGGCGATATTTTGATAATTCTCAACAGTCTTTTCTACGCAATTTACGTCGCTATCTCGAAAAAACTGATCTCGCATTATGGTGCATTAAAATCTATTGCGTGGCTGTTTTTGTTTGCTTCAATAGTTAATGTTCCGATTGGTTTATATTCTTTGTCGGCGGTTAATTTAAGCGAAGTTTCGCCTTGGGCGTGGTTGGCAATAGCATCAATCGTGCTGTTTCCGACGATTTTGGCATACTATTGGAATGCGTGGGCATTGGCGCGTGTCGAACCTTCCGTCGTTGCGGTTTATATTTATTTGCAGCCGCTTATCGGCACGTTTGCGGCAGTATTCATTCTCGGCGAAGCGTGGAAACCACGCATCTTTTTAGCGACCGTTTTGATTTTCGTAGGCGTTTATCTGGTTACGCGCAATCGTCAGCGAGAAGTAATTTCAAAACTTTGAAGTGTTCCGAGGTAATTTCAATAAATCGAAATACGAAGAAAATTAACAGGGATGGAGAGGATAAAAGGGATAATTAAAATGATTTATAATCCTCTTCATCCTCTTTATCCCTGTTAATTTTCTATGCTCTTTGTTCATTTAAATTACCTTTCCACCAATCAAACATAATTTCACATTTCCTCTTTCATCCAATGCCACTAAATCGGCGCGTTTTCCGACTTCGATTGAACCGTGATTTTTTTCGATGCCGAGCAATTGCGCCGGATTTGCGCTTGCCATTCGTGAGACTTCCGGCGCGGAAAATCCGAGCGAAAACATCATTTTCACCGCGTCGAGCATTGTCATGACGCTTCCCGCAATGCTGCCGCGTTCATTGTTTGTTTTGCCGTTTTGGACGCTGACTTTTTCGCCCCAAAGTTCATAATCGCCGTCACCTAAACCCGTCGGCGCAACCGAATCGCTAATCAGCGAAACTTTATTCGTTCCTTTACTTTCAACGCCGAATTTCAGTATTTTCGGAGCAACGTGAATACCGTCGGCGATAATGTCGAAAGTTATATCTTCCTTCATCAAAGCCCAGCCGACAACGCCGATCTCACGATGATGCAAACCCGTCATAGCGTTGAAAAAATGCGTCAGATGTTTCGCGCCTGCTAAAAAGGCGTTTTCCAAAGTCTGAAAATCGGCTTTGGTATGTCCGATGGAAACTATCCAATTTTGCCTGATAAGTTCTTTTATCAATTCGATGCCGTTTTCAACTTCCGGCGCAAGCGTCGTCAGGTGCATTCCATATTCGAGCTTTGGCAATTGCTGAATTTCATCGCCGTTTTCAAACGATTTAAAGAATTCGGGACGCAGTGCGCCGCACATTTTTTCGTTAGCAAACACGCCTTCGTAATGCACACCGACGGCTTGCGCTATCGGCTCATTTACTTGAATTTCCATCAACTTTTCAATTTCTCTGATCGTTTTTTTATAATTTCCATCTGAATCAGGAACAAGCGTTGGCAACCACGCCGTTACGCCGTTCTTTGCTAAAAATTTCGCTACTTTTTGTAAATCATCCGCGTTTGCATTATTTACATCAACGCCAACCGCGCCGTGATTGTGAACGTCAATAAATCCGGCGAAAAGCGTGTGATTCGACAAATCAATCGTATTTTCCGAATCAATTTCTTCTTTTGTAATTTTAGAAATTTTCCCGTTCTCGATTAAAACGGAAGTATTCTTAGAGTTTTTATCGGTTAAAACAACATTTGCATTTTTCAGCAATAAAGTTTGCATACTTGAATTTTCCGATTCTTTACAAAATTTAGCAAATAAAAAACCGGAAATGTCTGTTAGATAAACGCTTCCGGTTCAAATTAAGTTTTCAGTCAAATTTTAGAAATTAAACTTGCCTGAAAATTGTATTCTGCGGGAATTGCTTATCGTTCCTCCACCAATGAAACCGAAGGTTGAAGTATTGATCGATGTTCCCGGAAATGCAAATGAAGCAGTGTTCGTCAAATTTCTGGCATCAACTCTCACATCAAAATTCAGCCTTTCGTTAAATCTGAATTTCTTTGAAAGCGACGCATCGGTTTGAAATTGACGGGGACCGATAAAGTAGTTTCTTCCGACATTACTGAATGTTCCCGGATCAGGATTTGAAAATAAGTTACGTTGTTCGAGAGTAAAATAATAGTTACTTCCCAATTCCTGCACGATACTTCCCAGATTTCTCGGACAGCCATTACAATTAGCGGGTGTAATAACCGCATTAGACAATGTATTTGCCTCTGAATAGACAGTGAACGGACGACCGGAAGCAAGATTAAAAGTTCCGCTAAGTTGCCAGCCGCCGAGAATAAGATCAACCGCCCGCGGAGATTCCGAGCCGAAACTCTTTCCTCTGCCAAATGGCAATTCTACTGTGTAGGTAGCTTGCAGCGCGTGCCGACGATCAAAATCAGACGGTGCATAATTTAACCGGCGGTTGTTGTTATCAAATGGAGTACTCGAAGACGATTGATTAGCACCGCGCCCGACAGTTGTAAAAACAGGATCGAACGAGCGTGTATCTTCCGATTTGGATAAAGTGTAGCTGACCTGAAAACCGATACCTTTGGTGATTCGACGTTTCATTATAACTTCGAGTGCATTGTAGCTGGAAACATCGTTACTATCCAAAACATTTAATACGCCGTATTGCGGATATTTCTGAAAGAAAAACGGGCTGAATCCGCCGAGTGCCAAAAGCGTCGTGCCGCTTTGAAAGCGTTGTGCCGCTGCCAGCGCAACCGAAGCAACCGAGCCGGTTGTGATATTGGTTGAAAACTGTGATCTCACAAATTGTGAACCCGTTTGATTGGCAGGTCTGCGACTGTCATTCAAAAATAACTGATTGATAAGTTGGCTGTCTCCGCCGCCTCTGACAGTATTGAATGCCTGTAAAAATGATTCGTTGTATCTCGGATCTCTCGCATTGATATTCACCTGATTGGCATCGTAGCCGCCGAAAAGATGTGTTCCGTGTTTGCCTATGTAATTCACTTCCAAAACAGAATTAAACCCGATTTCACGTTCCACGCCGCCAAACCATTCGTGAATTGCCGGATATTCCAAATCAGGCGCGATTACCGTCAATGTTCCAGTGCCGAAAGCCGGTGCCTGTCGAAGTTGGGCGGGAGTTCCGGTAGCGACAATGGGTTGAATATTTCTCAATAATCCGCCGTTTGATCCGAAACTATTGTCAGTCGGAAACGCAAAATTATTTCCCGGTGTGCTTTGGAAAATTGATGATGCAAAGACAAAAGATGAAATACGGTCGTAAGCCAACCGATAATTTGCTCTGATTGACGTTTTGCCGTTTTTGAACGGGTCCCAGGCAAAACCGACCGACGGGGAAAGATTATTTAAGTCATTTCCGAATAATTTGCCTTCGACGTATCTCAATGTATTGGAAGGTGCCGCGTCTAGTGTCGTCGATTGATCGGGACGAAGAATCGGCAAGCCGGTTGAACTCGGCGAAAGTTTCGGTTCGTAACGAACGCCGATGTCGAAGACTAAATTCGGTCGGAATCTCCACGTATCCTGAATATAAAAGTCATATTCGGGATAGTAGGCGGTAAAATTATACCGCGTTCCGGCAGGAGCAAATGCGCTTCCGTCAGGTGTAGTAACAAATGCCTGCGTATAACTTCCGACTCTGCCCAAATAATCGTTAATCTGACTTCGCAGAGTGTTAAAATCGTTTGAATTCAAGCCGGTTGGAGCTGCTGCCAATCCAAATGCGTTAAAATTAGAGTTAATCGTCCGGCTGAAAGTGATAACAGGCTCGACATTTGTCCCGAAAACAGAGGAACGGTCGTCAAATTGTCTTCCGAGTCGAAAATTGATTCCCGTTTTAATCAGATGCGGAGACAGATCAAATGTTACGTTGTCAACAAACTGAATAGTTCTCGCGCTTCGGGCGTTGTAACTGAAATTAGTTGCGGCATCCGACACTAAATTTAAGATATACGGAACAGCCGGATCAGGCGATGGCGTTTCAAAACTGAATCCGAAGGTGCTGTAACCGAAAATAAACTCATTGGCGATCCTCGCCGTCGGCGACGCACGATAATTAATAGCAAGATTTTTCGGTGTGCGGAAGGTATCAACTAAATTCGGAAAGCCGGGAAAAGATTGAAGTCCGCCGTTTCCGGCATCGCCAATCGTATTTTGCTCGCCCTGTGCATATCGAATATAAAACAGATGCGAGTCCTTTATTTTAAAGTCGAATTTGGTTACAAAATCGTATTGTTTTTCGATCTGCGGAGCGAGAAAGTTGAATCCCGCCGTATTCAATCCGTCGCCGCGCGTAAAATCATTAGGCAACGGTGTCGAATTGATATAGGACAAAATATTCGGGTCGATACCGATGCCCGACGGATTAGTTGCGATATTGTAGGTTGTTGTGCAGAGAGTAGTCAGTGTGGCTGTGCAATTCGGCAAGGTCGGATTACCCGAAGTATCAACCGTTCCGCCGCTTGGAAAATTAGTAGAAACAGGTGTGCCTGCCGGTGCATTTCGGCTGCCTCTCGCGTAACGGAAAATTCCGCTTCGAGCCGCTTGTGTATAAACGGTTCGCTGAACTAGACGGGATTCCGCCGCACGAAGAACCTGTAAATTTACAAAGAAAAAGGCTTTGTCCTTCAATAGTCTGAAGCCCGGTGTTCCTTCGCCAAAACCCGGATTAAAAAGAGGTCCGCCGAGGCTTCCGCCGAAAATATGCTGAACGAACTGCGGTCTTATAATTCCCAGTCGATTATTCGCATACTCATTAGCGTTTGCGCCGGGAGTTTGATAATACTCGAACAAATTTCCGTGAAACTGATTCGTGCCGCTGCGGGTAACGAACGAAACCTGTGCTCCGCTGCTGCGTCCGAGTTCAGCCGTGAAATTGCTGGTCGTAATTTGAAATTCCTGAATCGAATCGGGATTCGGACGAAGCGGCGTAAAGTTTGAACCGCCCGCCGTTGATTCGTTAATATCGATTCCGTCGAGCGTAAAATTAAAAGAACGATCACGTGAGCCGTGAACGTGAACGCCGCCGCCGGTATTTGCTCCATTGACAACTCCCGGCTGATAATTCAATAAATCGAGCGGATTTCTTCCGCGTGTTCCGATAATCGGCAGACTTTCAATTGCTCTTTGCTCAACAATCGTGCCGACATTGCCGGAAGTGCCGGTTTGAACCGATTCGACGGAGTTTTCGACTGTTACAACCGCCGAAACGTCGCCAACCTGAAGCGGAACATTAACGGTTGCCGGCAAATTGACGTTAGCCATATTATTTGTGGAAACGTATTTCTTGAAACCGGCTTTTTCAACCGTTACCGTATAAATTCCAGCCGGAATCAAGTCGAAATTATACAAACCGCTGTTACTTGTTTCCGTCGTTAAAGCAGTCAATGTTCCTTCATTCGTCAGAGTTACCGTAGCACCGGCAACCGCTGCACCGGAAGAATCACTTACCGTCCCGGTAAAACGCGTTGTCGTTCCCTGGGCAAATAAATGGCTGACTGAACCAAACAGACAAATGTAAATTGCAAAAGCGAATATTGTTGACCTTCTAATCATTCTTCTCCCTCCAAAATTTAGATTGTTGATAAAAAAACGCAATGAACTTTTCGTTTAATTTAAAAAATGTTGATATAAAATATCATAAATTTTACAATTTATTAAATACTAAAATGCCGCAACGAAATTTTATTATCTGACTTGCACCTCAATAAGTCCTGAATATAAGTTTTCATCAATCGTTCCAAAAAGCAGATAAAATACTCGCGCTGATTCCGAAAAAACAGCGCGAGTAAAAAAGTTTCTACAACTTGAAAACTTTAGAAATAAAATTTCGCGGCAAATTGAAGTTGCCGTGCATCACGGGTCGGTGCGGTTACTGCGCCGAAATCCGTATTGGTAACATTCAAAGAAAGAGTGCGGAAATTCGTCGTGTTTAGGACATTAAATGCTTCAGCACGAAGTTGCAGCCGCAAAGATTCGCCGAATCGGACATTTTTAATCAACGAAAAATCCACCCGCGAAGTGCTTGGTCCTAAAATAACGCCGCGTCCTGATGTTCCGACCTCATTGGCAATAGGAATAACCATATTAGGCAATGTCGAAAATGGTTGGATAAGCGGATTAATTTGGAAACAATTCGTGTTAAAAAACTGTCCTTGTGTCTGCGGTGGATTTTGGTTCGGATCACATAATATATTAGGTCTCGGACCCGATACCGATGGTCCGAGAAATCCTAGTCCCGCCGCATCGAAGTTAGAAGTCGTTACCGTGAACGGCAGCCCCGAATTATAAACAAAAATGCCGGAGGCTTCCCAACCGCCTAAAACTTTACCGACAAATCCGTCTTGCCGGCGATAAAACGGCAATTCGTAAACATAGTTCAGAGTAGAAATGTGCCGACGGTCAAACTGTGCCCGTCCGTATTCGCCGGTAATGTTATATGGATTTTGCGGCGCAGTCGAACGATCCGTTTGATTATCGGTTAAATTTTTCGACCATGTATAAGCCAGATTTACCTGCGAAGCACCGGAGAAACGATGCTGTGCCGAAACCTGCAAACTGTGGTAATTGGAATTAAATCGCGGCTGAATGATGTTAATTGCCCGATAGCCTCTGAAAGGACGAATTTGATCGAGAATCAAAGCATCGGTAAATCGGGTAGTTCCGACGACGTTCGGATTTAAAGCCACATCATTTGCATTACGAAAAGCATAGCCGTTCGGTTGACATTGAACGGTCGTTGCGCCACCGGGCTGACCGATATAAGTAGCTCCGGGCGCACATTGCGAATTACGCGCTTGTCCCGGCTGCAGCAGATTCAGGTCAACGATACCGATTAAATGAGTGCCGTGCGAACCGTAATATCCCACTGTAAACAGGGTGTTTTTCGTCAACTGCTGTTGCACGTCCAAAGACCAATGTTGGGTATAAGGCGTTATGAAATCGGACTGCACGCCGCGTATTTGTTGCGTTCCCAATGCTGCCGCCGCCAAAGTTCCGGCAAGCGGATTATCGAGGCGCGTGTTGGTAATCGTTACGTTTTCTTGAAATGGCGGATTAACGCCGATGATCGTCAGGTAAAACCCATTCAACACTTGTTCGTGATAAATACCGTAGCCCGTGCGAATCGAAGTTTTTCCTTTACCGAACGGGTCCCAAGCCAAACCGACACGCGGAGCAAAATCTCTTTTCGGCGCATCGATCACTTTGTCACCGTATGGCGAGGGCGTTATCGAAGTGCAGCCTGCCGGAAGCGTAAAGTTCGGATTTTGAGCATTAACAATCAAACCGTCGCAGAAATCGCCTGTTCCGAGAATCCTGTTTCCGGCACCCGTAACCGACGGTGCGCGTGAGCGATCATAAAGTTCGGGGACAAAATTGGTTAAGCGTCCGTTTTTATCGGAAGGCGCACCAAAAAACGAATAACGCACACCCGCATAAAGCGTTAGATTGTTGCGAACGCGCCATTCGTCCTGGGCATACCATTCGATATTTTGCTGACGAAGATCAGCGGTATAATCGAATTTTGCCTGTGTGTATGAAGCGACATTGCCAACCAGAAAATTAGCGAAACGCTGTAAATTTTGATTAGTAGCATTTGATGTAACACCTGATGCAAGCGTTGCGGAAAACGTATTGAAAAGCCCTTCGTTACTTCCTGCCAGAGCATTTTCGTTTTTACGATATTTTGAATAAGCAACACCGAACTTCGAGGAATGACTTCCGCGAATCCAGGTCAAACTACCCGAATAATAATTTTTGTTGGAAAAATTGTCGTAATTTCCAAAGGCTTGTAACGCGCTGAAACCATTACCGGAAATTGTCGGATTTTTATCCCGCGTATTCGGGAAAGCCAGGTTTATAGGAATGGTCGTGTTTGCCGTTCCCAAAGTGCCGACAGTCGAACTTAGAATTGCACCGAAAGAATGGGCATAAAGTCCTTCAATAATGACATTCGGACTTACGACATAAGTGCCTTGAACAGTGTGGGTTCGTCCGGGTGATTGGGTGTCGGAAGTTGCAACTCCCGGCAAACCCGAACCGCTCGTAAAAATACCGTTCCCGTCAAGCGTCGGAATCGTATCGCGTTGATACCGGTAATAAGCCGAGAAGTTTTTAGTAAAACTATGGTCGAGTTTGAATATTTCCTGCCGGAAATTAGCAATACCAGGAATAGGCGTATTTAACCGATAAGGAACGGTGTCATTCGGCAACGGTAATTTGTTGTAAATTTGGTTGACATAAGCCAATGCTGCCGGACTGAAAAAATTTGCCGGAATCGGTGTTCCAGCCGCTAATCTGCCCGCATTCCCTGCCGTGCAATTCTCAGTCGTAATATTATTGCGGTTGATACAAACATCTATCGGGAAAATACCGCGTTTTAGATTGGCATCCGGCACGCTGGAAGTAAAAGTCGTCGAGCGACGATCACGCCGAAATTCCTGTGAGAAGAAGAAAAATGTTCTCTCATATCTTTTTGCTACCGGACCGCCTTCACCAAATCCGAGAAAATATATCGGACCGCCGAGCGTCCAGCCGAAATTATTGTAGCGAAACGGCGGGCGAATTGATTTGCCTTCGCTGTCACGTCCGAGAGGAGCATTTCGATTGTCAAAAAATCTACCGGCGTTGAATTGTTCATTGCGAACAAACTCAAAGGCATTACCGTGAAATTTACTTGTTCCACTGCGCGTAATGACATTGACCTGACCGCCGCCGCTTCTGCCTGACTCTGCCGGAAATAATGAACGCAACACGCGAAATTCACCGATCGAATCAACACTCGGATACGCCTGAATAGTGATATTTGACCCGCGGTCAACAATATCCGCACCGTCAACCGTGAAAGTATTTTGGCTGGAACGTGCGCCGTTGACCGAAAGGCTGATGACATTTGGTCCGCCTTCGGGAATCGACGTGCCGGTATAAACTTGGTCGCTCAGATCGGAAGAAACACCGGGAGCGAGCGCGACAAGTTGCACAAAATTACGATTATTCAACGACAACTCGCGCACTTGGTCGCCATTTATCAAAGTCGAAGACGTTGGAGTAGTCAAATTGACTGCCACCTGATCGGCTTCCACAGTTACAACTTCCGAGATATTTCCCGCTTCGAGTTCGATTTCAACCAGCCTTCGCTGTCCGACATCAACCTTGACATCGGTTTTTACCGTCTTCTTAAAATTTGCGGCTTCAACAGTAATTTTATAGATACCGCTAACCAAATTCGGTGCGGTAAAAACACCTTCATCACTTGCTGTTATTGTCCTGACCACAATATCATTTTTCTGTGAATCGGTTATTGTTATGGCTGCGCCCGGAATGACTGCACCGGAAGAATCGCGGATGGTGCCGACTATTGCTCCGGTAGTTTCCTGGGCGGCGACAAAACCGCTTTGTATTAAAAATAACGCTAATGCAATCAGCACAAATTGCGTTACTCGCTTGAAATTTCGTTTCATTATTTTTCCCTCTGTTTAAAATTTGCAAACTTAGAAATAGCAAAAGCTATCAAATATATTTAGGTTTTTGGAAATATCTCCAAATTTTTGTTATGGCTTTTTCGATTATAGCAACCGGACTATTTCAAAAATGCCGTAGATATTGCGTTATAATTAGTTGCGAAGATTACGAATCGGTTATAACTCTAAAACATCTATTTGTAAAGCAAAAATGATGCCCGACGGGTCATAAATTCCGATAATTTTTTCTGCTGCGATTTTTCGATTTCTTCGGCTGTCTCGCCGCGCTTTATTTTGTCGAAAGTTTCTTGATTGGCAAGCAATCGGTCGTATTTTTCGATTTGCCATTCAGTCGGGTAAAGTTTTCTAAGCGCAACGGCAATTTCGACACCATTGCGGACAGATTGAAACTCTGTTCTGGCAGTAATTACAATGTTAATTCCGCCGATATTTTCGTCTTTGAAAACAGACGCGTTCGGTTTGAATTTGATCGGGATAAAACGAACGCCGTTCAGATTTCTGCCGTTCAAATATTCGGCTAATTTTCGACCGTCAATCCACGGCGCACCGACGACTTCAAACGGCGTATCGGTTCCGCGCCCGACCGATAGATTTGTGGTTTCGAGCAAACCGATTCCCGGATAAAGCGTCGCTTCGGTTAAGGAACGCATATTCGGCGAAGGATTTATCCACGTCTGATTTGTTTGGTCAAACCACAGTTTACGCGACCAATTTTCCATTTTGATGACGCGCAAATCCGCTCCGATTTTCTTTTCAGTATTCAGCATTCCGGCGAGTTCGCCAATCGTCATTCCGTGGCGCACGGGAACGGTGTGCGAAACGACGAACGACAATTTATCAGCGTCGGCAATCGCACCTTCGACGGTTTCGCCGTTGATCGGATTCGGACGATCTAAAACAAACACGGGAATTTTCACTTTCGCGGCTTCTTCCATCACATTCAAAAGCGTAGCTTCGTAAGTGTAAAAACGAACGCCGATGTCTTGAATATCAAACACGATTGCGTCCAAATCTTTTAACTGCTCGGCTTTCGGTCGGCGTGTTTCGCCGTAAAGCGAATAAACGGGCAAACCTGTTTTTTCGTCCCTCGAATCGTCAATTTTGGCTTGGTCCAATTCGCCGCGAATGCCGTGTTCGGGCGAAAACAATGCGACGAGATTGACATTTTTCGCTTCCTTCAAAACATCAATCGTCGGTTTCCCTGCGAGATTTCTGCCGGTTTGATTCGTGACGAGTCCAATTTTTAGACCTAAAAATTCTTTGAAGTTGTGATTTTCCAAAACATCAATTCCGTTCAAAACTGCTCCTTCTTGGTCAAGCCGATTGAAATATCCTAATCCAAGTTTTACAACTTTTTCTTTCTCGATAAATTCTTTGAATTTCGGAATCTGCGCTGCAACTTGTGAAGCGTAAACAGATTCGGCTAAACGAAATGATTCCATCGGCGTGTCTTCGATTGCCGAAGCTGCAATGGTGGCGACTTTGGCGCGAAGCGGCGTAACATCGCCTTTTCCGTCGGGGTGAACGCGGTTTGACATAAAAACGACGAAGGTTTGCGATACGCGGTCAATCCAGACGGAAGTTCCCGTAAAACCCGTATGTCCGAACGAGCCGAGCGGAAAAAGCTCGCCGCGATTCGACGAAAATGCGGTGTTGATGTCCCAACCGAGTCCGCGCGTCGCGCCGTCTTCGCTCACGACAATCGGCGCGGTCATCCGCGCAATCGTGTTTGCAGACAAAACGCGCTCGCCGTCCAAAATTCCGCCGTTCAAAAGCATCTGACAAAATCTCGCCAAATCGTCAGCCGTCGAAAAAAGTCCGGCGTGTCCGGCAACTCCGCCCATTCTAAAAGCCGTCGGATCGTGAACCTGTCCGCGCAAGATTTGATTGCCCGTTTTGTCGTCACCTTCAAATGTCGAGCCGAGGTAACTGTTTTGTCCTTTGATATTTTCAGTTGGCGCGATACGCGGAATTAAGTTTTCCTCCCTAACGAATTTCTCAACGCTTTTCTGCGGCTTTGAAGAAATATCGCCATCTACGAAGAATGTATTCTTTAAATTTAACTCGCTGAATATGAGTCTATCCGCAAAATAATCTTCTTTATAATCTTTATCACCGTGAGGACCAATGTCTCCGGCAACGTCCCAGAAGCGATTGACAATCTCGCCAAGCACAATAAAACCGATGTCCGAATAAACAAACTTCGTTCCCGGCGGCGTGCGGAGTTTTTCTTTTTTTAACGCCGCGAGCATTCCTTCGCGTCCCGTCCATTTTTCGCGCAGATCGAAATCGGGCGCGTAGCCGGAAACGTGCGTCAATAATTGCTGAATCGTGATTTTCTTGACGTTTTCGTCCTCGATTTCGGGAATGAACTTGCCGATTGTGTCGTTCAAACGAATTTTCCCTTGTTCGACGAGAATCATTATCGAAGTCGTCGTCGCCACGACTTTCGTCAAACTCGCCACATCGAAAATCGTGTCAACCGTCATCTTTTCGACATTCGGCACGAGCGCACGATTGCCGAACGCTTTGCGATAAACGATTTTCCCTTTGTGTCCGACAATTACGACCGCGCCCGGAAGTTTTTTTTGAGCGATGTCTTGCTCAACCAAGTTATCAATCTGGTTCAACTTTTCGGCGGACATTCCAACACTGCTTGGAAGCGCAACAGGCAAACCTTGCGAGTGTGCAAAAGCAGAAAAAATTAACAAACAGACGCAAAGACGCAGAGGTGCAAAGTTTTTTAAGTGAAAAGTAAAAAGATTATCTCTACCTTTTACCTTTTCTTTCTTCGCATCTCTGCGTCTTTGCGTCTTTGCGTTGAAAAATAATTCTTTCATCTTTTTGCTTTCAATTCCTTTTCGCGTTCCTTGAAACTATCTTTGCAGAATTGGACAAATTCTTTGGCGATCGGCGAAAAATAACCGCCGCGAAGTCTTGCCAAACCCAGATCCCATTTAATTTCCGCGCCTTCGACCATCCACGAAATAAGCCGTCCTTCACGGATTTCTTTGGAAACATTTTTTGCGCCCGCGATGCCCACGCCCATCTGATTTTCGACCATTTTATTGATCGCTTCCTGCCGCGATAATTCCATCACCACATTCGGTTTGACGTTCGCCGCTCCAAAAAAATCGTCAATCATACGGCGCGTATTGCCGCCTTTTTCGCCTAAGATCAATTGTTCACCGGCAAGCGTCGCTGCGCTGATAAATTTTTCGTTTGCCAATGGATGTTTCGGATGCGCGATAGCGACGATCTCATCGCTGAAAAGCAGATCTGTTTGAATATTCGGCGTTTCGACGGGCAGAGAAACAAATGCAATATCAATATCGCCGTGCATCATTTTTTCAACCAATGTCTGCGAAGTCCCGCTGCTGACGGTTATTTCGGCGTTCGGAAATTTTTCTTTCAAGCGTTCCAAAATTGTCGGCAGTTGGGCGGTGGCAAACATCGCCGAAGCCGAACCGATTCGCAAACGTCCGTATTCGGCACCTGCAAGTTCGGCGATTTCTGCAATGGCGGCATCGTGTTCGCGCAAAATTCTGCGCGCCCGTTGTAACAGATGTTCACCCGCTTCGGTTAAGATCACACGGCGCGGTGTGCGCGTAAAAAGCGACATTCCGAGTTCGTCTTCGAGTTGTCGAATCTGCATCGAAATAGCTGCCTGCGTGATGTTTACGACTTTTGCTCCTGCCGTAAAGGTCTTCGCTTCGGCAATCGCCAAAAATGCTTTTAGTTGTCTGATTTCCATTTTCTTTTTCTAAAGAATGCAGAAAAGCCTGCGCGAAATAGATAAAGGTTCTGCGCCCTTGCTTACGCGCAGGCTTCTGCCTTTGTATTAACCATTAACCATTATCAATTAACAAATCTTATTGCCTGGATAAAATCTTTTAGTTTTTATTATAAGAGAAGTATCGTTAGAATATACCAGAATATAGTTTTTCGTCTATTGAAAATCTACAAATGGTTCCGGTTAAAACAAAAAAAAATACGACAAAGCGCAGCCGCAACTCTCATAATTTATTTTTGGGCGTTGACGGTGGCGGCACAAAAACACACGTTGTTTTGTTGGATAATAAAACAAGTGTTATCAGCGAGGGTTTTTCGGGCGCGTCAAATCCTCTGCGCGTCGGCGTTGAAATCGCCGTTTCCAATATCGTCAAAGCGGTTGAAGCGGCTTGTGATTCGGCAAACCGAAGTCGCGGCGACATTATTACCGCGACACTCGGGCTTGCCGGTGTGCGGCGTGCCGATCTGCGACAGCGTGTCCGCGACAGTTTTATTAAAAATCTGCCCGTCAAACAAATTGAAATTACAACCGACGCGGAAATCGCGCTTTACGGCGTAACTTTGGGCAAAGCCGGCGTAGTCGTAATTTCAGGAACGGGTTCGATCTGTTACGGCAAAGACGAAAACGGAAAAACAGCGACGGCTGGCGGTTGGGGTCCGATCGCGGGTGATGAAGGCGGCGGAATTTCTATTGCCCGACGCGCCTTGCAAGCAATCGCCAAGGCTTCGGACGGACGCGGAAAGCTGACGAAATTGAGCGAAGCCGGAACAAATTATTTTCGCACCTCAACGCCCGAAAATTTGTTGGTTGCCATTTATTCGCCGCAGATGGATAATGCAAAGATTGCCGGATTTGCCCGTTTTGTCGTAGAAACCGCACAGACAGGCGACGAAATCGCGCTTGAAATATTAAAAGAAGCCGGTTTTGAACTCGGGCTGGCGGCTTTTGCCGTGCTTAAAAAGTTGAAAATGGATAACCGAAAAGTTCCCGTCGGTTGTGTCGGAAGCATTTTCAAAGCCGGCGAACTAATGACGGATTCTTTGCTAAAAACGGTTCATTCGTTTGCACCGAAAGCATATCTGGTCAAACCGATTCTGCAACCCGCCAACGCCGCCGCGCATCTTGCTTTAGAGACTTATCATAAAGGAGAAAAGCGATGAGAAAATTATTAACTCTTTGTTTAATTTTGATTTTTTGTTCTGTTCTTGTGTTTGCTCAAACAACAAATAAAGCAGTAGATTGGAAATATTTTTCCGGTATTAATGAAGAATTTGCGGTTGAAGTTCCCAAATCCTTTAAATTAGTTGGTTTTGCAAAAGCCGATAAAGATGCGCCAAAGTTTTATAAAGATTTTTCAAATGAAACTTATTTTTTTATAACTTCCGCTAAAGACATACGTTCTTCGCGCTATCAACAAATTTATAGTTTAACCGTAGATAACAAAGTGGAAAGTTCGGACCGATTTATTGGCAAGTTTTTGGGCAAATTTTTCAACTTTATTGATTCCGAAGGTTTTTATCAAAAAATTTTCGCTATTGAAGGAAAAAATCGTTTTTATATTTTTCATACTGTCAGCGAAACTGAAAATAATGCTACGGTTGAGCGATTTTTCGCTTCAATCAAGTTTGATAAAAACCCGCTTGAGCAGGGGAAAATTTTCAGAATACAAATCGAACCCCAACAAACTTCAAACCAAAAGGATAAAAAAAGCGAAGATGTTAGTGAAAGCGAAGTAGGTTCGGAGAATCCTAATTCCGCAATACCAATGAGTAAAGTTTCTGCCATAAATATTTTATCAAAGCCAAAGCCAAGCTACACAGATTTAGCGGCTAAATATGAGATTAGCGGAGATGTTACATTAAAAATAACATTTCTGGCGAGTGGCTCAATTGGCGCGATTATGCCTGTTACAAAATTGCCATTCGGTCTAACCAATAATGCTATGGATGCTGCCCGAAGTTTGCATTTTGAGCCGGCAATGCGCGACGGAATGCCAATTACTCTTATAAAAACCGCGATTTATAATTTTTCGCTTTATTAAAATGCTTCCCGTAACCGAACAAGAAAACCCGCAAACTGCGAACATTGATAAAGTTTCGACGCTTGAGGCAATTCGCCTTATCAATGACGAAGATAAAAAAGTTGCCGGGGCGATTGAAAAAGTTTTGCCCGAAATTGCGTCGGCGATTGATAAGATCGTCGAAAGATTAAACGGCGGCGGGCGGCTTTTTTATGTCGGAACAGGCACATCGGGACGACTCGGAGTTTTAGACGCTTCGGAAATTCCGCCGACTTTTGGCGTGTCTTACGATTTGGTGCAAGGCATCATCGCGGGCGGTTATGATGCGCTTTATAAAGCTACCGAGAGTTCGGAAGACAATAGAGACGCGGGAAAAACCGATTTAGAAACTCGTGGTGTTTCGGGGAAAGATGCAGTTGTCGGAATTGCCGCTTCGGGCAGAACGCCTTACACCATCGGCGCGTTGGATTTTGCGCGTGAAATCGGATGTTTTACGGCTTGCATCACTTGCGTTCCTGATTCAGCGATTACAAAATCCGCCGAAATTTCCATCGTCGCCGAAGTTGGCGCAGAAGCGATTACCGGCTCAACGCGAATGAAGTCGGGAACAGCGCAAAAAATGATTTTGAATATGATTTCGACGGTTTCGATGATTCGACTCGGCTATGTCAAAGGCAATCGAATGACCAATGTAAAATCATCAAACATCAAATTAATGGAAAGAAGTTTGCGGATTTTAATGACGGAAACTTCTTTTTCAGAAAATGCGGCGAACAACTTATTGAACGAAGCTAATGCCGATCTGCGCGTCGCACTCGTTATGTTTCGGGCAAATGTTTCAGTTGGAACGGCAGAAAAGGCTCTCGTTGAAAATGATTTCGTAATTGAGAAAGCAATTGAAAATTTGGTAGTAACAGATTTAACCTAATTCGGCTTTTGTAAAATGACAACTATTCTGAAATACAAATTATTTTTCCTCAAACAAAATCCGTATTTTGATGAAGGCACGTTATTCGAGTTAGCCGACGAACTCATTACCGAAGCGAGTCTGGATAGAAATTTTGACCAACAATTTAATACTGTTCCGGCAGAACTTTATAATAATTATGGCTATTATTTGCCCGACAAAGGCGATGGAATAGCCGGATTTATACCTCAAGACAGCGTTTTGGAATGTCCTGCTTTTGCGGAAAATGTCGCTCCGGGAGAATGTCCGGTGAAAATAACTTCAATGCGGCTTTTGAATCGTGCCGATTCGCTTTATGATCAAAACTTAAACAACATCGGAATTTTTGATGTTCACGTCGAGCAAACCATACATTTTCAAAAAATCGTCGTTCCTTTACCAGCCAAATTTCCAAATATTCAATCAATAATTGTCAAAAACCGCTTGAAAAATCTTGAGATCGAAGAATACGAAAATCCGTTTTTGGAAACGATAAACGATTGTAAAGCCTATTGTTTGCACATCGGACATATCGCGCCCGGGTTTTATGAGGAGGAAATAAATCTGCCAAAGGGGAAATTTATCAAGCTCAAATTTATCAAATTTTTCCCCGAATATTTTAAGGAAAAATATCCGTTTATCGTCGCAAATCCGGTGGCTGAAAAAAGCGGAACATTTTACATCAATGAAATCGGTTTTCGCCCGGAAGATTATTTGAATAAACCTCTGCAACAACCTAAAACTAACGACGCAACCGGATTTTCCGCCGAACTTCTCAATCTCGCTTTGGAACTCAAAACCGAATGGGGCGAAAACTTTCAACAACCGATTAACGAAAGAATGTTGGACAAATTTCCTGCTCTAACAACTGACGAAATAAAGGAACTCGATAAAATTGCCGGTGAAGCCGAATCATTTATTTACACTTTAGCCGAGCAAGAACTCGACGGCAAAATTCTTGAAAGCGACATTGTTAGCCAAGCGCGTTTCAAATTCCCGTGGATAAATGACAATAATTTATTTAGATTAAAAAATATCGGAATGTTTTATGCCCGAAAGTAGTTGTCTTCCCTCGTTTTTGTGAGATTTTTTAATTATCTGTTTGACGATTTTTGAAAATTCGGGATAAATACTTCTTATAGTTTTTTCTAATTGCTTTGGGAATTCTTATTGTAAAATGCAAACTTTAGACCTAATTATCATATTCGGCTATTTGATCGGCGTAACGCTTTTTGGGGTTTATTTTTCCAAGAATCAGGAAACGACCGACGATTATTTTGTCGGCGATAGAAATGTGCCGTGGTGGGCGATTGCGATGTCTATTGTGGCGACGGAAACTTCGACGATTACGTTTATTTCCGTTCCCGGCATTGCGTTTGCGAAGGGCGGGAATTTTCAATTTCTGCAACTCGTGTTCGGCTATATGCTTGGGCGTATCGTTATCTCGCTGTTGTTTATCCCGATGTATTTTCGCGGCGATTTGCAGACGGTTTATCAACTTCTCGGCGACAGATTCGGTGCAAAAGTGAAAATGCTGGCATCTGCGCTGTTTGTCGTGATGCGAAACATTGCCGACGGAATACGTCTTTTGCTCACGGCGATTGTTTTAGCGGCAGTTTATGTTGCATTTCAGCCCGGTGCAAATGCCGAAACAATTACGATTTTGTCCGTCATTCTGCTCGGTGCGGTGATGATAATTTTCACATTTTACGGCGGAATGGAAGCAGTTATTTGGGTTGAAGTCGTTCAACTTTTAATTTACATCGTTGGCGCGATTGCGGCGGCAGTCGTGATTTTGAATCAGATTGACGGCGGAATGCCGCAGGTTCTGGCACTCGGACAACAATTTAACAAATTTAACTTGTTCGATTTTTCGTTCGATATGACCAGGACATTTACGTTTTGGGCGGGTTTGATCGGCGGCTGTTTTCTCACGATGTCCACGCACGGAACGGATCAATATCTCGTCCAGCGTTATCTTTGCACGAACAAACCTTCGAGCGCGTCGCTGGCTTTGTTGTCGAGCGGCGCGGTGGTTCTCGGTCAATTTATCGGGTTTCTTTTTATCGGCGTTTTGCTGTTTGCTTTTTACGCGCCGTTTAATTCCGCCGAATATGCAAATGCCGGAGTTTTAAATTCGGGCGTTCCGGCGACTTTTCCGTTTACCGGCGGCGACAAGGTTTTTCCCGATTTTATTACGCAAAATATGCCGTCGGGTTTGAGCGGCTTAGTCATTGCGGCGATTTTCGCGGCGGCACTTTCTTCATCGTTAAATTCGATCGCGGCAACCTTCGTTAATGATCTATACAAACCGTTTGCCAAAGATAAATCGGATAAAAGTCTGCTGAAAATTTCCGGTTGGCTGACGCTCGCTTTCGGCATCATACAGATAATTGTCGCGCTTGCTATGATGAAACAAAACGAATCGGCACTGAGTCAGGCTCTTTCGATTGCCTCACTTTTCAATGGTCCGGTTCTCGGCGTTTTTCTCGTTGGAACTTTTATTAAAAAAGCAAATGAAACGGCTGCTCTAATCGGAATGGCGGCGAGCATTGCGCTGATGCTTTACATCAAATTCGCCACGCCGTTGGCTTGGACGTGGTATGTTTTAATCGGTAGTTTGACGACGCTTTTTATTGCTTGGCTGGCAAGTTTTGTTTTTCAAAATAAAGTTGTCAATAATTGAATATATGAATTCCCAAAAATCATTTTTATATGTTCGGGCATTTTTGTCCGTATCTATTTTTATTTCGTTGTGGTTAAATTCCGTTGTTGCATTTTCCGCGCCGAATGAAAAATTTCGCCCATCGGAAAAGGCAGTCAAATGGGCGGATAAACAACTAAAAAAAATGTCGGTTGACGAAAAAATCGGTCAACTCGTGCACATCGGCATCAACGCCCAATATCTTTCGCAAGACAGTGCAGATTATAAAGAATTGATGCGTCAGGTTAAGGAAAACAAAATCGGCGGCGTAGTTGTTTTCGTCGGCGGAGTTTATGAGACAGTGCATCTCGTCAATCGTATGCAGGAAAATGCGAAAATTCCTTTATTGATTTCCGCCGATTTTGAAACCGGTGTCGGAATGCGCTTTCTCGAAACGGTAAATCTGCCATGGAATATGGCGATTGCGGCAACCGGAAATCCTGAATTTGCCCGTCGGCAAGGCGTTATTACGGGACGCGAAGCGAAAGCATTAGGCGTTCAACAAGTATTTGCGCCTGTCGTTGATGTCAATAACAATCCCGACAATCCGGTGATAAATGTTCGCAGTTACGGCGAAAATCCGAACGATGTGGCGCGGTTTGCCGTCGCTTTTACAATAGGTCTGCAAAGTCAGAATGTTTTAGCGACAGCCAAACATTTTCCCGGACACGGCGACACGAATGTTGATTCGCATCGCGGTTTACCGATTATCGATTTGCCGAAAAGCCGACTCGAAGCCGTCGAACTCGTGCCTTTTAAATCGGTTATCGATGCAGGAATCGGTTCGGTGATGGTCGCGCATATTTCTTTGCCGCAGATTGATAATACGGAAGTAAAACTTTTAAAAAAACCGGGTAAGGCAACCGATACCGACTCTGAAATTGATTCGGGAAAAGCAACCACACCGGCGACGCTTTCGCCGATTGTGGACGCGCAGCTTTTGAAAAAAGAGTTGGGTTTTAACGGTTTGACCGTCACGGACGCAATGAGTATGAGTGGTTTGACACTTTATTTTAATCAAGACGAAGCGGCAGTTCGCGCCTTTCTTGCCGGTGCTGATGTTCTGCTCAAACCTTCCGATGCGGATTTGGCGATTAACGGTTTGAAAGCCGCCGTTCAATCGGGACGCGTTTCAATAGAGCGACTGAACGAATCCGTTCGCAAACAGCTTGCGTGGAAATATGAACTCGGTTTGGTCAAAAATAAAATCACGCCGATTGATCAAATTGACACCATCGTTTCGGGCGACGAAACGCGCCGATTATCCAATGAGATCGCCGAAAGAGCTATTACTTTGGTCAAGGACGAAAACAAAATTTTGCCGATTGCAAAAAGCAAAAAAGCCGTCGTTTTGTGTATCACCAACGGTGACGACCGAAATTTTGTCGGCAACACATTTACCCAATCGCTTCGTGCTTTCGGATTAAATAATACGGAAAGAATCGTGATTGATGACCGCTCAACCGAAAAGGAGGTGCAAGACGCGATTGCAAAAGCGTCGAATGCGGAAATTGTCATCACCGGACTTTTCGGACGCGTTCGCTCAGGTGCGAAAAATAGTATCGGTTTGACAGAAACGGGCAATCAGATTTTGCAGGCGGTTTTGCAGAATAATCCGAATACGATAAACGTCAGCTTTGGTAATCCTTATATTTTGCGCGGTTTTCCCCAAATGAAAAACTACATTGTCGCGTATGGTGATATGCAGAGTTTGCAAAGCGCGGCGGCGCGCGCTGTAATGGGTGAAATCAATTTTTCAGGCAAACTTCCGATCTCGATCACAGAAAATTATCCGCGTGGAACAGGCTTATAGGTTGTTCAAAGTTCAAAGTTCAAGGTTCAAAATTTCAGTTTTGAATCTTAAACTTTGAACCTTGAACCTTGAACTCGAAACAATGACTTGGCAAATAGAAAACTTTCTCGAAGAAAAAAACAATCAATTACACATCAACGGCGTTTCGGCGATTGAATTGGCGGAAGAGTTCGGCACGCCGCTTTTTGTTTTTTCGGAATCGCGCATCCGGCACAATATCGAACGATTAAAACGCGCCGAAAATTTTATAGATTGTCCGTTAAAGATTTGCTACGCGGCAAAGGCAAACTCGAATATGGCGATTTTGCGAACCGTCAAAGAAGCGGGTGCGGATTTGGAAGTAAATTCGGGCGGCGAACTTTGGAAGGCTCTGAAAATCGGTTTTATAGGCGAACAAATTATTTTTAACGGCACGAGCAAAGAAGTTTGGGAAATAGAAAATGCGATAAACGCCGAGATTTATGCGATTCAGGTTGATTCGCTATACGAATTAGAGCTAATCGAAAAAGCGGCGCGAAGATTAAAAAAACGCGCAAATGTTTCACTCCGCTTAGTTCCCGAAATCGAAACGAACACTCATTCGGGTTTGCAAACCGCGCTTTTAACATCAAAATTCGGAATGATGCCGGATGAAGCGTTGTCGGCTTTTCATCAATATAAATCGTCTTATTATCTAAATCTTTGCGGCGTTCATCTGCATATCGGTTCGCAAAATCCGAACTTAGAGCCATACGCCGAAGCATTCAAAACGCTGTTTGAAAATCTCGTTCAGATTTACGAAGAAACCGGAATCAAACTTTCGCACATCAACCTTGGCGGCGGTTTTCCCGTTAATTATCTGCGCGACGATTCGCACGAAAAATTTTTCCCTAACGCGATGCGCGAAATGTTTGCAGCAGATTTTGAACCGGCGGACGCAATTGCAAACGCTTGGAAAACAGTTAAAGAAGCCGCTGACGCTTCAAACGCGACGCATCTTTTAGAAAATATTACTTTGCTTTTAGAACCGGGCAGAAGTGTGATTTCCGATGCCGGAATTTGTTTGACAACCGTAAGAAACAAAAAATTCAGACCAATCCAAAATCCAAAATCCAAAATCCAAAATGCCACCTGGCTTTTGACCGATGCGGGTTTCAACATTTTGCTTTCGATGGAAACTTACAAATGGTATTATCATCTGATTTCCGCCAACCGCGCCGACGAAATGCACGATACAAAATACAAACTCGCCGGTCCGTTATGCGACGGCGGCGATGTTTATTTCGATATTGAAGGGTTAAACAGACTTCCCGATTATCGTCTTTTACCCGAAAATGTTCAGCCCGACGAAATTTTAGCTCTGCTCAATTGCGGCGCATATTCCATCGCCCAAATGTCGCAATACAACGGCAGATTTCTGCCAAACGTAGTTCTTATAACCGAAGACAAAATGGTCGAGTTAATCAGACAGCGCGATAATTTTGAAAATTTAATAACTAACGACATTTGGTAATTCTTACCAATCCAAAATCCAAAATCTAAAATCCAAAATCCTAGTGTCCCGAATACCAATCATAGCTTTCTTCCGCCCAATAATCACGGGGTCTTTCGTTGGTAAATTCGATGCGTCCGATGCGTTTTAATTGTTTGATGCCATATTTTGTCGTCGTAACGAGGCGTAGTGGTGCGCCGTGTTCGGGAAGTAGCGGTGCGCCGTTCATTTCGTAGGCAAGAAGCGTTTGCGGATGCAGAATGCTCTGCATATCCCAACCGACAAAATAAGCGCGGTCGGGCGTAACCAATGAAACATATTTCGTCAGATTTTCCGAGATATTTTGCAGATTCGCCGCTCCGTTTTGGCGCAGAGCAGGGAAAAACTGCGCGGCAAAATCGGAAAATCTTACGCCTTTCCAATTAACAATTTGACTCCAACCTTCGATACATTTTAATTCCGTCGTCATCTCTACCGACGGCAGAGATTTGATGTAGTCAAGTGAAAAAAGCAAACCCGGAACCGATTCATTCGGCGCGGGCGGCGTGTCCAAACTACGCGGCGCATTGTCGTCGCCACCAAAGGAAATGTTTGCAGAATACTGCGAAAACTGTTGCGGATTTGATAAACCCGTAACCTGCAACTGCCAATTTTCCGCATCAAAATCGTCGTCTAAACCGATAAAACCATTGACTCGTGCGCCGGCAAGTTCGCGTGGAAATTCGGGCGCGAGGTCGGCACTGTCAAAAAATGCTTGGCTGACATTTTCGTTAAATTTGAACATTCGCTCAAATAAATAAAAATTGTCCGATTTTCGTAGCCAACTGTAACCGAAATAACCCAGCACAGCCGTTGCGCCCCCGATCAAAAATGTGCGCCGTGAACGCCGACTCATTTGCCGTTTTGCTTCGTCGTCGCTCAATGGTGCGCTCAATTCGCGCTTTTCATTCAGAATAATTGACGTGTTATTTTTGTCATCGGGATTTTCTTTTTCCCGCTTTGCCTTTTCGAGTTCACGCACTTTTTCGACTAAAACTTCTTCTTTTTCTTCACTCATATTTTTGCCCCTTCGTTAAGCGAAGATTCGGGTAAATTATCTTCAACCGTAACAGGTTCGTAACCGCTGACCATCGAACGAAAATTGCTCCAACCGGCAATCGCAACCTGAACGACGTGAACGACGAAAAACAAAACGAAGGAAATCATCAGCCAAAAATGTTCCCAACGCGCCCAAGCGTAACCGCCCAAAAGTGTCGTCAGCCACGCGAGTTGAAGCGGTTTATAAATCGCCAAACCCGTAATAATCGAGCCTAAACCAAGCAAGATCACACCCGTATAAGCGATGCGTTGCGCGTCGTTGTATTTGCCTTGCGGCGGAAGTTTTTTGACGATGTGTAAATCGTGAAGCGCAACTAACGGAGCGCGTTTGAATGAACTCGGAATCGGCAGTAACGCCCGCCATTCGCCCGAAAAGATTAGATATAAAACGTAAATCACACCGTTTGCGGCAAAAAACCACATAAAGAAAAAATGCAGCGAGATGCCTTCGGCAAGCCGAAACGGAAGACCAAATGTTTCGTAAAACCACGCGGGGAAAAAGTGAAAAAGTTCGTAGCCGAAAATCTTGAAACCATAGACGGCGTTTGCCCAATAAATCAGCAAACCGCTCCAGATCATCACGGTCAGAAGCGGAAAATTTATCCAGTGCAGCCACCGCACCGCTAACGGATGTTTTTTTTCTAGTTTTTTCATTGCGTTGTTATCCTTAACTTGGATATGTCCTGATGAAATAAAATTATTCCTGAAAAATTATCATTCGGCTTTACCGATCATTGTTTGCAGTATCGTTTTTTCCGCGTCGGTCAAGGTAAAACCTTCTTTCTCGTAAATATCGGCTAATTGAACAAGGGTTGCAGCGCGGGTATTTTCGGCGCGGATGTTGGAGATCGTTTCAAGATTTTCGTGCGACAGTTCACGCGCTTTAGCAGTTTCCCCGTAGGTATAAAAACGGGTTGTTAATTCGTTATAAGCCAATGACCGCGAGGGAAGCTGCGGAACGGTTTCGCAGAGCATCGCCGCTTCGTTCAACAATTCAATAGCTTTTTCTTTTTCGCCGAGTTCATTTTTCGCGTCCGCGATTCCGATAAGAGCAAACATTTTTTGCGCGTCGTCAATTATGGCGGCAACAGCTTGGCGCGCAAGTTCGTCTTTGCCCTGCGTCGTGCAAATCTGAACTATATTGGTAAGTGCCGATATTTGATCGCTTTCGGATATATTTTCCTGCGCGATTTCGATGCCGCGTTCCGCCTTGTCGAATTTGGCAAATAACACGGCAATCGTTCCCAATAATCCGAAACGCGCCATACTGTCGCGGATTTCCGCGTCTTTTTGCGACTTCAAAATGGCATACGCTTCTTCAAGCGTTTCGAGTGCTTCGTCCTGTGCGCCTTTCTCAAAAAATTCCTGTGAAAACCCGACCAAACAAGAAGCAATCTGTGTATTGTCGGCGACTAAATCAAGTGTTCTGTCGGCTAGTTCGACACTTCCCGCCCGCAAAAATCCGAGTGCGATGCCCGCCAATAAACTGTCGCGGTGAATCCCGTCAATTCCTTCGACAATCGTTTTTGCTTTGTCGAATGTTTCGATTGCCTTGTCATTTCTGCCGTTTCCGCGAAAATGTTCGGCGATATACTGCAAGATTCTAACTTTTTCTTCGGGAAAATCAATTTCGTCAGCCACGACCAAAGCCTCGTCCAATATCGAATTTGCTTTTTCTTTTTGATTGTTTTTCTCGTAATATTCGGCGATAAATTGAAGCGCATTGACCTTTGCGGCGGGATATTCGATTTGTGAAAGCATTTCCCGCGCTTCGGCTTGACGGTCATTAATCGTTAAATTATAGGCGATAATACCGTAAGCGTGAGAAGGATGATCGAGTTCGGCGGCAATCGAACGGGCTTTATCAAATTCGCCGATGCTCGCTTTTCTGATGGCGATGCGTTCCCTTGCTTCGGCT
The DNA here is from genome assembly GCA_031359215.1 of Acidobacteriota bacterium. Classification (GTDB taxonomy): domain Bacteria; phylum Acidobacteriota; class Blastocatellia; order Pyrinomonadales; family Pyrinomonadaceae. Next base: position 102,258 of record JANMAA010000221.1, on the reverse strand, counting down.
TGCAAACCGTAATCTTCGATGGCTTCGACGAGTTGAAAAGCATATTCGTCGTCGTCAATCGCGGCACATTTGTCTGCTACTTTCGACAGCAGACGGTCACGCACAAACGGATCGGCAACCATATCGGCAAGCGCGGCGGCAAGATCAACATTGTCTTTGGCAAGAAAACGCGGAATGATTTCATTCATCGCTTCCGCGTGACCGTCGGCACTTTTTATATCTTCGGCGAGAAATGCCGCACACGCTAAAAGATTTCCCCCGGCTTCTTCGATTGATATTTGATGTTCCGTCATTTTTTATCTTTACAAACTAAAAATAATTAACAAAAATTAATAGACTCAGTAGATCCGAATTTCAGATTTTTATCGCAAAATACTACTGAAATAATTGATACTTGATATTCGATAAATTCGATTATTCGTCAGCCAAATTATCCATTATCAAGTATCAATTATTTCACAGGTTTTAGCCAAAAGAAGTAAAACCTTCAAATAGGCTTAAGCTGTTATCAGCACAGGCTTTTTTACAAATTTGGATCTACTGAGAATAGCCGGAGATTTTTCTTTATCCTCCTTATCCTCTTCAGCCCTGTTAAATTTCTTTCTAAACAAAGACGCGCCGCGCTGAATCGGGCATCCAATCGGCTAATGTTTTTGAAACGGCATCGGCACCGGCTTCGCGGAGTTGTTCCGCCGAAACCGTATTCGTGATGCCCAGCGTCATTAAACCGGCACGTTTACCGGCAATAATTCCGGGCGGCGAATCTTCAATAACCAGGCATTCGCCGTGCGTTATCGGATGATGTCCGCGCCGTGTTCTGACTGCATCAACCCGGTTAAAGCCGGTCAAATAACATTCGGGATTCGGCTTGCAAGCCGTTACGTCTTCTGCGCTGACGATTGCCGAAAAAAACGGACTCAACCCCGTTTTCTCCAATACATATTCGATCTCACTGCGCCGCGCCATACTAACAATTCCTAGCGCAAATTCCCTTTCCATCTTTCTGATAAAGTTTTCTACACCATCAAAGAGCGGAATTTCCTGATCAACAATCTCGCGCCATTTCGCCGATTTAGCATCGGTAATTTTAACAATATTATCCGTCGTGATCTTTTTCTCAGCGCGCTTATACGCCGATTCGACAAAAGTTTTATCATCCATTCCAAGCGACGAAAAATAATCCTCTTCGGTCAAATCGATTCCTTCGTCCTTCAAAACCTCCTGATAAGCCTGCATCTGCAAACGCTCATCATCAATAATAACGCCGTTGAAATCCATAAGTATTGCTTTTATCATATATGCTGTTAATTTATTGTAAGATAGCGACCTTGCAGAAAATTCCACGAAGTAAAGTTGAAGCGAATGAAATGATTGTCATTCCTAATAAATTGTCATCAATCAGTCCGATACTGAATGTGTCGAATATCTGTGCAAAGTTTCACTGTCTTATTACATTCTCAAATAATTTATTGAACTAAAAACTGTGTCAGCAATTATAAACCGTTAAACTTCCAATGCCAATCATCAATCTTCAATCGTTAATATTCAATCAACCGAATTCAACCATCGACAGTTAATAGTTTATTGTTATTAGTGCTTTGTAGGGATACTTTCTTTAATCGGGAAATGATTTTAGGTTCAGAGTTCAAACTTCAGTTTGCGGCAAAAGTAAAGCGAAACTTTTGCCTGTTGCGCCAACCGCCGATTTAATCAAACAGGCGAGAAATGCAAAGAGTTTCCAAATCGCTTCGCTGTTGGAAACGGCAAACTGAAGTTAGAACTCTGAACGCGAAAGAATTGAACCGGATGATGAAATTTTTAGTTTTTACTTTTGCCTTTTTACTTTTTATTTACTCTTGCTTTCTGATATATTTAAGGTATCGAAGATTTAGCGATATTTTTATTGCAGTTTTTGCAAAAGGAGAAGAATTATGAAGTACGAAAGTGAAGAAACGAGTGCAGCTACAAAATTAACTTATTTACTCATCGGTGGCGGTATCGGTGCGATTTTAGCGTTACTTTTTGCGCCGAAATCGGGTGAAGAATTACGCGGAGACATTGCCGAGGCAACCCGCAAAGGAATCGAAAAAAGTAAGGAAACAGCCGCGCAACTGCAAGAACGCGCCGGTGATTATTATGAGGTTACGCGCGAGAAAGCAGGCGAACTTTATCAAACAGCACAGGAAAAGGCGGGAGAATTAAAAGAAAAAGCCGGTGAATTAAAAGAAATGGCTGGCGGCTTAACGGAAAAAGCAAAAGAAGCCGTCGCTTCTACCGCAAATCCTTTTTCAGCCGCTATCGAAGCCGGCAAAGAAGCCTATCAAGAGGAAAAACACCGGACAAATCCGCTAATCGAAAGTCGTCCGACATACCCGATAGTAGAAAATAAAGACAAGATTTTAGAGATTCCGAAAGAAACAGAAAACAAAACAGGGGGTTAATATGGATACGAGTAATCCGCAATTTTGGATGATGATTGCGTCAATCGTCATCGCAATTTCGTTTGTCATTATGGCAATTGCTTTAATTGCCATTGCAGTTATTGTTAAGCGAGTTATAGGCACAGTCAATCGGCTTGAGGAAAAAGTCGAACCTTTAATTTCGCAAGTAAACGCGATGAGCGTTCAGGGAAGGGAAATTTCCGTGCAGTTTAACGAAATTTCCGGCAATCTTTCAACCGCGACAAAGTATTTTTCCGAATCCGCCGGACTTATCAAAGATGAGGTTGCCGAAATCAAGCAATTAGTCGGAATAACGGCTCACGAAGCTAAAGACAAAGTAGCACTTGTCAGCCAGACAATTGACCGGACAAAAATGCAGGTTACGACAACGGCAGATTTTATACAGGAAAAGGTCGTTTTACCGGCGCGTGAAATTGCGGCGGTTATGGCAGGTGTCAGAAAAGGTCTCGAAGTTTTGTTTGCACCTTCGCCAAAACAGATCGACCGTGTTTATACGGAAGAAGAAATGTTCATCGGTTAAAATACACGAACTTGCAACCTTGCATAAAAGCAGAAAGGCGCAGAATTTTTTCTGCGCCTTTCTTTTTGCTCTGAAACAAAATTTAGTTGTCTTTTTGCGTGTCGGGTTGCGGTTGATCTTGACGCATCTTTCTGCGTTCTTCAAATTTTTGCTTCATTTGCTCCCTTTGTTGTTCGAATTGAGCACGTTGTTCCGGCGTTAAAATCGCCATAATCGAATTATGCGTTTGTTCGGCAGATGCTTTCATTTGAGATTTGAGGGTATCGAAGCGCGTTTGTTCTTCCGCCGTAATAACACCGTCACGTTTCTTCATCATCAAACCGCGCATTTCCTGATGTGTCACTTGATTTGCGGTATGATTGCTTTCCATAATCCCTTTAATTTGCTCTTTTTGTGCGTCGGTCAAATTAAGTTGATGAAGTCCGCGAAACATTCTATTGCCGCCGCGATGATCCCCGTGCTTTCCTTCTTTACCGAATTTATTCTTGCCGAAGTCTTCGCGTTTTTCTTGCTTGGTTGTTGAGTCTTGCGATTGTGTAGTTGTGTCCTGAGCCGAAACAAAAGTCGTAAATGTAACAATTGCAAATAAGAAAGTAACTGCCGAAACAATTTTTTGTTTGAATTTCATAATTTTATTTCCTTTAATAATTTTAGTTTAGCTTTCGCCTTCACAATTTTAGACGCAGGTGATTTTGATTTGGTTGAAAGTTTTTTCATTTATTGAGTAAAGAAATGTAAAGAACAGGCAGGCGAGTAACAATATTCTTTGCGCCCTTACTAACTTGCTGACTTCTGTCTTAAATGAACAAAACCCGATTCGGCATTTAACATTTGCCATTGAGCAAGTTAAAATGTGAAATTTGAGTGTGCTAATAAACGGAAAAGCTAAATGAGATTTTTATCGGAAATAAATTCACCGGCGGATTTGCGGCAATTGCGGGTTGAAGATTTGCAGGAAGTCGCGGACGAAGTTCGCCAATTTATCCTTGAAACTTGTTCGCGCATCGGCGGACATACGGGCGCGTCATTGGGCGCAGTTGAACTCGCCGTGGCGATGCACTATGCGTTTGACACGCCGAAAGACCGGTTGGTTTGGGACGTTGGGCATCAGGCTTACGCGCATAAAATTTTGACCGGCAGACGCGATCAATTTCATACTATCAAGCAATATCAAGGTTTGAGCGGTTTTTTGCGACGCGCCGAATCGGAATACGATACTTTCGGCGCAGGACACGCTTCGACATCGCTTTCCGCCGCACTCGGAATGGCGGTTGCCCGCGATAAAAAAGGTGAAGATTTTAATGTCTGTGCGTTGATTGGCGATTCTTCTCTCGCCGGCGGAATGGCGATGGAAGCCATAAATCAAGCCGGACATCTAAAAACACGCTTGATAGTTTTGTTAAATGATAATGATATGTCAATCGCACCTGCCGTCGGTGCGTTGACGCGATACTTGAATCGGATCAAGGAAGCGCAAAGTTATCATCGTCTTAAAGAAGAAGTCGGCGACACTTTGGAAGCGGTTCCGGGTTTGGGACATAGTTTGCGAAATATGGCGAAAACCGTCAAAGATGCGATTGCAGCGGCGGTTTTGCCGGGCGCACTCGTCAACGAACTCGGTTTCAAATATATCGGTTATGTTGACGGTCATAATGTGCCGATGCTGGTTCGCGCACTTGAAGAAGCGAAAAAGGTCGAAGACGGACCCGTTATCGTTCACGCTTTGACGACAAAAGGCAAAGGTTATCCGTCACGGGAAAAAAATTATTACGCGTGGCACGCTACCGGACCGTTTGATTTAAAGACCGGAAACGCTATTAAATCGACAAAAGTTTTACCGAAACAATATACGCAGATTTTCGGTGAAACAATGTGTGAATTGATGGCGAAAGATGAAAAAATCGTCGCCTTGACCGCCGCGATGCCTGACGGAACCGGCGTTGATAAAATTCTGGAAAAATTTCCCGAACGATCATTCGATGTCGGCATTGCCGAACAGCACGCCGTAACATTTTGTGCGGGAATGGCGTGTGAGGGTTTAAAGCCCGTTGCAGCGATTTATTCGACATTTTTGCAACGCGGTTTCGATCAAATCATTCACGATGTTTGTCTGCAAAATTTAAATGTTACGTTTGCCATGGACAGAGCCGGAATCGTCGGCGCAGATGGTCCGACGCATCACGGTCTGCTCGATATTGCTTATTTGCGCGGTTATCCGAACATAATTTTGATGTCGCCGAAAGACGAAGCCGAGTTGCGGGATATGATTCTTACTGCCATCGAACACAACGCACCGGCGGCAATTCGTTATCCGCGCGGCAGCGGTTACGGGGTCGATATTTCCGCACCACCGCAAAATTTAGAGATCGGTAAAGCCGAACTTTTGCGCGATTCGGCTGGTGAAGTTGCTATTTTAGCTTACGGTTCAATGGTTTACCCGGCAATGGATGCCGCTGATAATTTAGAAAAAGACGGCATTGAAACAACTGTCGTCAATGCCCGTTTCGTCAAACCACTTGATGCGGAGTTAATTATTGCTTTGGCGCAAACGAAGCGTATAATTTTGACGGTTGAGGAAGCGTATCTGGCGGGAGGCTTTGGTTCCGCCGTGATGGAATTATTGGAGGAAAACGGACTTTTAGATAAAGTTAAAGTCGTGCGTTTAGGAGTTCCCGACCGCATAATAACGCACGGCGACCCAAAACTTCTGCTTGCCAAATACGGTTTGGACACTGATGGAATTTACAATAAGGTCAAAGAAACAATCGAAATTTTAGAAGAACGCCGAACTGGAAAAAAACGGCTCAACATTAATGGTTAATGGTTAGTCTGAAATCTCGAATATCAATTAACGATTTACGATTTACGAAATATGAATAACGGAAATAATAACAGTAGTCTTCCATTTGCCATTATCGGCTTGGTTTTGCTTGCGGCAGTAGCAGGTGGATTTTGGTTTTATCAAAACTCCAAATCGCAAACAAGCAAACCCAAAACAAATACCAATACGAACAAAAAACAGGATGAGGCGGCGGCTTTACAGGCATATGCTGCCGCACCAGCCGGGGCACAACCGGCAAATACGCTCGGTTCGCCGACGGCAACCGTTACGGTTGAAGAGTTTGCTGATTTTCAATGCCCGACGTGCGGTCTGCAACATCCGAAAATGAAGGAAATAAATGCTCTTTACGGTAATCGAATAAACTTTATTTTCCGTAATTTTCCGCTCAACCAAGTGCATCCGAAGGCGTATGATGCCGCAGTTGCCGCCGAAGCTGCCGCACTGCAAGGTAAATATTGGGCGATGCAAGACCAGCTTTTCAGCAACCAGTTGGCGTGGGTAAATGCTCCTGATTCGCGCAAAGTGTTTGATGAATACGCGCAGAAAATCGGACTTGATTTGACAAAATTTCAAACTGATATGCTGGGAATAGCCGCCAAAGGTCGGGTAGATGCCGATGTTGCGCGTGCCCGCGCGCTCGGTATAAATGGAACGCCGACTATTTATATAAACGGTAAGCGTATTTCCTTCGACCAATCCGATGTTGAACCGATGCGCCAAATAATTGATGCCGAACTGCAAAAGGCAACGGGACAGAATCAGTCGAATCAACCGGCGAATCAATCGGCAAATCAGACAAGCAACAGCAATTCTGCCGAAAACAAATGAGCGAATATTCAAGAACAAGCAATCCGGTCGCCAAACTTCCCTTATTGGCGGCGATTGTTGCTTTATGCGGGTTGGCAGACGCAGTTTATTTAACGATACATCATTATACCGGCACAAATGTTCCCTGCACTATTATCGAAGGCTGCGAACAGGTTTTGAGTAGTCAATACGCTGAAATATATGGCGTTCCATTGGCAATTCTCGGTGCAATCGCTTATTTTTCCGCATTCTCACTGGCTATTTTAACAGTTTTCGGCAACCGTTTGACGTGGACGCTTTTTGGCATTCAGGTCGTGTTGATGACAATTTTCACGGGTTGGCTTCTTTATCTGCAAGGTTTTGTTATCGAGGCTTTTTGCCAGTTTTGTCTTATTTCGGCACTCGTTACGCTGACGCTTTTTGTTCTGTTTCTCATTTCCAAATTCTCCCGCTCAAAGTAGTATATTTCGTTGTCTTGCATCTAAACACTTCAAAAAGGCGAATAGAATAGTGGAAAGCAAATAAACGCTTTTTACACACTTAGCTAATTGTTCTGAAAGGGCAAATGTGGAACAAACCTGTGTATTAAACGTATGTTACTAAAGTTGTAAAGCATTAAGTTGGATAAACTTTAATAACGAATGCTTTCAAAACGGATATTTGAATCGGTGCGCCTTTAGTTTGCAAACTTGGCAAAATGTGGTGAAATAGAATAGCTTAAAGCAATTAGCTTAATCCCAGGTTCTGAAATTAAAAGTTGTGGCTCAGACTATTCTAAAACGCATCGCTTCGGGAAATTCACCTGCCGTTCAGGAGTGTTTAGACACTTACGGTGGTTTGGTTTGGTCGTTGGCACTTCGGATGTTGCCGAATGCCGACGATGCTGAAGATGCCGTGCAGGAAATTTTTATAGATATTTGGAAAAATGCCGGACGGTTTGATGAAGCACAGGCTTCGGAAACAACATTTATCGCTATGATAGCACGGCGACGGTTGATTGACCGTTTGAGAAAAGATAATCGTCAGCCGAATGTAGATTCTTTGGATGATATGTTGGCTGAACCTTCGGGAAACTACGATCAGGATTTGCAAACTTGTGTTGAAGCCAAGGAAGCCGCCAAAGTAATGAAAAATTTGCGCCCCGAACAAAGACAAATTCTTCATCTTTCGATTATTCAAGGTTTTTCGCATCAGGAAATTGCGGACGCTTTAAAAATGCCCTTGGGAACGGTCAAAACGCACGCCCGACGCGGTTTAATTGAAGTTCGAGGACTTCTGGGTTTGGGAAATTCGGATGTTAGTAAGGAGGCAACAGTATGAATGTAGAAAAAAAAGAAAGACTGTTTGAACTCCTCGCCGACCAGACCATTTTTGGATTGAATGAAGCAGAATTAATGGAATTGAAGCAGCTTAAAATCCAGTTTCCCGATTGGGAAAATGATTTGTCATTTGAATTAGCGGCGACGGCAATCAGTATTTCTAATTTAAATATTAGCAGACCTTTGCCTTCAAATTTGCGGTCAAAAATTTTGGCGGATGCCGATCAATTCTTTGGAACAACTTACCAAACACAGGAAGTAAAAAATTTCGCTCCAAGAAAAGATGTCAGTTCGGCGGCGGTTGAAAGAGCCGGAAATATTGTTGAGGTCGAGCCGAAGCGTCCATTTTGGCAATGGCTTGGTTGGGCGGTTGCGGCGGCGGCTTGTGTTGCTTTGGCATTTAATTTGTGGTTGACTCAAACTCGACCGGATCCGGAACTCTCCAAAAACCCGGAAGTTATAAAAACGCCGACACCCGAATTATCAGTCGCGCAAAAGCGTGAACAATTTCTTGCTTCAGCCAAAGATATTGTTAAAAAAGATTGGAAATCGCCTAAGGATGAAAATGTGGTTTTAGGCGATATTGTCTGGAGCAATGACGAGCAGAAAGGTTATATCCGCTTCAGCGATTTACCTGCAAATAATCCTGACAAAGAAACTTATCAACTTTGGATCGTTGACGAAACTCAGGACAAAAAAACCCCGGTCAGCGGCGGAGTCTTCGATGTTGCAAAAAATGGCGAGATCGTCATCCCGATCGATGCTCAACTGAAAATTAAAAAACCGGTAATGTTTGCCATAACCAAGGAAAAAGCAGGCGGAGTCGTCGTTTCCAAACTAAATCAAGTTGTCGCAATCGCTAAAATCTGAACACATTTCGAAGAAAATTTAATAAGAAAAGGTGAAGCATCTAAAATGTTTCGCCTTTTTCTTTGGCATAATTTTTAATTTAATCCACATTTCTCAATAGATATTTACCTTGCTTTCGTGATATTTTTTGATAGATTTAATCTTTTTACTCGCAATCGCAATTATTTTTATAAAGGCTTTAAAGAATGGAAGAAATTTTTAAGGAAGACTCCGAACGAATAACGGTTGAAGAAGCTGCTGTGACATTGGAAACAATTGACAAGACCACTAAACGAACGTGGAAAGAATGGTTTAGCACGGATGAATCGGTTCGTGTCGTATATTTGATTTTCGGTTTTTTCGCCATCATTTTGCTGATGGTTTTTTTGCAATTTTCGACCAAAGCAATTTGCTGCGGAGATTGGGACGGTTATTACCATATCAAATGGAGCAGTCTGCTGTGGGAAAGTTTTAGAAGCGGTCATTGGCTGCCCGAGTTTAAGTGGTTGCCGCTGACCGTTTTAAATCCAAACGATTACGCTGACCATCATTTTCTATTTCACCTTTTGCAGATTCCTTTTCTATGGTTTTTTGAGCCGGTTATGGCGGCAAAAATCGCTACGGTTTGTTACGGCAGTCTGGCGATCTTTTCGGTTTACTGGTTGCTGTTCCGCTATCAGATCGACCATCTTTTGCTATGGCTTGGGGCAATATTGACTTGTGCAAACCCATTTTTTTATCGGATGAATATGGGAAAAGCTCCGCCGCTCACGATCATTTTCACCATTATCGGGATTTATCTGTTATTTGAAAGAAAATATATCTGGCTTTTGCCGTTGATGTTTTTGTTTGTCTGGACTTACAGTTTGTTTCCGCTACTACTGGGCGCGACGGTAATCTGGGTAATTATTATTGCATGGAATGAGCGGAAATTTGAATGGCAACCGTTCGGATATGCATTCGGCGGAGTAATTTTGGGAAATATTATTAATCCCTATTTTCCGCATAATCTTACATTGTTCGCCGAACATTTTCTGACCAAATTTAAGGTTGATGATTTTGTCGTGGCAGTCGGCGGTGAATGGTATCCGTATTCGTCTTTGGATATTTTGACACATTTTCCGGTTGCTATGATTGCAATGCTTATCGGCTATGTGTTGTTTGCACCGAAAAACGGTAAACTTCCTGAAAAAGCGACATTTTTCCTGATGTTCGTAACTACCCTGTTAGTTTTACAGTTTCGTTCAAAACGCTTTGCCGAATATTTTCCGCCGTTTGCCATTTTGTTTGGCGCATTTAGCTGGCAGGCGTTTATGCAACCGCGTGAGGTGCAGCTTCCCGATGAGTTCAAACGCGAAATCGAACCACTGCTCGATAAAGATAAAAAAACCGAGAAACAACAATTGATTTACCAATTGAAACAAGCCGTGCCGTGGGTTTTAGGAAGTGTTTTGGTGCTGGTTATGTTTTATAGTTTTATCGGGATTGACACGACCGTTTGGGGAAATGAAAGTTGGCGCAACACCGTCGGATTGCGTTGGCTTTTCAATCTTAAACAGGTCGGACTCAGAACCGACATTGGCAACAATGAGGCTAACGACAAATACGAACGGGTTACGACCTGGGCAAAAGAGAATATTCCCGAAGGTGAACGGATTTTTAATTGCAATTGGGATGATTTTCCGAAGTTGTTTTTCTATGACACGAAACATCCCTATGTTTACGGGCTTGATCCGAATTATCTCTATTCGCAAAATCCTGATCTTTTTAAACTTTTAAATGAAATAACTTCCGGTAAAGTAAAAGACCCGGCACCGGATATTCGTGAAAAATTTGGCGCGAATTATATTTTTACAGATGCCAAAGAAAATGAAGACCTCGTTGCCAACTGTCTGGAAAGCGGTTGGTGTGAAATAGCCTACGAAGACGACGAAGCACGAATTTTGAAGATCAGAGCTCAGAAAGGCGACGCTCCCAAAGACGCGACTGAAAATGATTCACCGCCGACATCCGAGGAACTAAAACAACTCGACGACGAGGAAAAAGCGGCAAATATCGCAAATTCAAACAAAAATGCCGAAGATGAAGATGTTGCTGAAGATGAAGATAATGGTAATGAAAAATAAGTATTATTTTAATTTAATAATTATTTGTTTGATAATTTCGGCTTTTCTCAATGCCGCTTGTGAAAGTCCGACGTTAAAAGCAAATAATGCCGCGCCGCCCGCGCCGGAAAATAAACAAACGCAGTTCGAGCAAGACTTGCAGACAATGAGAACCGCTAATTTCGAGTATGTTTTCGTTGTTCGGCGAAAGGATGATGCTAAATTAGACAGCGAAGACAAAACTTATCTCAAGGCAAATTTGCCGCCCAACACCAATCGCGTTTTAACCTCGGATGAGGGTAAAGTCGTCATTGCCGGCTCGCATTTCATAGTTCCGCCGGAAAATTTGGAGATATTACAGAAGCGTTTCAAAGTTGAAGACTACAGTGAACCGAGAGATAACAATCAGGCGGAAAATACAAATACGAACAAATAATTAGCGAAAAAATACATGGCAGAAAAGAAAATTCCTGAAATAGAACAACCCGCGCCGGTGAAGATCGAGCGTGAAAAAGAGCAGAATATCCAGCGCGTCTTTCTCGACCCGTCAACGCCTTCGGTGCGCTCGATTGTCCGCGTAGTCTTGATTACACTTTTGCTGTTGTTCCTGATGGGCTTTGTAACAAGTCTGCTTGTTTTGCTTACTCACTTGTTTTTTCTCATAGTTTTATCTATCTTTTTTGCTTATTTAATTGATCCGCTGGTAAAACTTATTCGCCGTCCTTTCAAAGAACGGCATATTGAAAAACTGATGCCGCGCCCCGCAGCGATTTTTATTGCGTATCTGATAGTTTTTGCAATTTTGGGTGTAGCAATTGCGAGTCTTGCGCCAAAAGTCATTGAACAATCCAAAGAATTCGCCGCCAGCCTGCCGGATTATGCCACTACTTTTCAAAATCGTCTGAGTGAGACCGGCTCGCGTTACAAATATCAGATACCACAGCAGATACAAGACGATATTGTCGAGAAAGTTTCTACTATGGTCGGCGATTTGGGAACGTATATCACGAGTTTTGTCTTTGGAAGTTTGCTGGTTAGTATTATTTTATATCTGCCGTGGCTGATTCTAGTTCCGATTCTGGCATTTTTCTTTCTCAAAGATGTAAATATATTTCGAATCGCATTATTGCGAATATTTCCCTCCGGGCGTTGGCGGGGACGCGCCGAAGCGGTTTTGAACGATGTCAACAAAACGCTTGCCGCTTACACTCGCGCCCAACTTATTTCGTGTTTGATCATCGGTTTGATTTGCACTACGGGTTTTTACATTATCGGCTTAAAATATGCGCTTTTGTTTGGCATTTTGGCGGGCGTTTTAGAGTTTATTCCGCTGATCGGACCGCTGACGCTGGCAATTATTGCAATTGTCGTCGCGGCATTTTCCGATAATCCATGGAAAGCTCTTTATGTGGCGATTTTTTTGATCGTGCTGAGGATTCTGCAAGATTATGTTTTTTACCCGCGCATTGTCCGTGAAAGCATTCACTTACACCCGTTGGCGATTATTTTATCGGTATTGGCAGGCGAACAAATCGGAGGCATTCCGGGTGTCTTTCTCTCGATTCCGCTTGTCGCGCTTCTGACGGTTCTTTATAAACATATTATAGAACACAGCGGCAGCACCGGAATCTTTGCCGGTTGGCTTGAACCGAAAGAAGTTATGCAAATTGAAGAATAGTAAAAAAGCGAAAATTTGCCCTTTTAACCTTTACCCGTTTACCTTAAAGAAACTCCATAATTCGCCCGTGTTTGATAAATGAACCTGCCATATCGGTCAGCGTGTGGCTTGCCGCACCGAGCCAAAGTCCGATGAAAAGCGAGAGAAAAGCATTTTCACCAAAATTTTGCCGGACATATTCGCCGATCAAAGTCCAGGTTTTTGTAAATTCAACCAAACCCGGAATTGTTCCGCCTGAATACGCTGCAATGAGGTAAGAAACAGCAAAACTCGTCAAGGTCATCACTCCCATAAAATAAACAACGCGTAAAAACGTCCCGAAAATCAAACCGTGCGACCAACGCGAACGGTGTTTGAAAAAAACTTTATACGGATACCACAGAAATCTGAAAAGACTCCAACGCGTGTATTGTTTGGATTGAGTGTCTAAATCGGGACCGAACATCAAACCGCCGAAAAGAAACGCAACCGTAACGATTACCGCCGTTGGCAAACTTTCCGTAGCTATCCAACCCGCCGCAAATGTCGGCGCGGTCAAAAAAAATGTTACTGCGTCGTGTGTTTTTCCGCTTGGCATACCTTCTAGCGAACTCCGAACTCCCAAATTCCGAACAGGATTTTTTTGCTCAACGGATGGTTTGAATGTTTCAAAGCAAGAATTATTTGCGAACGATGATGCGCTTCGTGCGAACCGAGATATGTTACAAAAGCCGTAACGTGCGGCTTAAAACCTTTTACCCGACCACCGTTTTCGATGGAATTTTCAATAAGTTCGGCAACTGCTTCGCCCGATTTTGCCAGACAATCTTGTAAAAAAATTTTCTCGACCGCGTTTTCTTTCTCAACTTTTGTAACTTTTTCCAAGACATCGGGCATCGCCGCTTTTATCCACATCAGGCGCACATTGTTGATATGTGCAAACTGTTCGCTGACCTTTCGACCTTTGGAAAAAAGACTGTCGCTCAAATGCTCTTCCGCGATTGCATCGAGCAGATAAAGATTGATGCGATGATTGATTTGCCAAGTTTCGATGAGTTCTTGTTTATCCATAAACAGGGCGAATTATAGCACAAATTGCCAATCGTCTTTTGCAATATGCCAATTGCACAAGACGATTTACTGCGTTTTTGCTAGAATTTTCTTTCGGCATTTGATTTGCAGTCTTTCAATTTTAGAATGAACAGCTTTTGGACAAAATTAAGAACGACGCTTGAGATGATAAAGTTCGAGCATACTTTGTTCGCGCTTCCGTTTGCATTTCTCGGCGCAGTTTTAGCGGCTGACGGCTTACCGACGTGGTGGCAGATTTTTTGGATAACCGTCGCTATGTTTGGCGCACGAAGTGCGGCGATGACTTTTAACCGCATCGTTGACCGAAACATTGATGCCGCCAATCCGCGCACGGCAAACCGCGAACTGCCCAGCGGAAAACTTTCCGTTTCGTTCGCGTGGACGTTTTTTATTGCTTCGGTTGTTTTGTTTGAAATCGCCGCATATTCGTTAAATTGGCTGACGTTCGCGCTTTCACCGATTGCTTTGGCAAGCGTTCTCGGTTATTCATACGCCAAGAGATTTACAAGTTTGGCGCATTTGATATTAGGTTGGAGTTTAGCGATTTCACCGACAGCCGCGTGGATCGCCGTGCGCGGCACGTTTGATTCGGAAGTTCCGCTGCTTCTATCGCTTCTCGTGATGATGTGGACTGCCGGTTTTGATGTTTTATACGCGTGTCAGGATTTTGAGTTTGACAAAAAAGCGGGTTTACGTTCAATTCCGGCGCGTTACGGCATCAAAAATTCATTGCGGATAGCGCGGCTTTTTCACGCTCAAGCCTTTATCGTGTTGCTTTTGCTTTATTTAATTACTGATTTAGGCTGGCTGGCGTTAATCGGCGTTATCGCGGTCGGTGCGCTGATGATTTACCAACACACGCTTGTCAAAGCCAACGACCTAAGCCGAATGAACGCGGCGTTTTTCACGACCAACGCCTTTGTCAGCGTAATTTTATTTCTAACCTTCGGCGGTGCAGTTTTTCTCAGTAAAATATAATATTATGAGAATTCCGACGATACAAGGCATTATCAAACGCCGAATCTTGGTAAATTATCGCGCTGATGAAAAAGTCGTGCAAAGGATTTTGCCGTCGAGGTTTCGTCCGAAACTGTGTAACGGAAAAGCAATTGCGGGAATTTGTCTGATTCGGTTGGAACATATTCGTCCGCATTTTACGCCTGAATTTGTCGGACTTTCGAGCGAAAACGCCGCCCATCGAATCGCCGTTTTATGGGAAGATGAATCGGGCGAAACATGCGAAGGCGTTTTTATTCCGCGCCGCGATACGGATTCTTTTATTAACACAACAATCGGCGGCAAACTGTTTCCGGACGAACATCACAAAGCCGATTTTGAAGTGAAAGACGACGTCAACAAGATAGATTTTTCGATGAAATCGGACGACGAAAAAGTTTCGGTCAAACTTGCCGGAGCAATTGCCGAAACTTTGCCCCAAAATTCGTTTTTCACCTCACTCGAAGAATCATCAGAATTTTTTGAAAAAGGTTCGCTCGGCTATTCCGTTACCAAAGACAACAAAGAATTAGACGGAATCTCGCTGGAAATCAAAGATTGGAAAGTAAAACCGCTCGAATTGGATTTTGTCGAATCGAGTTTTTACAATGACGAAACGATTTTCCCGAAAGGTTCAGTCGAGTTTGACCACGCATTAATTATGCAGAATATCGACCACGAATGGCACAGCGCGCCGGGTTATAAAATTTGAAAACAATTTTCTATGAAACAAATAAAAACCTTGGTGTTAAGAATAAGCTATGACGATGAACATTATTATTTCGTTGGTTGGCGGTGCGGCAATTATGTTTTGTTTATATTTGCTGGCGAATAATTACGATATTTTTGCCGCTCCGCTCGGGTTGGCGTTTTTGGCGTTTTATGTCGTTATCGGCAAAATCACTGATACAATAACGGGACGAAACGGCTTTCAAGGCGGGTTGTTATTACTCGCCCCGCAAACGCACGAAATGGCATTGATACCGACAATTCTGGTTATTTGGTTAATATTTTCAGGACTGATTTTTTGCTCGATTTGGATTGCGCGGAATTATTTTTATTCATAATTTATTTTATGCAATTTTCATTTGATAAACACTTAAATTGAATCGCCGAGAAGGTTGCAACGATTTGAACGCAATTAAGAGATCAGCGAATTTTGGGTGGAAACCGTAACTTCGTGTAAAATTAACAGAGGAGAAATTTTTGCAAGCTGCAATTGAGAAAATAAACAGTGAATTTCAGCAGTTTTCAGTCGAAGATTTGCGACAGGTTCGTCAACTGCTTGATTCGATCTTGGAAAAGAAAGAAGCGAAACCGACGATGACCGAAAAAGAATTTGAACGTCATCTTTACGAAAAAGGAATTATCAGTGAAGTTAAACCACCCATTACGGATTTTTCGCGCTATGACGATTACAAACCGATTATCGTGACGGGCGAACCGATTTCCGAAACGATCATCCGGGAGCGCAGATAATGGCGGCTTTCTTTTGTGATACGAGCGCGTTGGTCAAGCGTTAAGTTTCCGAAACGGGCGCGACGTGGCTGGTTTCGACGCTTCATCCGAACTTGAAACCGCGAATTTATATCGCTCAAATTATAATCGTCGAAATAGTTTCAGCGATTACAAGACGCGAAAAAGGCGGTTCGACGATTTCGCAGGAAGCTGTTAAAGCCTTGAATCAATTTGAGCAGGATTGGAAGACCGAAATTACGATTATTGATTTCTCGGCAGTTTTAGTTAATGAGGCGGCGGATTTGGCGAGAAAATATGCCTTGCGCGGCTATGAGGCTGTCCAACTTGCAACGGTTTTGGAAGTTCACAACGAAAGAACGACATTGGGTTTGCCGCCATTAACATTGCTTTCCGCCGACACGGATTTGAACGCGGCGGCAGTCAGCGAAGGCTTGACGGTTGATGATCCGAATTATCATTGAGCGATTGGGTAGCATTTTATGAATCAAGCGAAAATTTTCATCACTTTCACTTTTCTTTTGGCTTATGCCGTTTGCGTTTCGGCGCAGAACATCGCCGGCAAATATGAGGGTTTAGCAGATGTTGCGCCGTTCGCTCAGTTGCCGATTAAAGCCGAAATGCGTGAGAAAAACGGTAAAATCAGCGGTTCGTTTGAAACCCCGCTCGGCACGGCGACTATCATCGAAGGCATTTTCAGCGACGGAATTTTAAAGCTCGTGATTGACGCGGGCGGCGATGACATCAATTTTAACGGTAAGTTTGACGGCGGAAAATTAAAAGGCGAAGTTATCGGCGATTTGCTGAAAGGAACTTTTGAATTGACGCGCATCGGCGACGCTTCGCCCGAACCTGATTTTTCTTATGTTTATTCGCAAAGCTATGAAAAATGGCGCGAAGATTTGCACTTTATCGCCGACGAGATTCCGCGAAAACATAAAAACGCTTTTCATCTGGTTTCGCGCGAACAATTTGAGAAAGCCGTCGCTGATTTGGATAAAGCAATTCCGAATCTCGACGACTCGCAGATCGTTTTCGGTTTCGCCAAACTCTTTGCGATGATCGGCGACGGTCACACTACGCTGTATTGGAATTGGGCTTTTAGACAAGTTCCGTTGCGCTTTTTCTGGTTTGGCAAAGAACTGCGTGTCGTCAAAGGAGACGCGGGATTTCCGGGTTTCGAGGGGTTGAAAGTTACAAAAATCGGAGGAGTAACTGTTGAAGAACTTTTCAAACGCAGTCAAGCCTACATTTCACAGGACGAAACGCCGCAGTTTATTTTGGAAGCGAGTGCGAATATGCTGACGTTTCCGGCTTTTCTTCGTCAAATCGGCGCGACAGACTCAAACGAAGCGGCGATTTTTGAATTTACAAACACGAAAAACAAAAAAGTATCGTTCAAGTTGGAAACTGTTTCAACGGAGAATCAAAAATGGGTTTTCCCGTATAAAACTGCGCCTTTATGGTTGAGCAACGAAGAAAAACCGCTCGCTTTTAAATATTTGCCCGAATCAAAAACGGTTTACGTTCAATTTCAAAGCTATCCGCGCCGCAAGGAATTCAAGAAATTCTCAGACGAATTTTTTGCCTTTCTCGATAAAACGAAACCCGAAAAATTAGTTTTTGATCTACGCTTAAACGGCGGCGGCGATTTCACGCGCGGACGCGATTTTTTTATCAAACAATTAAAAATGCGACCGAATCTGACTGCCAAAGGCAAAATTTTCGTGATCGCCGGACGCAGAACTTTTTCCGCCGGAATGTCGAACGCGGCGGATTTTCGCAACGAATTCGGCGCGCTTCTTATCGGCGAACCGACCGGGCAAAAACCGAACGGCTACAGCGAAAACCGAAATTTCCGCTTACCGAATTCGCACTTCGACGCAGCGGTTTCAACCGATATTTATAAATTTGCCGCACAAGACACAAAAGGTCTGATTCCTGATAAACTAATCGAACCCGATTGGAAAACTTTTCAAGCGGGACGCGACACCGCGTTGGAATGGATTTTAGCTTATCCAAAGTAATAACTTATGACAATTGACAAACAGCTTTCATACTTAAAAAAAGGTGCGGTCGAGATTATCCGCGAAGAAGATTTGCGGGCGAAGCTAGAGAAATCACAAAAAACAGGCAAACCGCTTCGCGTCAAACTCGGTGCCGATCCGACCGCGCCTGACATTCACGTCGGACATACGGTTGTTATCCGCAAACTGAAAGCGTTTCAGGAACTCGGTCATACGGTTATTTTTCTGATCGGTGATTTCACGGGAATGATCGGTGATCCGACGGGAAAATCGGTAACGCGTCCGCCTCTGTCGCGTGAAGAAATTTTACAAAACGCCGAAACTTACAAAACACAAATCTTTAAACTTCTCGATCCTGAAAAAACCGAAATCCGTTTCAATTCCGAATGGATGGAAAGGTTTAGCGCGGCTGATTTTGTCAAACTAACCTCGCGCGTTACGGTCAAACAAATTCTCGAACGCGACGATTTTGAAAAGCGAATGCGTGATGAAAAACCTATTGCCTTGCACGAACTGCTCTATCCGCTGGTGCAAGGTTACGATTCCGTCGCACTCGAAGCCGATGTCGAACTCGGCGGCACGGATCAAAAATTTAACCTGCTAGTCGGGCGCAATCTTCAGCGCGAATACGGGCAGGAACCACAGGTTTTGATTACGACTCCGCTGCTCGAAGGTTTGGACGGTGTTCAAAAAATGTCGAAATCTCTCGGAAATTACATCGGCATTGACGAAGACCCGAATGAGATGTTCGGCAAGATTATGTCAATCTCCGACGAATTGATGTGGAAATACTATGAACTTTTGACTGATTTAGGAGTTGATGAAATAAATGCCCTGCGTTTCAGATGCGAATCGGGCGCAACCAATCCGCGTGATGTCAAAGTTCAATTAGCCAAACATATTATTAAAGACTTTCATTCGGAAGAAAACGCAATCGCCGCAGAGAAAAATTTTGTCAATCAATTCAGCAAAGGACAAATTCCCGATGATATTGAAGAAGTTTCCCTTGCTTCACAAACTTGGAATCTTGCCGAACTTTTAACCGAAACAAATCTTGCTTCGTCAAAAAAAGAAGCCAAGCGATTAATCGAGCAAGGCGGCGTTAAGATTGGAGGCGAAAAAGTTTCCGATGTTCAAGCGGAAATAGAGTTAAAAAACGGAATAAGTTTTGTAATCCAGGTCGGTAAGCGAAAATTCTTACAATTAAGCGGAAATTAAAATGCCCGAATCATTTATCGAAACCGAAGAAACTCTCATTATTGAAACGCCTGAGCGTGTGCCGTTGCATTTTGCGCTTGCGTCCATCGGTAATCGTTTTTTGGCAGTGGCGATTGACCATTTTATTCAATATCTGGCGATTGTTTTGATCAGTCTGGCAGTTCTCAGTTTTGCGGGAATGACGGGTAATTTGTTTGGCGAAGGTTTTTTACAGGATATGCCGAAATGGACGGTTGCCATTTTGATAATTATCATTTTCGCACTTTTTACAGGCTATTTTATATTTTTTGAATGGCTCTGGAACGGACAAACACCCGGAAAAAGATTGATGAAATTGCGCGTCATTCGTGAAGACGGCAGACCGATCACGCTGTGGGAAGCGTTGGCGCGAAATCTACTGAGAATTTTTGATGCTGTGCCGGGTTTTGTATTGCCGGTATATTCCATCGGGCTAATTACGGTTTTTATGAACCGCCGCGACCAACGCATCGGCGATATGTTCGCCGGAACGGTAGTTGTCAGAGAGCGCACCGACGATGCGCCGACCTTTGCCGAAACTTTTTCAAATCGGATCAGCGATCTGGCTTTTCATCGCGTTCAAAAACAAACGAAGTTCAATGCAAATCTGGCTTCTGTAACCGAAAGTGAAATCGAAGTGGTTGAAAGTTTTCTGCGTCGGCGTTGGGATTTGACCGACAGGCAAAGGCTCTGGATGGCGTGGCGCGTCGCGCTTCCGCTGATGTATAAACTGAAACCGGCTTACGATTTGCAGACCTTTAGTTATGAAGGTTTTTTAGAAGAACTCGTTCATCGGTTTTATTCGCGCCAAAAATTTTTAAACTAACAATTTTGACGTGAACTTTTGATTCGTATTATCTTGCGATATTTTGAAGTTAGATTGAATTTTCTGAAAACATAATAGTGAATAAACCAAAAAACATACTCGTTACCGGCGGCGCGGGTTTTATCGGCTCGCATCTTGTTAATAGATTGATCGAAGAAGGTGATTGGCAAATCACGGTCGTTGATAATTTCAACGATTTTTATTCGCCCGAAAGCAAACGTGCCAATGTTGCCGCTTTTTTATCGAATCCGCAGTTTGCTTTGCACGAAATTGATATTTGCGACGCGGAAAAGTTGCGTGAAGTTTTTGCTGCGGACGAATTTGATGTAATTGTTCATCTGGCTGCGCGGGCAGGCGTTCGACCGTCGCTTTCCGAGCCGAAACTTTATGCTGAAACAAACATCAACGGGACGCTCAATCTACTTGAATTAGCCCGCGAATTCGCGGTCGAGCAATTCGTTTTCGGGTCGTCGTCTTCAGTTTACGGCATCAACAGCAAAGTCCCGTTTGCCGAAGAAGACAAAATTTCGCAGCCGATCTCGCCTTATGCGGCAACCAAAGCGGCGGGCGAATTTTTGTGTCATACCTATTCACATCTCTATCCGATTCGCACGGTTTGTTTGCGATTTTTTACGGTTTACGGTGCGCGCCAACGTCCTGATCTGGCAATTCATAAATTTGCGCGGTTAATTTCTGATGACAAACCGATCGAGATGTTCGGCGACGGCACGACGCGGCGCGATTACACTTTTGTTGACGATATAATCCAAGGTGTCAGGGCGGCGATTGATTATCGGGAAACACCGCACGAGATTTTTAATTTAGGCGAATCGGACACGGTTGAGTTGCGCGAACTGATTACGCTTCTGGAAGAAAATCTCGGCAATAAAGCCGTCATCGAGCGCAAACCGATGCAACCGGGCGATGTCCCGCAAACTTTCGCCGACATTACAAAGGCGCGAGAAATGCTCAATTACAATCCAACTACGAAAATTGACGAAGGAATAAAGAAATTTGTCGAATGGTTTCAAAGCCAAAAGCCAAAATTAATATAATCCTTTCTCTCCTTCAGGTCTTGTGTTCCAACGCTTGTGAATCCACAACCATTGTTCGGGAAATTGGCGGACATATTTTTCGACGAGATTGGTGATATTTTGCGTGAGAGTTTTTATATCTTCTTCCGCATTTTCGGTTCTTTCGTAAGCAATCGGTGGTTCGAGATGAACGACATATTTTTGCTTTGCTTCGTTCCAAACAGCAAATGCCGGCAAAACTATGGCATTTGTTTTCAAGGCTAATTTGGCGATGCTTATCGTTGTCGAAGCGGGAATTCCGAAAAAATCAACAAACACGCCTTCTTTTTCCTGAGCATTCAAGTCCGCTAAAATGCCGAGCAACTCACCGTTTTCCAATACGCGAAACATTTGCCGCGCTGATTTTGTCTTATCCAAAGTTACGCTTCCAAACCTTGTTCGAAAGTTTTCCACAAAGTTTTCCACAAGCGGATTGTCTATCCGGCGAACCAAAATATTCATTTCATAACCGAACGCCGGCGGCAAAAGATTAAAGACTTCCCAACTTCCGAAATGTCCGGTAAAGAATAAAATCCCGCGTCCCGTGGCGTGCGCTTTATCGAAATGTTCTTTGCCGATCACCTCGACTAATCTGTGAATATCTTCGCGCTCGAATTTGCGAAAGTGCGAAACAAAACCGAGATGCCGTCCGAGACTTTTAAATGTTCCGCGCAGAATATTTTCTTTTTCGTCGGCGGAAAGTTCCGGCAAAGCTATTTCCAGATTGCGGCGACCTGTTTTTTTGAGTTTCGGAATGAGGGAACCGATGGCATTCCCGATATTTTTGCCAATACTCATCGAAATTTTGAGTGGAAAGACACAGATTGAGCCGACGATTGCACGCGTTGCATAATATTCGAGTTTGGTTTGAAATTTACTGCGTTTTTTCGGCATTCAAGATGGACTTTAGAATTTATTTTTTGAAGATTAATATTAGCAAATCCAAAATCCAAAATCTAAAACCCGAAATCGAATTAGCTCCAGCGAAAAATTTTCTTTGCCGCCGGCAAAAGACGATGTTTGGCAACTGTTTGACTAAAAAACAATTCGTGTTCGGCTTCGACTTTCGACATTTCGAGCATTTCTTTGACACATTCCGGCAGTTCTATTTCGTTGGCAAAATGTGCGGCTTCTTCGTATTCCAAAATATTCCGGCTTTCGAGTCTGCCCGCAAAATACATCGGTAAAAACCAACCCGAAACATAACACAGAACGCCTAAACTTCGCCCGATTGTCCAAAATACGGCTTCCCGCATCCGTCGCGGTTTCGTGTCCAATTTTTCCAGCCAACGCGCCACATTTTCCCGATGCGCCCATTCTTCGGCTTCGATTTTTTTAATTCCGTTTTTTACGGCTGAATCTTTGAGCGATTTCCAATGTCCGCGATAAGCATACGCCGCCGCGAGTTCCCCGGCGTGAGCATTTTGCAAGATGCGGATTAGATTTGAACGGGCATCATTCATTGATTATTACGACCAAATTTCGTTCATATCCAATTCAAAATCCTTCAAAACATTTTCACCCGAAACGGTTTGCGGATTTTCCAAAGTTTCAACTTCGGCATTTGGGCGATAAATAAAGACTTGCTTGGTTTTAGAATGAATCAGCCAGCCGAGTTGCGCTCCATTTTCAATATATTCAAGCATCTTTTTCTGCGTTTCGCTCAAACTGTCAGACGGTGAAGTCCTTTCGACGACAAAATCGGGACACAGCGGAAGAAATTTTTGCAATGTTTCTTTCGGCAATGTTTCCAAACGCGATTTCAAAACCCAAGAAGAATCAGGCGAACGAGTCGCGCCGTTCGGCAGAATAAATCCGCCGTTTGAATCCGCCACCTTTCCGCTTTTTTCTTTTTTAGCCCAAAGTCTGAGTTGTAAATTTAATTCTGAATTTCGGTCGCTTGTTTCCCATCCCGTCGGCGGCATAATGATGATTTCTCCTTCTTTTGTGAGTTCGGCATTTAATTTCGGATTTTTACTGCAAAACTCCCAAAATTCGTCAGAAGTCATCTTTCGCGGCTCATCTTCAAATTCTATTTTGAAATGAATTACACCTGCCCGACTCGGAACAAAAATTTGATTGTAATTATTTTCTGGAGCCGTCTGCATAGTTTTCCTCCTCTAAAATTCTTCGTGCGTTAATTTTGTTTTCGCCAATCGCGCTCATACTTTATCAATTTGTTTTCATCGCCCCGACGCTTTTCAATAGTTTCTCAATCGCGTCCGCCGCGTATTCAAATTTCGCCGCATCCGTTTCCGGCTGCGGGCGGCAATTTTCATAAAGCGACGCATACATTTGAGCGACGCGATTTATTTGAATGTTGACGTGCCTTGTTTTTCCGGTTGGCAAGGGCGCGGGCGCGTTTGAACAACCGCTGTTTCTGCTTAAAGGCGAGTATTTGAAAGTCGAGAAAACGCCTTTTTCAAATTCGTCCATTAATTCTCTAAGCTGTTGCTTTGAAACTTTGCCAACTGTTTTTGATTTTCCAGTTAAATAAGAAGTTTCCGTGATTTTTCCGTTCGCTTTAATTTTAAAATCTTGCAGAACGCCGCCTGCCGTAGCGATTCGATACCAAACTTCAAAATTTTCGGGAATTTCGCCGTTTTCATAATTCCACACGCCTGCGCCGCGAATTCTTTCAGCCAAATTCCGAAGCAAACGATTGCGTTTTCCAGAACAACTATAGTAATCGGAAACTTCCTTGGTCTGACCGTTTATCCGAATAGAAATCGCTTCCGTTCCGACATCGGTAACGCAGTTGATTTCTTTTTCGTCTTCTACCGGAAAATCTTTTCCGAACTTAAAAAACTGTATTTTCTCAAATTCGGCGATTAATAATTTCAGCTTTTCCTCGGACAATTTCGGCTTTAAGTATTTGGGAGGTTTTACGCGCTTACCATTTATGGACAAAACATCAGGCATTTTAACTACTGGCAAACCTCCGCGCGATTGATAGGAGAAATCGCCGCTTGCGTTAATCGTCATTTCGGAATAGGTTCCGCCCCAAGCTCCTTGTTGCTTGAGAGTGATGAGCAAATCGTCAGGAATTCTATCATTTATAAGAAGCGATTGAGCCGAAACTTGCAAAGCAAAAACGACAAGTAAAACTAAATTGAAAGCAACATATTTCATCATATTTTCTCCAGAAATTGATTTCTAGGATGAGCTATATTCTTCATACAGTTGCTTTTTCCACACGATTATAAACCGTATCTCTTTCAACCGCTTCAAAACCGGCGTTTTCGATCATTGTGATTAGTTCGGCTTTGGTCATTTTCTGTTCGCCGCCTTCTTCGACCGAGTAGGCGTGCGTCTGTTCGCCGCCGTCGGTGATGGTGCCGTCAACGTCGTTTGCGCCGAAATGGAGCGCGGTTTGCGTCGTTGCTTTGCCGAGCATTACCCAATACGCTTTGATGTGGTCGAAATTGTCAATCATCAGGCGCGAGACGGCGATGGTTTTCAGATTCGTAATCGCGTCTGGTCCCGGCAGAGACGAAAGCGCAGTGCCGTTCGGATAAAACGCGAGCGGAATAAAACATTGAAAACCGCCGGTTTTGTCCTGCTGTTCGCGCAATTTGACGAAATGGTCAACGCGGTCTTCAATGGTTTCGATATGCCCGTAAAGCATCGTCGCGTTGGTTTTCAAGCCCGCTTGATGGACTTTTCCCGCGAGTTCGAGCCAGCGGTTGCCGTCGCATTTGTGGTCGCAGATGCGCGAACGAGTCGGTTCGGCGAAAATCTCCGCGCCGCCGCCCGGACACGAATCCATTCCCGCCGCTTTCAACTTTTCGATCACATCTTCGTCCGACATTTTGTAAAATCTGGCAAAGAAATCGAGTTCGACCATCGTCAACGCTTTCAAATGCAGACGCGGAAACTCGCGTTTCAAGGACGAAAACAAATCGGTGTAATACTCGAACGGCAATTTCGAGTTCAAACCGCCGACGATATGCAGTTCCGTCGCGCCTTCGGCAACCGCAGTTCGGGCAATATCAATGCCTTCCTGAATCGAATGCGTGTAAGCTCCTTCCTGCCGCGCACGTTTGTAAAATCCGCAAAATTTGCAGTCCGCGACGCAGATATTCGTATGATTAAAATGCCGGTTGACGTTGTAATAAGTCGTCCGCCCGTGCTTCCGCCGCCGCACCGAATCCGCCAATTTTCCCAGCGCATTCAAATCGTCGGTATTATATAATTCAACGCCTTCATCAAAGGTCAAACGCTCATTAGCCTCGACCTTTTCGGCGATTCTGTTTAAATTTGTATCAAATGAAAATTGCATAACTTTATAGAATGATTTTAACAAATATCCGGCTTTATTGACACTTTAATTTCCGAATGATTCTATTTTGGAAAAATTCGGCGTATAATTTGATTTGCGGCGAAATTAAAGGCTACAACCGCGTGTTGCTTAAAAAATAAATGAAACTGCCGAGATATGAATATGCCACCGAAGGCGATTATAAATTATTCAAATTCACGAGCGAAGGTCCGAAAGGAAGCATTACTAAATTGGTCGTTTATACTGAAACTAACAAAGAAAACGTCTATAATTTGGCGTTCGGCGATTACGATGAAGCAACGGGAAACATTGACGATAAATCAATTACCGACAACCAAGACAGTCGCAAAGTTTTGGCAACCGTTGCATCAACTCTGTATGTGTTTACGGAGAAAAATACAGATGCGTGGGTTTATGCGACCGGCAGCAATAATGCCCGAACGCGGCTTTATCGAATTGGCATAACCTTAAATCTCGAAGAAATTTCAGCAGATTTTGAAGTATTTGGACTGAAGGAAAATGTCTGGTATGAATTTGAAAAGGGAAAAAATTACGAAGCGTTTTTAGCGAAACGGAGGGCAAAGTAAAGTTATGAAAATAGAACAATTAAACAAGAGCAAAACGCCGATTGTGAGAATTGATAAATCGCTGGAAAAATTGCGCGGAAAAAACCTGTTTCCCGAAAAACTCGCTAAAGCCAATGAAGTTCTAACAAAAGTCGGACTGCCGAAAAATAAATCAGTCAGCGAACCAAGTCTGCTGCGAAAGTGAGATTCCATCAGCAAAGGTCAAACGCTCATTAGCCTCAACCTTCTCGGCGATTCTGTTTAAATTTGTATCAAATGAAAATTGCATAAATCTATTTTAATAAATTACTCGTTGTTATATTCTTCAAAATCACTCGGCGGATATAAATCTAGCGAAAGTGATAAACCTAAATCAGAAACTCTCTTCAAAAGTTCCGCGTTGAAATATGCGCCGCCTTGTCCATTTTCCGAGCTAAAGCCAAGAAAAAATTCGCCTTCAACATTTGGCAAAGATAAAATCTCTTGTAAATACTTTCTTTTCGGTTCAAGTTTTTCGAGATATAGTTCAATTTGATTTTCGAGAGGAACATTGTTTTCAGCTAGTTTTTCTGCACACCAAACATTCGTTTCTAACGGCTCATTTAAAATTAGAGACTTGTAACGGTTCAACGAAAATCCTTTCTTTCCGATGCTATTTGCTTTTAATTCAAGTTTTGATTCAATTTCATTAATCGGCAAAGAGTCACCTTTTAACCTTAAACTTGCCCGATACCATTTTTTATCTTCACTATCCATTTTTATAATTTTCAATTCAAAATCGCGCCGAAACGCAGACGGCAAAAGCCAGAAGAAAAGTAACTACGATGAAAATTTTCGCTCGATTCATAAATTACTCACAAATTTCTTTCAAATTAAGAGTGAAGCCTTGCAGAAGCGGTTCACCCGAAATTTGCGTCGGGTTATTCAAAATTTCCACTTTTACATTTGGACGATAGACATAAACTCTTTTTTTAGTCGCATCAATCAGCCAGCCAAGCGATGTGCCGTTTTTGATACACTCCGACATTTTCGCTTGCATTTTTTTTAGCGAATCGGACTCCGAACGAAGTTCAATGACAAAATCAGGACATATAGGTGCGATCTTTTTACGTTTGGCTTTCGAGATTTTTTCCCAATTCTCAAGTTTTATCCACGATAAATCGGGTGAACGCCTTGCACCGTTTGGCAGACGAAAACCGGTTGAAGAGTCAAAACCTTCGCCTTTTCCGTCTTTTTTTACCCAATTTCCAAACTCTACGGCTAACTTAAAAATTTTTCTTCCCGTTTCTGTTCCCGTCGGCGGCATAATGATAATTTCTCCGTGTTTGCCCATTTCGATTCGCCAATATGAATTTCGTCTGCAAAACTCGAAAAACTCGTCATCATCCATTTTTCGCAAGACTTTACCGAAATCAAATTCCATAACGGGAGCAAAATCGTAAGTCAGTGGTGAATTTTCTATTAAAACTACGCTCATAATTTCTCCATATAACTTGTAAAACTTGAAAAAGTTATCTGCTATGATTTTATCAAACTTCTGACTATTCAGCTAAAAGTATTCTTAAACGAAAACCCGATGGCTGAATCTGCCGACGCTTTCCTAAACCAATGAAGTTCGCTATGATAGCCAACAGACAAATCAAATAAGTGGAAGTTGAACTAAAAAAAATAAATCCGAATCAAACACTCGAACGCTGAAACGCTAAATCTCTTTCGTTTCGTTGTGCTTAATTTGCGATGAAAGCATTATTTTTGGCTTACTGCTAATTTGAAAAAATTATCTAAAAGAGGAATTTAAATAACAATATGCGCTTAAAACTAAACATTATTTCAACATATATCTTAATGTTCGCCGTTTTGCTGTCGTCGGTGTCGTTGGCGGTTGCCTTTCCCGAAGAGGGAATGTTCACGCCTGACCAAATCAGCAAATTGCCTTTGAAACAAAAGGGTTTGAAGATAAATCCGTCGGAAATTTACAATCCGAACGGCGTGGATATTTCCGATGCGGTCATTCGTCTGAGTGTCGGCTGCACGGCTGAATTCGTTTCGCCGAACGGTTTGATCTTGACTAATCATCATTGCGGTTTTGACGCGCTGGTTTCGGCTTCTTCCACCGGTAAAGATTACGGCAAAGACGGCTATAAAGCCGATTCGATACAGACCGAACTTCCGGCAAAAGATTACAGTATTTTTATCACCAATCGTGTCGAGAACGTAACCGCCAAAATCAGGAAAGGCACGGAAAATCTTTCGGGCGACGCGCTAACGCAAGCGATCAAGGCAAATACCGAAAATCTACAGGCGGACGAACAAGCCAAAACCAGCGAAGGCTCGACAATTCGGATTCAAGCCTTAAACAGCGGTTTTTATTATTATCTATATGAAACGATGCAAATAAAAGATGTCCGCGTCGTTTATGCGCCGCCGCAAATGATCGGATTTTACGGCGGCGATCCTGATAATTTTGAATGGTCGCGGCACACGGGCGATTTTACTTTTCTTCGCGCTTACGTCGGACGCGACGGGAAATCCGCTGATTATTCGCCGAACAATGTTCCGTTAAAGCCGAAAAAGTTTTTAACGATGTCTTTGAATGGTGTCAAGGAAGACGATTTTGTATTCGTATTGGGCTATCCGGGCGGCACGACACGCTACCGGGAAAGCCAAAACATCGATTATTCGCAAAACACGAACTTCCCTTTTTTGGCACAATATCTGACATCTTGGAGCGATGCGCTTAACTTGGTCGGCAAAACTGACGAAGCAAAACGCGTTAAACTGCAAAGCGAAATCGCCAACATCGATAACGGCAGAAAACTTTATGAAGGCGGCATCGTCGCTTTGAACCGTTCCGATTTTGCCGAACAGCGCAAAGCCGAAGAAGCAAAATTTACAATTTGGGTAAATCAAAACGCGCAAAGACGAGCCAAATACGGCGAAGTTTTAGCCAACCTCGATCGACTTTCCAAAGATTTTTACGCCGTCGGCGCACGCGACCGTCTGCTGCGAACATTTCCTCAACCATCTTACGCACCCGTTTATAAACAAATTCTCGACGCGGTGGCGGCAGTTCGCGTCAACAAAAAACCGGACGACAAAAAACGCGCTGAAATCGAAGAATCTTTCAAGGAACGCGAACCGGTTTTGGAACGCGAAATGCTCAAATATTTCTTAAAAGCCGCAGATGAGTTGCCCGCTAATCAAAAATTTGCGGCAGCAGAAACTATTTTCGGCAATAAAAAAGATAGAGAACGCCGCGAGGCAGAGGAAAAATTTGCCAGATCAATTGCTGAAGACAAAGATTTCGATTCGGCGAAAGACATCTTCAAACTTTATGACGATTCGTTTAGTGAATTGCAGGGAAAATATCCGAACATCGTCAATTTAGCGGCAGCGCACGTCCAAGAACGCAACGCTTATAATACGCGGGCGGCGAAATTTAATGGTGACATTGACCAATATCGTCTGCTTTATCAGCAGGCAATGGCGGAAATGAAAAGCACTACGCCTTATCCCGACGCGAACTCGACTTTGCGGTTCACTTACGGCAAGGTTAAAGGCTACAAACCGCGTGAAGGCGTTGTTTATACACCATTTACGACACTCAAAGGCGTGCTTGAAAAAGACACCGGCGTTTTCCCGTTCGACGTTCCCGAAAAACTGAAAGATTTGCAAAAGTCGCGTGATTTCGGCAGATTCGGCGCAGGCGATAGCGTGCCGGTTAATTTTTTGGCGACGACGGACATTATCGGCGGTAATTCCGGCAGTCCGATTATGAATGCTTACGGCGAACAGGTCGGAATAATCTTCGACGGCAATTATGAAGGCTTGGGCAACGACATTTTCTACGACGAAAATTACGTCCGTTCGATTGCCGTTGATATTCGATATGTGCTATTCGTTACGGAAAAATTCGGCAATGCCGGTTGGATCCTAAACGAAATGAACATCAAAGATGCCAACTCGAAAGCTAAATCTGCGAGAGCTGAATAAAATCCATTTACAAAAAACATAAACCACGGGAATTTAAATCAATTTCTCGTGGTTTGTGTTTTTTTTACAGCTTTGTTAGTAAGCTAGTTTAATCGAATTCATTCCGCGTAAAATAACTTTCTGACGGCGCACGACGCGCTTTGGATTTTTCTTCGGGTTAAAGACGTTGAGCGGCGAAGGAATCATTGCCGAAAGATAGGCGGCTTCGCTGGCGGTTAAATTGGAGGCAGATTTTTTGAAATAAAAGCGCGAGGCAGTTTCCGCACCGTAAATGCCGTCGCCCCATTCGATGACGTTTAAATAAATCTCCAAAATCCTTTTTTTGCTAAGTTCACGTTCAAGAAAATAGGTGATAATGGCTTCTCGTCCTTTGCGGAAAAAGTTGCGTTCTTCGGATAAATAGAGATTCTTTGAGAGTTGCTGTGAAATTGTCGAGGCACCTCGCTTAAAACTCGGCATCGGCGGAATCCAGTCGTTCGGATCAAAATCGCCTTCTTCTTTTGCCTCTTTTTCGCCCTGTTTTTGCGCCTCTTCCCAGGCGTTATTGATCGCGTCCCAATCAAAGCCGTGATGCTCGAAAAAATGCGAATCTTCGCCGGCTAAGACAGCGCGTTGCAGGTTTGGCGAGATTTGCTCGATCGGCATCCAGATCATAAATTTCTTCGGTTCCGTGCCGTTTTCTTTCGCCTCTGAAATACGGTATTCGATCATCGAGGTCGTCGTCGGATTTTCCGTGCGAAGTTTTGAGATGTTCGGAAAAGTAATGAATTCATACGCCAGCCACACAACAACCGCACCGACTAAAATTAAAAATAATGTTTTTGTCCAATACCACATAAAAATTCTAGATTGCCGATTTAGTATTTCTCCGAATCTTAACGCCAATCGCAATTATTATGTTCCAAACTCTTAACAATCCAAAATCCGAAATCTAAAATCCAAAATCAAACGGCTTTGCCGATCATATTTCCGACAATCTTTCCCGATGAAATCACACCCGGCATTCCCGCGCCCGGATGCGTTCCGGCACCGACAAAATAAAGATTCGGTATATCTTCCGAAAGATTGTGCGGACGCAGATAAGCCGATTGGGTAAGAGTCGGCTCGACTGAAAATGCGCTTCCTAAATAGCTGTTCAAAGTTCCTTCAAAATGTAATGGATCAATGTAGCTTTCTGAAACAATATGTTTCGACAAATCAGGCATATAATGCTTTTCCAGATAATTTATAATTAGATCACGGTAAGGTTTTGCCTGTGTTTTCCAATCGATGTCGGCACCGAGATGCGGCACGGGCGACAGCACATACCACGAATCGCAACCTTCGGGCGCGAGCGATTTATCGGTTGCCGTCGGGCGATGCAGATAAAGCGAAAAATCGTCCGCCAAAATCTTTTTATCGAAAATGTCCGCCAAAAGTCCGCGATAGCGCTTGCCCAAAATTATTTCGTGATGCGCCATATTTTCGTATTGACGATTCGTGCCGAAATAGATAACAAAAAGCGACATCGAATAAGTCATTTTTTTGACCTTTTCATCCGTGTATTTTCGGCGAAATTCTTTCGGAATCAAATTCAAATAAGTAAAGGCGACATCGGCATTTGAAACAACCGCATCCGCCGCGAGAAAATCGCCCGATTTCATTTTTACGCCATTCGCCTTGCCGTTTTTTATCGAAATTTCATCAACTTCTGCCTCTAAAAAAATCTCGCCGCCGATGTCCATAAAAAGATTTGCCAACGCCTGAACCAACGCACCCGTGCCGCCCATCGCAAACCACACGCCGAATTTTTGTTCGAGTTCGTGAATCATCGCGTAGATCGAAGTCGAGGTAAACGGATTGCCGCCAATCAAAAGCGGATGAAAGCTAAAGGCTTCGCGCATTTTTTCGTCTTTGAAATAACGCGATGCAAATTTGTAAACCGAACGGTCGGAGCGCAGTTTTATCATTTGCGGCACGACTTTGACCATATCCCAAACAGTTGTGAAAGGCTTGTCGATTAACTCGAATCCGACACGATAGATTTCGTCTAAATCCTTGGCGAAACGCTTATAATTATCAACTTCGGCAGGATTTATTTTACAGATTTGCGCTGCCAGATTTTTTTTATCGTCGTTATAATTGAAAACCGTGCCGTCTTCCCATCGAATATTGTAAAAAGGATCGAGTTTGACGAGTTTGACATATTCATTCGTCTTACTGCCCGCCAGCGTAAAAAGTTCGTCAATCAGCCACGGTGCGGTAATAATCGTCGGACCGCCATCGAATGTAAAACCGTCCTGTTCATAAACGTAAGCACGACCGCCGGGTTTATCGCGTTTCTCAACAATCGTAACTTGATGTCCGTTTGCCTGAAGACGAATCGCCGCCGAAAGTCCGCCGAATCCACTGCCGATAACTACAATTTTCATTTGGTATGATTTATTTCTTTGTTTATTGAATCGTAATATACAGATTAGAAACTGATTGCAGGAAATACAAGTCAGACAAGGATAAGTCTTGAAAAATTTCAACTGACTCCGACAGAAATAGTTTAGCCTATTTTCCAAGACCGGTAAAAAGTAGAAGTTTTAAGTGTTGGTGTCGGATATTTTTCAGACTTGTCCGGCATTTACCTCTTCCCAGATTTTGACATCGCGCGATTCCTTTAAAAGTATCGAACCGACAATAAATGTAATTCCCGCAACGGTCATCGGATAATAAAGTCCGGCGTAAATATTGCCGGTTGAAGCAATGACTGACAATCCGATCAGCGGCAGAAGTCCGCCGAAAACGCCATTGCCGATGTGATATGGCAATGAAAGTGCAGTGTATCGAATTTTTGCCGGAAACGCCTCGACCAAATATGCGGCAATCGGTCCGTAAACCATCGTTACCCAGATTACCTGAATAAAAATTAATAAGATCAAAGTCCAGGTCGTGGTGTTTGAAAGTAAATTACCGAATGTCGTATAGGGCAAAACCTTCGGCGCGTCTGTCAAGTTACCGTTAGAATCTACCGTTTTTGGAATTAATTTAATCGCGCCGGTCGCTTTTTCGGCTTCCGAAGTTGCAGTTACGACATTTGAACCTGAAACGAACTGCATCGCTTTATAGATCGGAATATAGGTAACGACGGCAAGCAGCAAGCCAAGCATAATTATCCATTTGCGACCGATTTTATCGGACAATGCGCCGAAAAATACAAAGAACGGCATTCCGAATAAAAGCGCGATGGCAATAATATAATTTGCCGAAGTCTTATCAATATTCAAAATCGACTGCATATAAAAGAGCGCGTAAAATTGTCCGGTATACCAGACAACGCCTTGTCCGGCAGTTGCACCGAATAGAGAAATCAAAACGATTTTTAGATTTTTCCATTTCGTAAACGCTTCGATAAGCGGACTTGCCGAAGTCAATCCCGCGCTTTTAACGTGCCGGAAAATCGGTGACTCTTTCATTTTCAGACGAATGTAAAGCGAAATACCGACGAGAAAAATCGAGATTAAAAACGGAATTCGCCAACCGCCGAAGGCTTCTGTTTTGCCCGCAAATTGTTCCGCACTCATGGTATTTTGGACGACCAAAATTACGGCGAGCGAAACGAATAAACCTAAAGTTGCAGTAATTTGAATAAATGAAGTGTAAAAACCGCGCTTATTATCGGGAACGTGTTCAGCGACATAAACCGCCGCGCCGCCGTATTCGCCGCCGAGCGCGAGACCTTGAAAAACGCGAATTAACAGTAAAATAATCGGCGCGGCAATTCCGATTTGCGCATAAGTCGGCAAAAACCCGATAACAGCCGTCGCACCGCCCATAATCAAAAGCGTTACAAGAAAAGCATATTTTCGCCCGACCAGATCGCCGATGCGCCCGAAAAACAATGCACCGAAAGGTCGGACAATAAAACCGACAGCAAAGGTTGCCAAATAAGCAATATAAGCAAATGTGTCATTTCCCGGCGGATAAAAAAGCGGCGAAATAATTCCAGCCAAACTGCCGAAAATATAAAAATCATACCATTCGATCATCGTCCCGACGCTCGACGCGCCGATCACTTGCCAGATTTTAGATTTACTGATGTTGTTCTCATCTAAAGAGTCGAAATTATTTACAGAAGCTGCCATTTATTTTTTCCTTAAATAACCCAAGTTGCTAGTTACCGGTATTTGAAAAAATAAAGTCTTTTCCTAGAATTTTGTTAGCGACAAAAGGAAAAGGAGAAGACTTTCTATGTGCCATAGCACTATTCAACACTCGCTGATAATCCGCTACCTTATCACTGACTTTGATTGCTTGATTGAGTTCCCGTGCCGAACTCCGCAAACCGCCGACTCCGAGAAGCGTCAAACCTGCCGAGAATGCCGCCCAGCCGTAATTGCCTTCTTGAATAGTGTTCACAGTATTGGCAAGTCCTTGTCCGACATTAACCGCCCGATCTACCGTTCTTTTGTTGTTTTGCTAATTAATTTTTCAACTACTGATTCGCATTTACAAGTTATTTACATTTTTTCCAACTCTCTTCTCACTTCTAAAATTACTTCAGATTCTGGAAATTCTACTCCAACAAGTTCCAACCAATTGGTAATAGCAGTTTTGAAGGTTAATTTCAAATCTTCAGAGTATTTATCACTGAGAAATTTATTTAATATGTTGTAAAGTTTTTGAAATTTATGATTTAAAGGCGAGATTAAGTTTTTTTGCTCTTCCTTATTTGTGTTAAGTCTAATATCTAATATTGACTGTATTAAATTAGTTAGCTTGATAAAAATTATTTTTTTAATTAGTGCTTGAAATTTTTCTAAATCCTCACAATTTACATCTGCATTTTTGTCCCCCAAATACAATGCTATACTTGTTGTAATTATCAATTGGTCTAAACTTTCAGAGTCTTCGAGATTTTCAAATTCCTCTAAACAATAGGATATTTCATTCTGTCCTAGTCGCACATCTAATCCTGATATTTCCGCAACCAATCTAAGAAAACTGTAACAATCCTTGCTAATTTTCTTGTAAATAAAAGAAAGTTGTTTATCTAAAGGAAAATCCAGTTCTGATACTTTTGAAAGTAAAATACAAAACACAATTGTTCCAACATAACCAACAACATCTTTTGAAGTTAAGTCTAAATACACATCTCGGCGCGGTAAATGTCCATATAAAGGGCTAATATATTTCATTATTTTTTCTTGAACATCCACTCTAATGCTTGTCTATATGGCTTAATTTCTATATTCCGGTTAATTATGTCTTGTTGGGTTAAATTAGTAAATTTATATTCACCGCCAACACCAGTAACCTGATATGTTTTTTCAGCGAATTTACGAGGAACTAATGTTCTGACCATATCTCCATTTCTTCCGTATCCTTGTAATATTCTTGGCAGATCATCAGACATAAATATTGCCTCATCTTTTGAAGTTAAATGAAATTCTCGACGATTTTTACCAACTAAATCCAAATCGAATTTATCGCCTTGAAACTTCGGACTACCGTGAAATAGTTCAATATCATCGCCTGTCTTACCTGTTTCAAAAAATGACCTTCGTTCAGCTTTAGTTAATCCTGCATTTTTAAGTTCTCTTGCTTCGGACAGACTTGGAGAATTACAATCATTGTTAACCAGCGTGCCATTTTCACCGACAAAATAATTGTGATTGTCAAAGACCTCAAAGTTATAAACCTTCGCGCCCGATTCTCGAACGGCAACCGATTCAACCGTTGACCAAGTGCCGTCCGCTTGCAGAACTTCATCGCCGATGGCTAAATCTTTTGCCGCTTTCCACTCGCCTTAATAGAAATTGACGAGATTGCTTTCTCGCTGTCAAAATATTGCTTTCGTAGAAATACCTAAACAGATAAAGCCTTAAAAGAAACTCAAAACGATAAACTTTCTGCTTTTTCGTAAAAGAACAATAATGAATTGTTGCTCTTTGCTCCTTTCAAATTTTTATTAGTTGTCAAATTCTGACAAAAACCAAAAACGTCTAAATTTTTCTTATTTATATTAATAGTGATTGGAGATAATGTGTGATATTTTCCTTCATAAATCTCCCAATATGCCTGTTTATTTCTTACCAAAACCTGACCTAAATAAAGTGCTATAAGCCGCTCAAGTAAATCTCTGTCATTCTTATCTAAATTTTGATGAATAAACCTATATTTAGTCTCTATTTCTTGAAGAGAATTTGGTGAAAAATCTAAATCCTTTGAAAATTCGCTTCCGAAAATTTCCAAAGCAAACTTTAAATCTTTGTTAGACTTCAAAGATTCAATCTCAGTTTCTTGTAACCATTTTGACAAATTCAGATTTGAAGTTTCAGATAATCGTAGCTTTTTCATAAATTATTAGTGTCGAAAATAAGGAATTCCATATGTATCAAGTTTATCCAACACTTTGGACGAAACATTGTCATAAATGCGCGCCAACGCAGAGATTTGCTTCGAGTTCACCTGATTGGGCGATGAGTTCTTTGATTTTTTCGAGCGGCGTTCCGCTAAAATTTTTGCGGCAAACGGAAATAACAAATGAGTATTGTCGTCGCGCGTTTTATCCGCGATAATAGCCAAAACGCGGGAATTCGGCTCAATTTGCGCCAATGCGTCCGAAACGATCGAGCACAGTTCGGAGATCGTTAAATTACTGTTCGGAAAACCTTTGCCGACGACAATTTTTTTTCGTTCATCAGGTCAAATTTACGCTGAAAAATTTACAAATTGCAAACAAAATTTTTAATAAAAGAGGGAAATTATGAATTACAGAACATTTGGAAGAACGGGCTGGAAGGTCAGCGACATCGGTTACGGAATGTGGGGAATGGGCGGCTGGAGCGGTTCAGACGATGAAGAATCGCTGAAATCTTTGCAAAAATCCGTCGATTTAGGCTGCAATTTTTTTGATACGGCGTATGTTTACGGCGATGGACGCAGCGAAAATCTTCTGGGCAGATTAATTCGCGCAAATCCCGACAAAAAACTTTATACGGCAACGAAAATTCCGCCGAAAAATATGAAATATCCAACTTTGCCGGAATACAGTTTGGAAGAATGTTATCCGCCCGAACACATTGAAGAATTTATGCACAAAAGTTTGAAAAATGCCGGACTTGAGAGTTTCGATTTGCTGCAAATTCACACCTGGAACGACGATTGGACGGACGAAAACGGTTGGTCGGATATGCTCGATTCTTTGAAAAAACAAGGTTTAATTTCGGCTTGCGGAATTTCGATAAATCGTTGGGAACCATGGAACGGCGTAAAAGCCGTGAAAAGCGGAAAAATTGATTCGGTGCAGGTGATTTACAATATTTTCGATCAAAATCCCGAAGATGAACTTTTTCCCGCCTGCGAAGAAATGAATGTCGCCGTCATCGCCCGTGTGCCGTTTGATGAAGGAACTTTGACGGGAAATTTAACAAAAAACACGACTTTCCCCGAAGGCGACTGGCGCAAAGGTTATTTTACGCCGGAAAATTTGATTCCGTCAGTTGAACGCGCAAACGATCTAAAACCGCTCGTGCCGGAAAATTCGACACTTGCAGAAACGGCTCTGCGTTTTATTTTGAGCAACGACACGGTTTCGACAATAATTCCCGGAATGAGAAAATTAAATCACGTTGAATCAAACATCGCGGCGAGCGATAAAGGAAAACTGGACGAAAATTTATTAAAAGAACTGAAAAATCATTCGTGGATTCGCAAACCCGCGCTGTGGTCGGATTAGTTGAATTTTTGCTTAAAAATTTGCACACAAAATGTAAAAAAAAGTGCGAAGCTAAATAATGTTTGAGAAATTAAATGATCAATGCAAAGTTTTTAAGACAAAAATTCAAAAGTATTTTTCAAAACGAACCGAAACTTTTTCGCGCATCGGGAAGAGTTAATTTGATCGGCGAACACACCGATTACAACGGCGGTTTTGTTTTGCCGATGGCGATTAACAAAGAAGCGGCGGCGGCAATAGCTCTGCGCGACGACCGGAAAATTCGGGTTCATTCCGTAAATCTCACGGAAACGGCGGAGTTCGATTTGGACGAAACGACGCTGCAAAAAAAAGGTTTCTGGCTTAATTATATTGAAGGCATGGCGCGGATTTTGGAAAGAAATAATTTTAAGATCGGCGGCGCGGATGTTTTGATCTGGTCGGATTTGCCGAGCGGCGCGGGACTTTCATCTTCCGCCGCGCTCGAAGTCGTGATCGGCTTATCTTTAAGTGAAATAAACGGTTACGATATTGATAAAACTCTTTTGGCGCAATTCGGACAGCAAACCGAGCACGAATTTGTCGGCGCAAATGTGGGGATTATGGATCAATTCGTTTCCGCAAACGCTGAAAAAGATCACGCGCTTTTGCTCGATTGCCGGAGTTTGGAATTTCAAAATGTTCCGCTCGATTTGAGCGAATACGAAATCGTCATTTGCAACACTAACATCAAACACGATTTAGCGGCTTCCGGTTACAACACGTGCCGCGCCGAATGTGAACAAGCAGTTGAGATTTTGCAGAATTATTTGCCTGAAATAAAACAATTGGGCGATGTCAGTCTGAAGGATTTCGAAAAGCATAAAAACGAACTGCCCGAAAACATTATGCGGCGTGCGCGTCATATTATCATCGAAAACGAACGCACATTATTGGCGGCGCAAGCCTTAAAAAATAATGATTTGAAGAAATTCGGCGGATTAATGTTCGCTTCTCATCTGAGTATGAAAGACGATTTTGAAATAAGTTGCAACGAATTGGATATAATGGTTAAAATTGCCGCAACTTTTTCGGGAGTTTCAGGAGCGCGAATGATCGGCGGCGGTTTTGGCGGTTCAACCGTCAATTTAGTTAAAAAACAAAATTCGGCTGCATTTCAGGAGAAAATCTATAATGAGTATCTTAATCAAACGGGAATTGAACCGGCAACTTTAATTTCAACAGCCTGCGACGGCGCGGGCGAATTTGAAAACGTCAATTAGACGGCAAAAGATTCCATACATTTTTCAAATTCATTCATTTCAAACTGTCCGCCGACAACCAGACAAGTTCGTTGATGCAATCCGGTCGGCTGAATTTCAAGAATTGGCTGATCGCCGTTGGTTGATTTTCCTCCGGCTTGTTCGGCGATAAAGGCAATCGGATTTGCTTCGTATAACAGGCGCAGTCTGCCTTCGGGATAATCGGTGTTGGTCGGATATAAAAAAATTCCGCCTCTCAAAAGTGTGCGGTGAAAATCCGCGACCATCGAACCGACAAATCTCGAAGAGTATTTTTTGCCCAACGCGCCGCTCTTCAGACGGCTGACGTATTCATTGTAAGGTGCACCGAACTTGTCGCTGTAGGCTTCATTGATTGAATAATACTCACCTTGAAACGGCATTTTTATATTTTCGTGAGTCAGAATATAAGAACCGATTGACGGATCGAGCGTAAAGGCGTGAACGCCGTTTCCGACGCTGTAAACCAAAACGGTTGACGAACCGTAAACGATGTATCCGGCAGCAATCTGCTGCTTTCCGGGCTGTAAAATCCATTGCAACGGATCGTTTGCATCGGGATTTTCAGGTCGTTTAAAGATTGAAAAAGTCGTGCCGATGGTGACGGCGACATCGATATTTGAAGAACCGTCGAGCGGGTCGAAAACAATGGCGTAACGGGCGTTCGGCGAACCGTGATGAATTTCAATCGGGTGTTCGTTTTCTTCCGACGCGATGATGGCGATGCTTTCGCGGATTTTCAGACAGTTTATCAAAGTTTCATTTGCATAAATATCGAGTTTTTGCTGAACTTCGCCCTGCACATTGATTTTACTCACCGAACCCAAAATATCTATCAGACCGGCGCGGCGCACCTGCGCCTGAATCATCTTGGTAGCAAAGACAATGCCTGAGAGCATCCATTGAACTTCTATCGAAGAGCCCGACAGATGCGGTTGTTCCTGAACGATGTGCTGTTGAAATGTTACCGCCATTTTTCTTAATCGGAATTCTGTTTCCGTTCACATTTGATTTTTGTTGAAAAGTTTATAACTGACTGCGTGAGAAACTGAAAATACTGCGTCTTTAAGTTTATTCAAGTAACTTGGCTTTATATTAGTTTTGCACGCAAAAGAAATAATGGCAAGAGAGTCTTTTTCCGTCGATTTTTCATTTATTAAGTATTATATCTAATGAGTTTATTTTGCTTATTCGGCAAATATTTATGTTTTCAAACTACCATTCCGTTTGCAATAAATTCCTCAACCGCCACTTCTAAAGCTCCGCCAATTGCCGATCCCTTCGGTTCTCCGCACTCGATTGTCCAATCCGTTGTTTTGCCGACAATGCTCCTTTTGACCGCATCACGCAGCGATTTATTAATATATTTCCAACCGTAAACCAATCTACCGCTAACAATTACCTGCTGCACGCCAACACCCATTATCACATTAGCAATACCGATTCCGAGATATTCGCCGATCTTTTCTAGTGTTTTTTGCGCTCTGATTTCTCCGCCCTCGGCGCGAGCGACTATCTCGACAAAACGCGGCATTTTCGTGCCGTCAAAAGCGGCGCGATCTCCAGTGTAAAGGGTTGCCGCCGATGATGCCGAGGCATATTTTTCCCAACATCCACGATTTCCGCAAGCGCACGCTTTGCCGCCCGCTACAATCGTCATATGTCCGAATTCTCCGGCAAAACCCTGACTTCGCCCCGTCCCTCGATAAATCTCGTCATCTATTACCAGCCCGACACCGATTCCTGTTCCTGACCTTACCAAAATAAAATTATTTAAAAAATTATCGGTCGATTGGCGCAATTTCATTCTGGATTCGAATATCGCGGCTGCCGTTGCATCGTTTTCAACAATAATAGGAACACTGCCAAAAGACAATTCCTCGGCAATAGCTATGTCCGACCAGCCGAGATGCGGCGCATAAAGCAATTTCCGGCGTGTTTCATCAGTCGGTCCGGGAACGCTGACTCCAATAGTTCGCAATGTTCGATCTTCGACACCGGCACATAATTGTTCAATTGTTTTACGCGCAGTTTTCAAAGCGATTGACGGATCCGAAGGTGTTTCAAATTCTTCCTCCGCCAAAATATCTCCTGAAATTGTCGCCAATCCAACCTGTGAATGCCGCACACCTAAATTCAAACCGACAAAAAAATCATCCTTGTCATTAAAACACAAACCGATCGGCGGTCGCCCCTGCGGACGATTTCCGTCATCCGTTTGATAGGCTTCTTCACGAATTATGCCGCCATTGAGCAAAGGCTTCACAATATCTGTAACAGTGCTCCGGTTAACCCCTAATCGCCGCGCAATCTCTATACGGGAAATCGGCTGTAAAGCACGAATCAGGCGAAGCAGCATACGGGTTGTTTTAGCCGGATTTAAGATACTGGTTTGCGCTTTATTGGTCGTCCCCGATAACAGATTATTCATCAGTATTTAAGCAGAATCCTTTAAATTTGAAGCAATAATTCACTTCACATATTTCTGCCATCTCTTATAATGTTACTGTTTGTTCTGCCCAAAACTGAAACTCACGATGCTTATTTTCGTCTGCCCGGGTCGAAGTTTCACCACTCGCTACTTTCTGAATATGCTCAAAAACGCGCTCACCTACTTCATCGATCGTTTCAGTACCTTCGATAATACTTTCTGCCAAAATGTCTATGTCGCGGCGCATTTTTTCAAAAACACGATTATTTGAGGCGAGTTTGATAACAGGTGCGATGGCGTTTCCGATAGTTGTTCCGTTTCCGGTCGTGAAAACGACGATGGTTGCACCGCCCGCGACAAGTGCCGGAGTTGATTCCTGATCGTAACAGGGACCTTGCATCAAGTTCAAACCTTTATTTTTTGGTGCCGCGCCGTATTCCGTTACGCCTTCGACGCGCGTCGTGCCGGATTTTGCCAACGCGCCGAGCGATTTGATGGTGATATTTAAAAGTCCGCCGGCAATATTTCCCGGCGACGGATTATTATTCAAAACG
The DNA here is from genome assembly GCA_031359215.1 of Acidobacteriota bacterium. Classification (GTDB taxonomy): domain Bacteria; phylum Acidobacteriota; class Blastocatellia; order Pyrinomonadales; family Pyrinomonadaceae. The sequence goes on along the minus strand of JANMAA010000221.1, from coordinate 60,178 downwards.
CCGCCGAATTTTCCGGCGTATTCTTTGAACCAATCGATCATTTGATAAATTGCGCGTCCGGTTTCGGCATCTTTCGCGCGATTTGCCAGAATATGTTCCGCACCGCAAAATTCGGGAACTTCCGTAATTAGAACAGTTCCGCCGTTTTTCACAACCAGATCAGCCGCACGTCCAAGTGCCGGATTTGCCGAAATCCCCGGAAAACCGTCGCTCGAGCCGCATTTTACACCCAGAACGAGTTCGCTCAATGAAACTTCTTCGCGCACCGTTTCATTGACGACCGGCAGCATTTTTTTGATCAGGCGCGGGCGTGTGCAAATCTTCCGGCATATCGCACACGACCGGAACGTCATTCGACATATTTTCGTGCGAAATCCATTCACCCGCGTCGATCCCCAGCGATGTTCCGATCGGCTGCCCATACTGGCAAACGAAATTACCCGCCGGAATCGCACGAGTGGCGAAACGATGTCCGGGCGGAATCGCATCTTTAATTTCAATAATTTTTTGACTAGGCAAAGTTATTCTTAAATCTTTTCCGGTTTCCGTTTTGACCACTGCGACGTTATCGCGTGAGTCAACAATTATCGCGTAATCGCTGATTGAAGAAGCTTTTTCAGTAATAACATTCATCATAAAAGATAAAGATCAGACTTCTAATAGATCGGGTAAAACTAATGTTCTGACATTAGGATAAAGACGCAGCCAAAGTCCCGGATTTTCGTCCAATTGCTTTGCTCGTTTATCAAAATCATCGAAAATCTGGGTTTCTAAAACTCGCCTGAAACTCGTCTTTTTGCCCGGTGCAGTGTCGGCATCGACAATTGATTGAACAACTTTTTTCGCGTCTAAAATCGCCGCCGGACCGAGTGTTAGAATGTGTGTGACAGCGCGGCATTCGGCTTCGTCCTGTTCGGAAATTTGACTGCATCCGACTTTGAATTTGTTAATATGATGTTCCAGGATACTTTATGAAATTGGAATTATTCCCGCTAAATCGGCATATTTTGCTCCCGAACTCGGTTTGATATAAGCCAAAGGCGAAGCCGCTTCGGATTCCGGTCCGAACCCTAGAAAAAACAGATCGATTCCGCCCAAACTGTTCAATATATCAAGATAGTTGATCAAACCGTCTTCTAAATTTTTAGCATCGGTCTTCATCGGGGTAAAACTTTTAATTTTCTTAAAAAAAGAATCGCCTAATAATCTTTCAAAATCCCGCACAAAACTCAGACCGTTTTCCATTCTCATCGGGGCAAGCGCGTCTTGTGTGAAAACGTGGAGTTTTGCGAGCATTTCGTCAATTTCTTCGGTTTCGGCTTTTTTGCCCAAAATTCTATACATTGACTGTGCGCCGCGTCCGCCCAAAAGAATTATTACCAGATCATCACCGTTTTTGGCAGCAACAGATTCTTTCAGCTCATCAAACATTGCTTTTCCGACGGCTTCTTCCTAGTCCAAAATTTCATATTTGTAAGCTGAAACCGACGTTTTTGTAAATTTTTCAACTAATTGCGAATCGTCAATCGTCAACTAAATATTTTCGCCGACCTCCCGGCGTTTTGTATCTCTGGATTTTGAAGCGTCCATTTTTTCTTTTATTGTGCCTTGAAAAGATTAAAGTAGTTAATTGCAGAATAACTTTTGATTACAAATATTAATTTGGTCAAACCAATTTAGTATCGCAGATAATTTTTATCAAATTGGGCAAATAATTCAAGACTACATATCTCTTAATAATCAAACATATTTTCGTAACATTCATTTCTATAATTGTTTGACAAAAAATATTCGCGGATGTTACAAATTATAAATAATTTTGCTGATTGGTAATACCTTTGTCTTTAAATAAAATATTTAATCGTAACTATTTTTTCTTCAAGCTAAATAGATTAAAATAGACGATCTGAAAAAAATTTCGGATGTAGGCACATTCGCAGCAATATTTGATTTTCTATAACAACAGTCAAAAATGAGTCTCAAAACATTAGAATTAATTGGTAAAACGGCAGTTGTAATTGTTGGAACTTCCGGCATCGGACGCGCTATCGCGCACGGTTTGGCGTAAGCCGGCGCAGACGTTATACCGACTTCGCGCCGAATCGATCAAGTGGAAACTGCGGCAAACGAGATCGAATCTTTCGGGCGGCGTTCTCTGCGGGTTGTATCGGACGTTGCCAACCGTGCATCGCTTGAAAATCTTTTGAGCAAAACGGTTTCTGCGTTTGGCAAAGTTGACATTTTGGTAAATTCCGCCGGTCGCACTATACGCGCGCCGACGCTTGATTTCAGCGAGGAAGATTGGAACGATATTTTGGAAACGAACTTGAATGGCACTTTGCGTTCCTGTCAGATTTTCGGTGCACAGATGCTCGAAAATGGTTACGGGCGAATTATAAATATCGCTTCGCTCTCGACCTTTGTTTCGCTTTTTGAAGTCGCGGCGTATTCGGCAAGTAAGGCGGCAGTCGCCAGTTTCACTAAATCTTTGGCAGTCGAATGGTCTTCTTAAGGCGTGAACGTCAATGCCATCGCGCCGGGTGTTTTCAAAACCGATCTAAACCGCGAACTTTTGGAATCAACCGAACGAGGCAGGGAATTTCAAATGCGAACGCCGATGAAACGCTTCGGGAAAGTCGAAGAACTCGCGGGCGCGGCGGTATTTTTAGCGTCCGACGCAGCAAGTTTTGTGACAGGTGAAATTTTGGTGGTTGATGGCGGATTTTTAGCGAGCGGCGTTAATCAATAAGTGACTATTTACCACAGATTAACACAGATAAATCAATATATTTATTGAATAATTTTTCTTCATTCGGTGTTTATCCGTGAAAATCCGTGCTTTCAAATTGTTTGTTTTTTTTGTGAATTTTGAAATCGGAGAAAAAACCGAAAGGATCGTAAAAATGCTCGCTGAAAAAAAACTCGGCGGCGTTTTGATTAATTCTCAACATAATTTCGCGTGGATCACGGCAGGCAAGCATAACGGAATTGACTTGAGCAGAGAAAACGGCGCGGCTTCGATTTTAATCAGAAACGACGGCAAAAAATTTGTTTTGGCAAATGGAATAGAAATGCCGCGAATGCTCGAAGAAGAAATTTCCGCAGATGACTTCGAACCGATTGATTTTGCATGGGAAGACGAAAAAATTTCTTCGGAATTTTTGACGAAAAAGGCTCAAACACTTTTACAAAATGGCGATGCGCTCGGTGCGGATTTGTTCTTGAACGCGCAAACACCGATTGTCGAAGGCGACATCGCAAACTGTCGTTACGAATTGACTAAACCGGAAATCGAACGATTTCGCAAACTCGGAAAAGATGCCGGGGAAACTTTTAATGAAATTATTGAGTCTTTAAAAATCGGTGAAAGCGAAATTGAAATTGCGCGAAAGACACAAAATGCGCTTGCCGCCAAAAATATCAATTCTATTGTAAATTTGGCGGCGGCAGATGAAAGAATACAGAGATTTCGTCATCTTATTCCGACCGAAAAAACGCTGGGAAAAAGTTTTAATGATCGTCGTCTGCGCCCAAAGAAACGGTTTAATTGCTTCACTTACGCGAGTTATTTGTGACGGCAAAATTCCCGACGAATCAAAAAAAGAACCGACGCTTGCGCCCGCGTTAATGCAAAAATTCTGGCGGCGACCAAAAAAGATACGACAGGCGCGGAACTATTCAAAACTGCGACGGACGCTTACGCGGCGGAAAATTTTGCGGGTGAAGAAAAACTTCATCATCAAGGCGGCGCGGCGGGCTACAAAACGCGCGATTGGGTGGCGTATCCGAATTCAACAGAAAAAGTAAGGCTGAATCAGGCGTTTGCCTGGAATCCTTCAATCACGGGAGCGAAGACCGAAGAAACCGTCATTGTCGGCGAAAACGGCATCGACATCATTACGGCAACGCCGAATTTTCCGCAGATCGTTGTTGAAATTGAAGAATGCAAATATTTTTCGCCGGATATTTTAAGTTTATAAATTAACCGTTTTTACATTTAATATCCCCGCATTTCATAACTTTGTAAGCAAAATTTATGAAAAACACAAAATAATGAGGTCTGAAAATGAATGATACCGGCAAAACCTTTGAAGAAATAAACGAACCGAAAACGTCAATCGTCGTCGCGCCGATCGGGACAGGCACAAGTGCGGTCGAATCGGCAATCGAAGCGGCAAATTATGACGACGGAATCGTCGGAAAAATCGGTAAATATCGTTGAATAATCTGCGCTCTTTTGTTTTTCGCCACAACAATAAATTACGTTGACCGGCAAGTTCTCGGAATTCTCGCCACGGACGACGCTTTCAAAGCCCAGATCGGTTGCAACGAAGCCGAATATGGTTTTGTCAACACGGCATTTCAGGCGGCTTATGCCATCGGTTTGCTCGTCGTCGGCGGTTTGATGGACAAATTCGGAACGCGCCGAGGTTTTTCGTTTGCCATAGTATTTTGGTCAATTGCCTCGATGGGACATTCGCTGGCGCGTCTGATTCCGCACAAGCAAACGTGGGCGTTAGCCATCGGAAAATTTTTGACCGATTCGATCTGGTGGGTTTATCTTTTTTGGCTGCCGAAATTTTTGAATGCAAAATTCGGACTGAATATTTTACAACTCGGTTTGCCGCTGATTATTATTTACGTTATCGCCGATTTCGGTTCGATTGGCGGCGGTTGGCTTTCTTCAAATTTGATCAAACGCGGTTGGAGTGTAAATGCAGGAAGAAAAACCGCGATGTTGATTTGCGCTCTGTTAGTCGTTCCGGTTTTTTTACGCTTCGGTAACGGACAATCTCTGGGTTTCGGTGATTATCATCGGAATCGCGGCGGCGGCGCATCAGGGTTGGTCGGCAAATATATGCTCAAGTCGCAAAGTATTTTCTTTGACATTCCAAATTATAATGTGAAATGAAAGACTTGATGGCTTTGCTCGTGAAACCAATCGGTCTTTGAAAATGCTAAACTTTTTCGCACGAGCCGTTAAACTCGTTGTCGGAGTGTGCAGTCAAAGCGTTCGATCAATGATACTTGTCCACTTTGTTTGCCGCACACCGTATGTTACTCAGGTGAAATCGCTAATCCGTAGGCTTCCCGGCGGTCAGTTAGAACTAAGGCTTGGGCTTTGACCGCCGGTGGACTTTCGCCCACACCGCAGCGGCTGATTTTTGACTTCTATCGCCAATATGCAGAGCAATAATTTGGCGAGTTCGTCTTCCCGGAATCAACCAAATCCACCGTTTGTTTTCTTTCTTTGCGACAAATGACCAAAGTTCAGCGGCTTCAATTAGGAACAACTCGATTTCAGCCTCAGCCGACATCTGAAAGTTCAAATCATCAGGATTTGTCAGATAAAGCGATTCAATGAAATGCAATAACCGGCAAAGTGAAATTCCCGGCACCCGGCAAATACCGCGTAAAGAGATCCTTTTAAGCAAGAGGCTTTTAACAAGTTCTTTCTTTGCTGAAGAAACTGTTTCACGGCGGACGACAAACTGGCGATCACACAACCGACATTGATAATGCGTGATTGCCGTAATAAGTATGACCGTTTTTCTTAATATGCGATAATTGACAACTAGGACAAGTCAACTTGTTCGATAGAGCGATTTCTTGATTGTTCATAGCTGAATCTATTACAAGAAATTGCTCCTTAATTTTCAAATAACATTACTTTTAGTTCACTACCTAATTTTTATCTGCTAAGTTCCTCAATTGCTTCAAATAATAAATTGCCGAACTCTCAGTCAAACAGTTCTCGCTTTATTATTTTCTTAACTCGATTATCTTTCCGCTTCGCCAAACCAACAATCGCTTCCAATTTTGTGTCTTGGTGGTTATCATCCACTCTTTCCCACAAAGCATTTCTAATTTTTTTGTTATTTCTGTAAATTTGAGTTCCGATTGAGAATGTTGCCCAATCCCGGATTGAAGCGATCTTGTCATTCATTAAAAATATTTGAGTATCAATCGCTATTGGATTATCTACTCCTGAAAGAGCGGAAACCAATCCTTGACGGATAAATTTATCCTTATGATTTTTGAAAACTGCTAAAACCTCAATCTGAGATTTTGTAAGAGTTTTATAATTATTGTGTCCAATTCCATATAAAATTGACATTAAAACTTCCGAATTTTCCTCACTTTTCAAAAGTTCAAAATATAGTTTGAGGGTTTCCTTTTGAAATGGTCTTTTTCCCGAACCTAATTGAGCCAAAATATCAATCCCGATTATTTTTTCTTTGGTTAAATTTGATTGGGCAAGTTCGTAACTTTTTTTGAAAACATATTCGTTACATCTTGAGCGTAATTCCCGAATATTGTCCCAATAGGTGCGGTCAGATTTATTATTGATAAGTCTGGAAAAGAGTTTTTCATCTGTCCAATGTTTTCTGCTCATTGCCCAATTCTATCAGAATCACGACAATGAGCAGAAAGGTTGAAAAGCTGTAAATTAATTACATTTAAGAAATTGCGGAGTTATATCAAAAGCATTGCTTATACCGCCAATTTCGCAAATCTCGACTTGTTTAACCGTTGAAAATTGTTTGGCAGTTTTTTCAACTGATTCTAAAAACATCTTTGGCGCATACGACGGCATTTCTTTTTTTATTTTGGGTTGAGAGAATTTGATGGTGGCGATGCCATTTTTAAAAATTACGCCCTCAAACTTCATCCCGAAAACGGCTGATTCCCAACCGGTTTCAAGTTCATATTTATCCGCCCCGGCAAATAATGATTCCAATGCAACTCGAAGAGGCGTAATTGTTTTGGGAAATTCTCTGATGACAGCCATCAAAAAATATTCTTTTCCTTCAGGGATTTTATCATTTGGTCGCCACAAAAAAATCCTTAAATTGCTATATTTTCGCTGATATTCTTCGCCCAATTCTTCATTTGTTTTGTTGTAAATAATCTTGCTTTTCAAGACCTCAATTAAATCCAAGGTTTGAGTTTTTTCCGGCTTAACTTTAGTCGGCTTGGCAATCGCACTTTTACCTTTCGTCTCGTTCCAATCCCTGCCTTCATTAATTACTTCCCAATCATCTTCTTTGTAAAAAGCCAAATTGATCTTATCGCCTTTGATCTCTAACAGTTCGGCAAAATTGAGACTCAAAACCTGTCCGCGTTTCGGATCAACCACAGCAAGATACGAACCACCGAGCCCGCCATCGCCCATACTAATCAGTAGAGCCGTCGCGCCGTTGCTCGATTTTGTTTCCGTCAAACCTGTAACAACGCTGTATTCCGACATAATGTGGCGGATTTTACGAGTGGCAACATTATAAATTTCGAGTCCTTGCCCTTCACCTTCAAAACCCCGGTTTTTTTCATTGACTGAATAAACAACATCTTTTCCGCCATTCACAATCCAAGCATCCTGTGCTTCGGCGGTAATTTTGCGCTTTTTACCGTTGACCTTAATTATCAAATCTCCGCCGTTATATTCTCCTTCGACAAATTTAATTTCAAACGAAGTTGCTCGTAAATTTTGTCCAAAGATGGTCAGTGAAAATAAAAATAAAATCAAAATACCATAAAACACAAAAGTTTTTTTCATAAAATTCTCCCGTTTTCAGACGCTGTTTTTCAAGAGATTTTGCGCTTCGCCGACCAGATAAAGCGAGCCTGTAATCAAGATCAAATTATTTTCAGACGAAATTTCACGCGCTTTTTTGATTGCACTTTCGACATTTTCGACCTTAAAAACATTGTCATTCAATAAGTTGTCTGGAACAAATTTTATCAATTCACAAGTTTCCATCGAACGCGGGTTATCAGCCTTTGTGCATATCAATTTGTCGGCTTTCGTAAAAAGAATTTTAGCAATTTCCGTTAAGTCTTTATCACGCATCGAACCGTAAATCATTGTAATCGGTTGTTCGACAAATTCATCTAAAAATTCGCGCAAAACCTTTGCTCCGGCAACATTATGTGCACCGTCAAATAATATTCCCTTGTAGAATTCAAGACGACCTTGATGACGGGCTTTTTCCAAACCAATCCAAATATCTTCCTTTTCAATTACAAATCCGAACTCACGCAATGTTTCGGCGATATTAACTGCGACCAACGCGTTCCCAATTTGATGTTTGCCCGCTAATCCTAAAACAATGTCGTGATAAACATCATTTTTAGTTGAGAAATTGATGGCAATTATCGGTTTATTAATTTCAAGATTATGTTTTTTTATTTGAAAATCTTCGGAAAGAATTATCGGTTCAATGCCAAATTCTCTGCACTTGCCAAAAACTACTTTTTCGGCTTCTTTTTTCTGCGGTGCGATAACGACGTTCGTATCTTCACGAATGATCGCGGCTTTTTCTCCGGCGATTTCGGTTAAAGTTTCGCCCAAAATTCGCTGATGATCGTAATCAATCGGCGTAATGGCAACAATTTCCGCGTTAGCGGCGGTTGTCGCATCAAAACGTCCGCCGAGTCCTGTTTCCAAAATTGCGAGTTCAACTTTTGCGGCGGCAAAGGCAAACAAAGCAATCGCTGTCACTTGCTCAAAATATGTCGGAACGGTTTCGAGTGCGCCTTGTTCGACTAATTTTTCGCTGACTATTCTGATGTGTGTCGCGTATTTGGCAAAAATTTCTTCCGAAATTTCCGCGCCATTGATGCGGACTCGTTCGGTCACGGAAATCAGATGCGGCGAAGTTGTCGCGCCGGTTTTGATGCCCGCATTAACGCAGATTGATTCGAGAAACGCGACAGTCGAACCTTTGCCGTTCGTTCCCGCGATCTGAACTTTCAAGTAATTATTTTGTGGATTTCCGAGTGCCGTGAGTAGTTTGCCGATATTCACAAGCCCGAGTTTCATCGCCAAAACTTCGTTACCGAGACCGTAGAGATATTTGACCGATTCTGCAAAATTCACGGAAATTTAAATAAAACGACGATGATAATTAATCTGTCCGAGATGATAATTGAGATGCGAAAGCATATAGGTGACGACCGCCAAATTCGTTAATTGCCGTCCGCCGAGTTCTTCGGGATATACATTTTGAAAATCTTCGTCGGACAATTTTCCGAGCGCGTTTTTCAAAACCTCAATCGCGTTTTCCAAATCTTCGACAATCTGTTCACGCGAAGTGTTTTTGTCGGAAAATTCGGCATCGCGCATCCGTTTGTAGTCTGTTCCGCCGAGATTCGCACCGAAAAAATGATTGATGTTACCGATCAGATGAAGCGCGAGATTGCCGCCCGAATTCGTGATATTTGCCGACAATTTCCACAAATCAGCTTCGTTTTCGTAAAGATTTACTTCGGCGATAACCTTGCGTAAATCCATTTCATAAATTTGTATAAAAGTTTCTTTCAACATAGTTATTTGATTTCGGGATTCATCATAAAATCGAGCAAGCGAATGATCGTGTCACGCATTTCGCGGCGGTCAACGACCATATCGAGCATTCCGTGTTCGAGCAGAAATTCCGAGCGTTGAAAGCCTTTCGGAAGTTTTTGGCGAATCGTTTGTTCGATCACGCGCGGTTCGGCAAATCCGATAAGTGCTTTCGGTTCACCGATTATCACATCACCGAGCATCGCAAAACTCGCCGTTACGCCGCCCGTTGTCGGATCGGTCAACACCGAAACAAACGGCAGACGCGCATCGTGAAGTTGAGCAAGCGCGGCTGAAATTTTTGCCATCTGCATCAAACTCAAAGTTCCCTCTTGCATTCGCGCACCACCCGAAGCTGCAAAAATCACGACTGCGCCGTGCATTTTCATTGCTCTTTCGATCAGGCGCGTGATTTTTTCGCCGACGGCAGAACCCATCGAACCACCGATAAAATCCATTGACATCGCGCCCGCATAAACAAGATGTCCGCCGACTTTGCCTGTCCCTGATACGATTGCTTCGGGCAAGCCTGAAGACTTTTTTGCCGCCTCGATACGTTCGATGTAAGGCTTTGTGTCAATAAATTCGAGCGGATCTGCCGACATCACCTCTTCGTCCAATTTTTCGTATTCGCCTGCGTCAAACAGCGAATCGAGCCGACTTCGCGCATCGAACCGAAAATGATAGCCGCAATGCGTGCAGACGTGCAGAGATTCTTTCAATTCGCGTTTATAAAGCGGACTTTCGCATTCAAGACACTTTACAAAAATGCCTTCGGTTTTAACCTTGCGCTCCTCGTCTTTGTGTTGTTCTTCGATTTTTGGTTTGTTCCGGCGAAACCAAGACATAATTTATTGATTGCTTTCGATATTACTAAATTGTTGATTAGCTTATCACAAGCAAAAATTAGGTTAAAGCAGGGCGAGAATTTTAGGATTTGAAAATGTCTTTTGCGATTTGTTCGCAGTATTTAGAAATTAGCTTCGGGACTTTTATTTGACTGCCAATCAGCTGTTTAATAAGCAGGTTTCAAAACATCGAGCATTTCACCGTGAATTAAACCATTGTCAGCGCAAATCGGCGGTGTGTAAATACTGAACGGCGAATCGTCGTAATAAGAAACCCGTCCGCCGGCTTCTTCGATCAATAAAACTCCGGCGGCTACGTCCCACGGATTTAAGCCTTCTTCCCAAAATCCGTCGAAGCGTCCGCAAGCGACATAAGCCATATCAATCGCTGCCGAACCGTCGCGCCTCACGCCGCGCGAATTAATCAGAAAATCGGTCAAATGCCGTGCAAAATTTTCGCGTTCTTTAAAGTTATATGGAAAGCCGGTAACGATAAGTGCTTCACTGAGTTTTTCCGTGTCGGAAACATGAATTTGTCTGCCGTTCAAAGTTGCGCCTTGCCCTTTTTCGGCGGCAAAAAGTTCGTTGTGGGTCGGATCAAAAGTTACGCAGATGACAATTTCGCCGGTATGTTCGAGCGCGAGAGTTACACAAAAACAAGGATAGCCGTGCGCGAAATTCGTCGTTCCATCCAGCGGATCGATTATCCATTTCCAATTTTGTTCATTTTCGATAACAACCGGACTTTCGCCCGATTCTTCCGCCAAAATCGAGTGTTTCGGATAATAGGAACGGATTTTTTCGACAATGTATTTTTCTGATGCAAGGTCGGCTTCGGTAACGAGATCAATTTCGCCTTTTTTGAAGACGTTTATTTTTCGTCCGAATTTATCGAGCAGAATTTGTCCGGCTTCGCGGGCAGTTTCGATGGCAAAATTTAGCATTTAATTTTCAAACTTTAACGAAAATAAATATCAACATAATCGGCGGCAGTATCGCAGGGATTGTCTATTTCTTTCATTCGCCAATATTTACGCTTTCCCGTAATGGCAAACGTAAATTCTCCGTCCCGTGTGCAAGGTTTGCCGTTATTGATGAAACTGATTTGCGTGATAATCGTCCCGTCGAATTTAAATTCTTTGGCATCAATTTGCGTAATTACGCCGTCAACCTTCAAATAATCGCTTCCTTTCTTAGCTTTTTGTTCGCCTTTCAGATAAAACACACCGTTTTTACTGGTAACGGCTGCCGCGCCGAAATAATCCCAACTTATCCATTGCAACGAAAGCAAATGCTTTCCCAAAAGCATTGTTTTGGCTTTTGAATCATTGACAATCGTTTTCTCCTGAGCAGAAACCGAAAAGCCGAAAGCAATACAAATCAGCAAAGCCGCGTAAATTATTCTATTCAATATAATTTTCATTATCACAAAAATACACGATTACGAGAAGTTACTCAAAACTGCACATTTAATTTTACAAATGCTACGCTCGGCTGACCGGCAATGGTTTTTACCCTGTAAATCGTTTGCGGCAAAGGTTCTTCGCGTGTTAGTTGGCGCGTTTTCGCACCGCACGGACTTTCAGTTGAATTTTCTCGTGTCAGTTGCCGCGTTTTTGCCCCGCAAGAAGCATCGGCTTCGGATTGCGCGAAAATTTTATCCTGATTGTCGGTGCGGCTATAGATTTCTGCTTCCGCATTTATTTCCAAATTAATCAATTCTTCAAGATTTTTAATTTTTCCGTCTTTTTCAGTCCTGATGCCGGTTAAAGGTTTCGGTGAAATGATCACCGTCAAAAGCTCGCCTTCATAATTTACTTTTTTCGGGCTTATGACAAAATACGGCAAATCCTCCGCTTGGTCGGGAATATCAACCAACAAACCGGGTCGAACCGAATTATCTTCGCCGGACGACGTAGGAAATATCAAATAAGGTGCGCCGAAACCGCCATCCGAATAAATTTCGCTGTCAAATACATAAAGATAGCCTGCGTCAGACGATTCGATTGCAATTCTCACACGGTTGCCGGCTTGAAAACCCGATTCGGCATTAACACGTTCGGCAGTCCACATTTGGCGAATGTCGTTCACCAAAACCGGCAGTTTATAACCATTATCCGAAAGGCGCGAAGGGCGTAGTTTCCACATCGTTATACCTATTTCCGAAACCTTTTCCGGTTTTTTCGGCTCAACTTTATTGCTTGTGCTTTGCGCCTTTTTCTGAATGGTTTTGCGCCGAACGATGTTTTTATCCTGCCGGATATATTTATAGACAGCGCGTTTTTTGTTCACACTTTTGTCGTTTGTCTTTTTCGTGGCTTGATTGTTTTTCCCAGTCAAACCGGCTGAAGCCGCCGCCGGTCGCTGACTTGCAAAATCATCCGAAGTAATCGAACGCGTTTGCGTGTCTTTCTGTCCGAAGGCAGATGAAACTGATAAAATAAAAAATCCGCCGAATAATAAAATATGTGTCAACTGGTTTTTCATAATTCCAAGCCTTTTCTGGAAAATAAATTCAACTTCTTTGCCGTGAGATACAAACATTATTTTTTGCTTTGTATTTCGTTATTCATTAATCTGCCAGGCAATAGGAGAAATTTGTCAACCGATAATCCAACATTCGATTTTCTACCATTTTACTGCTCAAAATTTATTACAATCGTTTGCGCGGTGTTTCCCTTACCGAAGAAAATTGTAACGGTGTGTGCTTCGCCGCCGATGTCAGAAACTTTGTCAACATCAATTCGCAAAGTTAAAGATTTACTGAAAATCGTATATGCTCCGACGCTGATAATTTCACCACTTATCTTGCAAAATTCAACAAAGCGAGTGAACAACGCAATTACTTTTTCTTGATTAACGCCGCGTTGCGTCATCCGCAAAACCGTATAAGGAATAATTTTCAAATGCCAAATCGTTTCATTAATCTTTAATTCGGCGATGTTTTGCGGAAAATACCGCACAAATTCGGGTTCGCGGATAATCTTTTCACTGTCTTCGCCACGAAGCTCGTCTTCAATTGCGGCAAGCAGATTTTCATCTTTGATTCGCGCTCTTAAATAACTCAACAACCGACGGATTTCGTTATCTTTCAACATTGATTTCGCGCGGCGCGGCATCGGACGACCACGAACTCAACAACCCGACAAACTCGCGCTTTTCCGACATCGTAACATAAAAAGTGCGGTCAACTCCATAAACTTCGCAAGTTCCTTCCGTCTGATTTTCAAGCCGGACTAACGCGCCTTTTTGCAGCAACTCGCGCAAACTTTCAATAAAAGATTCTTGTTCGGGCGCGTAAGCGACAACACGCAGTTTTTCGCCAAAACGCACCGTTTTCCAAATTGTTCCGACTTCCGTTCTCGTCTGCGCCGCCACCAGCCGCGAGAGAACCTCACGCCGTTCCGCCGCAGTTAATCGTTGCGCGGTGTTAATGATTGACTCTTGGATTTGCGTCATACTGATTTTTCTTTTTAAATTGCCACTAGCTTCAGCTAGTGGACAAGATTGCACTCAAGCGGCTTTAGCCAAACTCCAAAAAAACAAATTTCCTTTTGGCTTTAGCCTAATTTTCTTTATCCTTAAACTTCTGAAATCCTGCTCTCTTCAAAAAACCTTCAAACTCATCATCAAAACTTCCTGTCTGATTTCATCCGATTTTTAGTTAGGCTAAAGCCAAAAGGAAATTTGTTTTTCTTAAATTCGGCTGAAGCCTTTGTTTTTATTTTCGCTGTCCACTAGCTGAAGCTAGTGGCAATTTAGAAAATGTCAACAAAATCTAAGGCTTCTTAAACAACTTATCATCAAGCGGAACATTAAATTTTATTTCGCTCATGTTAAATTTAATTATTGTTGTGCTTTGTGGATTTTGTTGGCGAATGGTCAACGGTAACTGAAATCCATTTAAATCAATAAAATCCTCAAGATATAATTGCGTCAAAAATGTAATACCGCTTTGTGTTGCCACACTTGAAAAGGCAAAATCCCATCGGATAGGAAGTTTTGATAAAATATCGAAATACATTAATTCGGTTTTGCCGTCTAATTTTGTAGCCTCTATCACATAAGCATCTTTATCGCCTATTTTTTCAATTCCTTTCAAAATTACCTTTGGATAATAGTTTTTCATCGAACTTATATCGCCAACCGACAACACCAAATTACGCTTATGAAAATCGAGTTGCTGGGGCGTTGCTTCTTTAGTTCCTGTTCCAGAACCCCATAACCATCCTTGGTCGCCGTTATAAATTTCCTTAGCGATACTTTTGTTGCTGAATTTCATTATACTGAGGGATTTATCGGGATATTTTTGGTAGAATTCGATTATTCCTGTCCATTTCTGCCCGTTAGATTCACCTTCAACTATACCTTTTTGAACAATTGTATTTATTTCCTTAAATTTCTCATAACCAAGAGCTTTTGAAAAACTGAGGAAAACTTCTTCCGCTGAAGGCAAAGTTACAGTTTTGACAGTTTCCGAACTAATGGTTAAATTTTCTCGGGAAATTGTGTTTGCTTTTCCCGCAAAATAAAAATTCCCCGTCAATGATGAAGATTCCCAAGGCGTTTGTTTATTCGCTGTCGTATTGCGAACCGAAACGCGGACGCGCTTAAAAACGTCTTCAATGCTCAGATTGTCTGTGCGGATGGCTTTGAGGAGTTCCTGTGTGTAAAGTCCGTTGCGTCCCGTGCCATCGGAAGCTACTGAACCAGGCGCGGTTGAATAGGCGAGTAAAGTTCCTGCGGGTGCGTCAATCGAAGCTAAACCTTTGTCCGCCGAACGAAAACTTCTGGCAAACGGATTATTTCGACAAGCATCCAAAATTACGATATTCAATTTATTTTTTGCCGATTCCATCTGTGCCAAAACCAACCCGACATCAATGCCTTCGTATTCAACTTCTTCTTCCGTATTCACAGATGCGCCCACCGGAATCAAATAATTTGCGCCTTTAACTTGAACTCCGTGTCCGGCGTAATAAAATAACCCGATGCCGCCATTGCCGCGCAATTGTTCGCCGAAACTGCGGATAGCGCGTTTCATCTCGATTTGATTGGAATTGGTGAGCAACGAAACCTCAAAACCGAGTGTTTTGAGCGTCGCTGCCATATCAGTTGCATCATTCGGCGGATTTCGCAACGGTGAATCGGTATAAGAACCGTTGCCGATAATCAACGCGATTCGCTTTTCCTGATTTTTAGATTCTTCCCGCTTGAGTTGTCGTGTGTCTTTCTGCGCCTCTACGCCAAGCGGCATAAGTAACGAAACGAGCGCAACCAATGCCCATACAATTGCTAATCGAAACCATCCATATTTTGCAAATAATGTTTTAGTCATTTAAAACTCCTCAATCTCCGAAAGTTATTTCCCTGCAAAAGCCAATGTCAAGTCTTTGCTCGAACCGGGCAGAGTCAGTGGATTTTGTTGAAAATTCGTCGCTTTTTGGACATTGGCGCGGGTGTATTGGAAGAGTTCGCCCGCGGTTATCAGTTTGTCGCCGTTCAGATCGGCTTTTCCTTTTAAGCCTTCCAAAATCGCCCATGTAAAAACGCCGTGATTTCCCCACATCGAAGATTCTTGCGAAACTTCGTTGACATCGGAAGAAGTCAAAATAGCGCGTCCGGTTTGTTTGAAAAGTTGTTTGGTCAGGAAAAAATTCGAGATGTTGTTTTCGTCGCCTTCGCGGACGAGTTGTCTGCCCGTAACGAGCGATTTCGACTTTTGATTAACGCCCGCGCTGTGGCAAGTATCGATCATAACAACGACGCGTTGCGCCGAAACCTGCGTGTCGAGCATCTGCTTGAGTTCGCCCATCGGAAAAGCCGTTTGCGCCATATCAACCACTTTCGTATCGGTCAATAAAAAGTAGAGATTTTGCGACGCAAGCGGATCCGGCGCACCGTGTCCGGCGATGAATACGAAGATCAAATCATCCGCTTTTGCCTTCTTAAAAGTTTCGAGCAAAGCAACACGAACCGCGCCGAGCGTCGCTTCCTGATTGAGCAGAAGTTTGATGTCGGATTTGGAAAAACTGCCGCCGCCGGGAGTTTGCAAAAATGTAGAAATCGCTTGGGCATCATCATCGGCATAGCTCAGATTCTTTAATCCGGCATCTTGAAATTTGTAATCCGAAACACCGACGATAACCGCAAATTTTCTGCCGTTAAACTTTTCCGCCGTGCCGTTTGTCCAATCCGGTTTTTCGACGACGGCAGTTTTATCGCCTAAAATCACGACGTATGAAGCATAATACTCCCGTGATTTTTTGTCCGTCGCTCTAATTTCGATGATATTTTTTCCTTGCGCGAGAACGTATCCGCCCAATCGGTCGGTGCGTTTTCCGCAAAGCACGACTTTGCCTTCGCTGTCTCTGGTTTTATCACAACCGCGATTTGCCCCTTCGCCGTTGACGGTAACAATGATATTTCCATAAGTTATATCGGAGGCAAAAGGCTCGAGCACGCGAAATTTTAGCTTTGGTATATCTTTAACCGGCAGGCGAACAACCGGCGAAGTGTAGCGTGTTTCGGTAATTTCCGGTATCTCCATCACAAAAGGCGCACGAGAAGAAACATCCTGTCCCGATAAGCAAGTTAGAGTTATATAAAAAAGAAAAATCAGTGGAGTGAATTTAAATTTACGAATAGATGTTTCCATATTAAATTATTGAATTATCTTCTGTTTAGAGTGCGAATAAAGCGTGGAAAGTTTGGCTGCCGATCACTGCTGCAAAATATATTTTGCAAAGCAATTCTCGATCAAAACTTTCCACACTTTATCATTTCGCCCGCTGTTTTATGGTTTTTTCGTTTTTGGCGGGGTTGTTGAAGGCGTTGAAATCGGGGTCGAAGATGTCGAACTGCTGACATTTCTCACGTTCAATGTCGGTGTCGCACTCCAATCGCTATCGCCCGCTTCCTGTAAATAATCATAAACAATATCCATATTCGGCGGTAACGCGCCGCCGTGAGTTCGTTGATACATCTCGACATACTGCTTTAAGTCCGAACTTACTTCCTGGATATTATTCGTTGTCCGTCCGCTCATTTTTGTCAGTGCGTAATAGAGCCGCGATTGCGGATTGATAGCGCGTCGATCAAATTCAATAGCTTTGGCAAACATCTGTAAGGCTTCCTGCTTTTCGCCGGGTTTGCGTGCCGTCAGTTTCAAAACCTTGCCGTAGTAAAAATATGCCAAAGCATCATCGGAACGGATCGCCAAAGACTGGCTTAAATTTCTGGCGGCTAGTTTATACATATCATAATAGAACGCTACCACACCGTTATCACGTTTGAGCGTTGCCATAATATTTTCAAATTCGCCGTCGCCTGCCAATAACTCACCGTTCTGCACTTTGAGTTTTACATCGTCCGCCATTTTAGCTTCATTTTGCCGCATCCGGTCAACCACAGCCACCGAATTACGATCAATTGACAAAGATTTACCGGCACTGTTCGATATTGATTTACCGCGCAAATTCGAGGCTCCGATAAGTGTCGAAGCAAGTCTTGAAGTATCAGTCGTAGCGATTACCGCTCCAATCGCTTTGCGGCGGTCTTCCGTGCGATCCCGGTCAGCGAAACGGTCAAGTTCGATACGCGGGTCCTCAATCGCGGCGATTCGCAAAGTTTCGTAAAAAGTTTGTGATTCGCGCACATCATAATTGCGGTCGAGCATAAATTGCATTGCTAATTTATCTGCTTCGTCTTCCTGTGCCAGCGACCATTCAAACGACTTGCGGTCAACCAATTTGGTGATATATTGAGCAATTCCGGCTCCGAAAGCTGCACTATTAAATATATTTCCAGCACCGCCGCCTGCCAATCCGCCTAAAACTCCGCCGGCAATCGCGCCGAAGATTCCGGCTTTTACTTCCTGACTTCTGGTTGCATCTTCAATCCACTTCGCCACCATTACATCTTCTTTCCAGTGATCTTTTTCGATGTGCGCGATTTCGTGGGACAGAATATAGGCAAGTTGGGCTTCATTATCAACTAATGAAAGCAAGCCGGTTGAAATATAAACGGTGCCGGTCGAGAGTGAACGCGCATCCGGCATCGGGCTCAAGGTAATCTTAAATCCATACCGCTTTTCTGAATTTTGCGGAACGAGCGATTGTCCGACGCGGTTGACATAATCCTGCGCCAGCAAATTATCATAAAGCGTATCTTCGCGCGGGATTTTATCACCGGAATTGGTTAAAACCTCATCGTTGGAATCGGTCGTATTGACCTCGAACGCAATTTTAGCGTGTTCACGTTGAATCCGGCGAAATTCATACTCAACCCCGTCTTTAAAATCTGTGTCCTTAGCATATTTTTCCATTGCTTTGGCACGGGTTTCTTCATATTTGCGAACCGTTTTTTCAATGCGTTTTTCGTCTTTCGCGTTTTGCTTATCTTCTTTTTTTTGTTTCTCAGCTTTTTTCTTATCCTCTTTTTCCTGCCCGATTGAAAATACCGGCATCATAAAGGTTAAAATCAGTAATCCGACTACGAACTTGAAGGTGATTGTTTTCATTTTTTCTCCTTTTGATTGTTTTACTTTTGTTGAAATGGTGACAGCAATGATTATTGTTTACCCACAACCATTACAAATTTAAGGAAGTCCGCTAAATCAAATCGCTTTTTAAGTTTTTGCGATTTTTCGAGTTTTGCTTCAAGTCGGCTAATGATCGAGCAGAAGCCCGGTTTATGCAGAGATTCAAAATGTGTGTCAAAAACTTAAATAGTTAAAAAACGAACTATTTATCTGTGTTCCAATTCGATTTTTTGTACTATCGTTTCGCCTTTGCCTTTGACAACGGTTTGCTGATTTGCCGTGTCTTTGGTTGTTTCGTTTGTTTCGTTCTTGTATTTTTGCAGAAAATCAGTTAATTGTCTAGCTTTTTTTTCGTTACTGATAGTGCCGTTTGCTTCAAACGCCGATTGTCGGACGATTTCTACTTCGTCAGTTTTTTCGGCACACCAGATCAACCAAATATTTTCCGTTCCGCGACTGCCGCTAAAAGTATTATTCGAGGTTTCAATTACTTGCTTTGCTGTAATTTCTGCCGAGCCGTTATTGGTTTTCGGTGTCGGATAGAGAATATTGTAGATAATACCGCCGTTTGCGTCTTTGTCTTCATTGAAAATGTAAATAAAACCGTCGGCATCCGCCTGAAAATTTAATTTAAATTTATAACCGTTTTCAAATATTTCCTGTCCTGAAGATTTGAACGGTGCTTCAAAAGGTTTGTCGCCGCGCATCTTTTGGACGTTCAGGTAGTATTTTATCTCCCGCCATTGAGCGGTGTCGGTGTTTGGCTTCTCAACTATATTCGGGGTTAAAGTTTGTTCTTTAATTTTCCAAACAGCCAGCCCGACGGGAATCGAAATTATCGCCAATACCAACAAACCGACCAAGGCGAAAAGCAAAACCTTACTTGTTTTTTTTCGCGGTGAATTTATCGAAACCTGTGGTTGTAAATCGGTTTCAATAATATTATCAAATGAAGGTTGTGTCATTGCGACCGGCTCATTTTCCGCGCTCTTGAAATTTAACGGTGCAGTTTTTTCTAATTTCCGATTATTGTCAGCAACTTTCACGCGCAAAGATTCGGCTAAAACGCGACCGAACTGCCGCGCATTCGGCGGTCTTTTTTCAGGCTCGAAGGCTAATGCCGAAAGCAGCAAATTTTCAGCTTCGGGCGACAAATCACTTCTTATCCGGGATGGCGGAATTTTTATACCTTGCTCCTGTAAAAGAAACATTTCAATCATTGATTGAGGTTGAAAAGGCAATTTGCCGGTCAGCATTTCATAAATAACAATCGCAAAACTGTAAATATCAACCGCCGGAGTTTGTTCTATTTTTCCGGCTAATTGTTCGGGCGCAATGTAAAGAATCGTCCCGATGCTGCGTGAGATTTCAGTAACGGGTGCAAGTTGAGAATTTTCTACCCGCGCAATTCCAAAATCAATCAAACGCACATGGTCGAATCCATCATCTTGCGGTGTCAGCATAATGTTTTCGGGTTTGATGTCGCGGTGCAAAATCTGTTTGGAGTGTGCCGCACTCAAAGCATTTGTAACCGATTCGATGATATTCGCAACAGAATCAAATGAAAGTTGTTTATCCTCGCGTAGTTTTCGCCGCAAAGAATAACCTTCGATATATTCCATTACCATAAACGGGTTGCCATCCGAAAGCGTTCCCGAATCTAAAATCCGCACGATATTCGGGTGATTGAGCCGGATAAGTGCTTCTTTTTCGTGTTGAAATTTGCGGACAATATCGTTGTTTTTAAGTGCCGCTTTTTGCAGAATTTTTATGACGACCTTTCTGCTCATCAACTTTATATCTTTGGCAATATAGATCAATCCGATACCGCCCGTATCTGCCCCGCTTTCGGTTAAATCCTGTTCAATCAAAAAACGCCCGTCGAGCATTTGCCCGATGAGCGCATCCGATTTTTGAAAATCAGCGGTTATCAATTCCGTTTCAATTGAGAAATAGTCTTGAGAGTTGTCTATTTCCCATTCCTCTTTTTTATCGGTCATTGGTTTTATTTGAGTTTCAGATTTTATACATTTACTTCACAAACTTCCGGCTCAAGTCTAAAAATTCCTGAACTTGCGAATCCCAAAACTTCCAGTCGTGAATGCCCGGCAATTCGCGGTATTCGTGCGGGACTTTCTTTGCTTGCAACAGACCGGCAAAATCACGATTGCTTTGATATAGAAAATCTTCCGTGCCGCAGTCTAAATAAATAAACGGCAGACTTTTTATTTTATCGGACGAAATATCTCTTATCATTTGGAAAATATCATTTGCCTTGCGCGTTTCGCTTTCGGGTTTACCATAGACTCCTAAAATTGATTGGGCTATCGCGCCTTTTGTGCCGATTTCTTTTTCCGTAAAAGATGCCGCGCCCAACGCTCCGCTAAACGAACCGACCAGCGAAAACATTTCAGGATACTTCAAACCGAATTTGACCGAACCGTATCCGCCCATCGAAAGTCCGGCGACGATGCGATGATTGCGGTCACTGACCGTGCGAAACTTTTTATCGATTTCGGGAATCAATTCCCTGGTAATATAGCTTTCATATTTATCATTCGGCACTGTTGCGCTGTCGCTATACCATCCGTCATTGCCTTCGGGCATTACAATTATGTAATTATAATTTGCCGCATAATCGGCAAGTTTGGTTTTGTTAGTCCAATCATCGAAATGTCCGGTCAAACCGTGAAGCAGATAAAGCACGGGATAAAATGTCTTCTCTTCTGAATTATTGTAATTGACGGGTAAAATGATGCGATAGGGCATTTCACGCGCCATCAGTTTGCTGTCAAGGGTAAAATTCTGAGTATTGAATGAAACAATTTGTGTTCCAATCGGCGGCAATTTCGTTGTAGGGGCAGGTTTTGGCGGTGACTTAGTTTGTGCCAAAGTTGAAATTGGCAAAATCAGAAGTAAAACCATCCACAGAAATCGCCCTAAAAACCTGTATTTATTCGAGTTCATCTATAATTACCTCTAACCAAAATATCGGCTCAACCAACCACTATTTTCGTTTTTATCAACTATTTGCGCGAGTTCGCCCGCTTCAAACCAAACGCCCGAGCATTTATTACAAACGTCTATCGTAATATTTTCATAAGCTGTTTCAACCAATTTACCATCGCATTTCGGACATTCCAAATCTAATTCTTTAGTTTCACCAACCGCGAGTTTAGCCTTCATTTTTTCGATAAGTTCTTTTTCTTTACGATGAAAATACTCGTTTTCCAACGCTTTTCCGCGTTCATCCAGTTCAATTGCCATAAAATTTTCTCTCCTTTTCTTTACTTTTTACTTTATTTATACTTCGGTTTTATGAATCGAGCGAACCCGGTGACGTGCTTTTTTGGCGCGGCGAATCGGATTGCGGCGTTTAAGATTTGTTTCAGCCCAATCGGAAACTTGTTTGATCGGATGCCATTCAAATTTTTCAAGCGGCGTTACTTCGCTCGAAGCGTCTTTGAGTTTTAATGTGCCAAAGGCAATAAATACGACCAACAGGTTGAATACGAATCCAACTGATATGACAAACCAGCCGGGTGCAATTCCGACCTGTGCGCGATTTACAAAAGTTTCCAAATCGGCGGCGGGAAACGGATGCATATAAACCTTCAATGCCCAGCTAAGTGCCAGTAAAACAAAAATCCAGATATAATTGCTTCGCAATCTTCTGCCGACGGCTTCCCATTCACTAATCGTAAAATGCGGCGTAATCAGATCAGCCGAAATATGTTCCGCCCATTCCTTGTCCGGCGGCATTGTCTGATGCGACAACATCGGCGCAAAATAGCCGGTTTCCAAAATGCGGACGCGATTTGCCCAAACCTCATAATAGCGATATCGGCGCGCTTCCATAAAAAGAAAAATCGACACCAAAATCGAGTTTATGGGAATGGCAAAATGCGGATTGCTCGGCGAACTGAAAACAAATGAAAGCGTTGCGCCGGCGGTAATTACCGCCCAATTCGTCGTTGCATCGAGCCGCGTGCGCCAAACATTTGAGCGTTGCACTTCGCCGCGATAAAAATGGACAAGCGCAGTATTGAATTCAGCCGGCGCAAGTTTTTGCGGCAACGAAAGCGGTGTGTTTTTCGGCTTTTGAGTACGGACACGAACTTCATCGGCAAACGCCTGAAAAGACGGCGGAACATTTGTAATGTGTATATCTTCGTCGGTTGATTCTGCTTGAAACCGAACTTCGTTTCTCATAGCGTGTTTAGGGAAGATTGAAGAAAAAGGTTTTCGCCATTGACTCTAAATAAAGATGTATCATTTTCAGACTTCCGATGCAAGAGTTTCACAGTAAAAAATAAAAGTTCAAAATTTGATTAAGAATTCTTTGCTTTTTGCTTTTTACTTTTACCTTTTTACTTTTTAATATATTTTTAATGGCGGAATCGGATGAATTTTGGATGCGAAAGGCGATTGAAGCTGCCGCAATTGCGCGGGATTTTGATGAAATTCCGATTGGCGCGTGTTTGATTAGTAATCAAGGTGAGATTTTAGCGATTGGCGGAAATCGCACTATTACTGACAGCGACCCGACGGCGCACGCTGAAATTTTGGTTTTACGCACCGCAGGCGCGAAAATCGGCAATTATCGTTTGACTGAAACCGTCCTTTATACGACCATAGAACCTTGTGCGATGTGTGCGGGCGCACTCGTCAATGCGCGTGTAAAACGTCTTGTTTTCGGCGCACACGACAAGAGATTCGGTGCGGTCGAAAGCGTTTTTCGGCTTTGCGACACAAGTTCTTTGAATCATCAAATAGAAATTACATCCGGTGTTTTGGCGGACGAATGCAAGAAATTAATGCAGGATTTTTTTCGCCAAAAACGAAATCAATTAAGAGATTAAGTGTTGGATAATTCGTAATTTGTTACGGAGAGGTCGCATAGTGGCTTAGTGCACCGGTCTCGAAAACCGGAGTGCCTTAACGGGTACCGTGGGTTCAAATCCCACCCTCTCCGCCAGATAGTTTGTAATTTATATTAAATTCTAAGGAAAGGTGCAAGAGCGGTTGAATTGGCTACATTGGAAATGTAGTGAACCTCAAAAGGGTTCCGTGGGTTCGAATCCCACCCTTTCCGCCATCCGATTTTGGATTGGTGATTTCGGATTTTGGATTGAAATAAATCTAAAATCTAAAATCTAAAATCTAAAATCCATACGGCTTCAGGCTCCGCACAAGGTTTGAGTTGTGAACTCCGCTAGACGAGGAATCGAGCAACGGCAGCAATTTCAGCTTGTGTTGCGGTTAAGTCTGAAGCCTCCCATCTTTAAATTAAAAGAGCGGTAAGAAATTATTTCTTACCGCTCTTTTAATTTGATTTTTTATGCCGCCTCATCCAATTCACGGACTACTTCAAGTGCCGGAGCTTTGCGCTCAACCATTTCTTTGGTGATAATTAATTCTTTGACCTTCTTTTGCGAAGGCAAAACATACATCGGCTGAAGCAGAATTTCCTCCAAAATCATCATCAATCCACGCGCACCGACCTTGCGATTAAAGGCTTGTTGAGCAACTGCTTTGATAGCCTCATCGGTAAATTTCAAGCGCACATTATCAAACTCGAATTTACGCTGATACTGTTTGACCAGCGAGTTCTTCGGCTCAGTCAAAATTTGCACGAGTGCCGCTTCATCTAACTCGTGGAGAGTTGCCATTACAGGAATTCGCCCGACAAATTCGGGAATTAAACCGTAATGGATTAAATCTTCGGGTTCGAGATTGTCAATTGCATCTGCCTGCCGCTGTTTGCTCGATTTAATATCGGCTTGAAACCCTAACGATTTATTGCGAAAACGCTTTTCGACAACCCTGTCTAACCCGATGAATGCGCCGCCGCAAATGAATAAAATATTGGTCGTATCAACCGGCAAAAATTCCTGCTGCGGATGTTTGCGTCCGCCTTGTGTCGGAATATTCGCAATCGTTCCTTCGAGAATTTTTAACAATGCTTGTTGGACACCTTCGCCCGAAACGTCGCGTGTAATCGAAGGATTATCGTCTTTACGGCAAATTTTATCAATTTCGTCAATATAAATGATGCCGGTTTGCGCCTTATCGACATCATTTCCGGCAGCTTGCAGCAAACGGTGCAGAATATTTTCAACATCTTCGCCGACATAGCCCGCTTCGGTCAGTGTCGTTGCGTCAACAATGCAGAACGGAACACTTAAAACCCGTGCCAAAGTTTGAGCAAGTAATGTTTTGCCTGTTCCGGTCGGACCGATCAGCATTATATTGGATTTTTGGAGTTCGACATCGGGACGGATTTTCGCCATCTCGATCCGCTTGTAATGTTGATAAACGGCGACGGAAAGACGTTTTTTGGTTTCGTCCTGTCCGATAACATATTCGTCAAGGAATTCTTTGAGTTCTTGCGGTTTTGGAAGCGCGGAACGAACATTCGCCGTTTCAGCTTGCTCGTCGTCGTTAATAATCTCATTACAAATGTCTATACATTCATTACAGATATAAACGCTCGGTCCGGCAATCAATTTCTTGACCTCATTTTGCGATTTACCGCAAAATGAACAGCGCAAAAATTCTTCAGGTCGTCTTAATGCCATAATCAGTTATCAGTTATCAGTCAACAGTTATCAGTTATCAGCTAATAATTTCTTTAACTGATAACTGATAACTGTTGACTGATAACTGTTATTTCTCTCTGTGTTCGATTACTTCGTCAATCAAACCGTATTCTTTTGCCTGAACCGGCGACATAATGCGGTCGCGTTCAACATCGAGTTCGACCTGTTCAAAAGATTGTCCGCTGTGATGGGCGATAATCCGCGAAGTCATTTCGCGCATCCGCAAAATTTCCTGCGCCATAATCCGAACATCAGTTTCCTGACCGCTTGCCCCGCCCGAAGGCTGGTGAATCAAGATACGCGAATGCGGCAGAGCAAAACGCTTTCCGGGAGTTCCGGCAGTCAGTAATAATGCTGCCATCGAAGCGCATTGTCCGACGCAAATTGTCGTTACA
The DNA here is from genome assembly GCA_031359215.1 of Acidobacteriota bacterium. GTDB lineage: Bacteria > Acidobacteriota > Blastocatellia > Pyrinomonadales > Pyrinomonadaceae. The sequence continues at coordinate 34,445 of JANMAA010000221.1, read as the reverse complement.
TCATTTTTGATGAACTGCATCGTGTCGTAAATTCCCATTCCGGCAGTTATCGAACCACCCGGACTGTTGATGTAGATATTGATGTCGCGTTCAGGGTCTTCGGCTTCCAAAAATAGAAGTTGTGCGACCAGCAAATTGGCGACCATATCGTCAATCGGCGTTCCGATAAAAATAATACTGTCTTTCAAAAGACGCGAATATATGTCGAATGCGCGTTCGCCCCGCGAAGTTTGTTCGACCACCATTGGAACTAACATAATTTTTCTCTCTTTTCTATTCTCTTTTCAGAATTGAACTTTTCGTTTAAGAATTACTTGAACTTGGCGATGATAAGTGTTGAAATGACAGCTATTGCCACCGCATTAAATTTTACCCGTTATCATCCGAATTGCAAACTCTGAAAATGTTAATTATTTCCCAAATTGTAAAAGCTAAAATTTATTTATTCACTTTTCGCCGATTTTTTCTTGGCTTCTTTGCCGTCGGCTTTCTTTTTATCAGTCTTCGGTTTCTTTGTTTTTTCCTCTGTCTTTATTTCTTCCGTATTTTCTTCCGCTTTTTCTTCGGTTTCTTCTGCTGTTTGAATCTGCGGCTGACTTTCGTCAATCCATTCGCCGTCCGTAACTTTGGCATTTTCGACTAATGCCTCGATAGATTTGCGCGTTCGCAAACTGTTCGAGATATTTTCTTCCGCACCTTGCTGTTTTGCCAATGATGCGCGAATCTCTTCGGGTGTCGTTCGATAATAATCCGCCATCCGCTCGATTTCTTCGTTGACTTCATCGGCTGAAATTTCTACATTTTCAATTTCGGCGACCTTTTCCAAAAGCATTGCGCCGCGCACGTCACGTTCCGCCTGTCCGCGCATTTGCTGATACATTACTTCAACGAAGTCCTTCTCGACTTTGTTCAGATCAACGCCGCGACTTGTTAAATCCTGGGCGAAATTGTTCAAAAGATTGCGGGCTTGCAGATCAATCATCGTATTCGGAACCTCAAAAGCATTGCCTTCGATAAGTTTGGCAATCAGATCATTCCGAACCCGCGCATCCGCGTCGGCTTTGGCAACAGCATCTAAATCTTCCTGTAGCTTTTTCCGCAAATCTTCCAACGATTCAAACTCCTCGTCCAAACTGTTCGCCCATTCGTCGTTGAGTTCGGGAAGTTCAACCGTGCCAAGACTTTTTACTTTTGCTTTATAATTAACCGTTTTTCCTGCCAGCATCGGCGACGTGAAATCTTCGGCGTAAGTTACAGTAAATTCTTTATCTTCGTCTTCCTCGACACCCATCAAATTTTCCGTAAATGAATTCTCAATCATTTCATCGCCCAATTTGATTTCCAAATCATCCGCTTTTATCGGCTCACTGTCGGGTTCGTCAGCAAATATTCCTTCCAAATCAACAATCACCGTATCGCCTTTTTCAGACTTGCGGTCTTCAACCGGAATTAAGGCAGCAAATTCATGGCGGCGTTCCTCGATAATACTGTCGAGTTCGCCATCTTGCGACGGACGAACACGGCGCGTAACTTCCAAACCTTTGTAGTCCGGCGTGGGAATTTCGGGCATAACTTCAACGTGGATATGCAAGGTTACGGGTTCTGTGCCATTTAATTTTACAGTTTCAGCATTATCGAGATGAAGATGCGGTTCAGCCAACGGATTCAACTCGTGTTCGAGAATCGCTTCGCTGACACGTTTTGAAAAAAGTTCCTGCAAGGTTTCCGAGCGAATTTCATCTTTGTATCGAAGCCGCACAACGTCAACCGGCGCATTACCTTTGCGAAATCCAGGAATCTGCACCGCATTAGCATACTTACGACTGATTTTGTTGTATGCGTCCCGAACAATTTCGGGTTCAATTTCAATCTTAATTTCTTTTTGCGTCGGCGATACTTCTGTTAATTCAGTTTTCATTTAATAATTTTACGTTTTAATGTTTAATAATTGCTGTTTTCTTTAATCCAAAATCCAGAATCTAAAATCCAAAATCGAATTGGTGCTGAGGGCGAGACTCGAACTCGCACGCCTTACGGCACTGGCTCCTAAGACCAGCGCGGCTACCAATTACGCCACCTCAGCAATTTTCACGGCACAATCAAACCGCAACCTAGAATTTATCGGATTAGCAAGAGAATGTCTAGCGAGGTAATTTTTCGTCATTCGGAGAGATATTTCTTCTTATACTCTTCCAAAGTTCTATCTGCATTTTTTAATTCGCTAATACCAATCGGTTCTCTGTTTTCGATTTGTTTTGTTTCAGGTTTCTTGAGTAATTTGTAACCGACCGTTCCGGTGATTGCGATTAAACCTATCCAAAACAGATACCATAGTGCGCTGTAAATAAAGCCGATAAGCGAAAATCCGAGCATTACCAGAATAAATATGCCGACGGCGATCAGAACGATTTTAATCCAGTTCATTTTTTATTCCTCAACTTTTGTTCGTGCAAAAGTTAATCCTATCGTATAATCTCAAACAGAATTTATCAAACTTTTAGAGGAAACAATCTTGATCGAACAAGGCGCAACGATTCGGGAAATAGCCGAAAACTTAAATGCAAAAATTTACGGCAACGCGGAAACGATAATAACGGACGTAACGCACGATTCGCGCCAAGCCGGAAAAGATTCGCTGTTTGTTGCCGTGCGCGGACTGACGGTTGACGGACATCGTTTCGTTGATGATGTGATGCGGCGCGGCGCGAGTGGAATTATTTCCGAACTCGATGCGCCCGAAAATTTTCAAGGCGCGTGGTTAAAAGTCGCCGATGCGCGAACCGCGCTTGCCCAAGCCGCCGCCATCATCAACGGAAATCCTTCACACGATTTGAAACTCGTCGGCATCACGGGAACAAACGGCAAAACGACAACGACTTATTTGATCTTCGCACTCGCGGAGTCGAACGGCGAAAAAGGCGCGATGTTGACAACGGTTGAATATCGGATCGGCGAAAAAAGTGAACCTGCCGTGCGAACTACGCCCGAAGCGTCAGATACTAACCGATTTTTGCGCCGTGCGGTGGAAGAAAATTGTCAGATGGCAGTGATGGAAACTTCTTCGCAAGCGATTGACCTCCATCGTTGCGACGGCTTGCGATTTAAAGTCGCCGTTTTTACAAATTTGACACGCGACCATCTCGATTATCATTTGACGATGGAAAATTATTACGACGCGAAAAAACAGCTTTTTGACGGACGATTGGGCGAAAAACCTTTTTCAAGCGTTATCAACATAGATGACGAATACGGCGCGAGACTGGCAAACGAATTAAAAGAAAAAAATCAGCAAGTGGTTACTTTCGCGCAAAGCCGGGCGGCGGATTTAACGGCGAAGAATATTGAAGTTTCCCTGATAAAAGGCACGTCTTTTTTACTCAAAACTCCAAGCGGCGAAATTACAATAACATCGCCGCTTGTGGGCAAACCGCACGTTTATAATATGCTTGCGGCGACGGCGACAGCACTCGAACTCGGTTACGATTTGGATAAAATCGGTGAAGGATTAAAAACTTGTGTCGGTGCGCCCGGACGTTTTGAGAGAGTTCCGCACGACGGCGATTTTGCTGTGGTTGTTGATTACGCGCATTCGGACGATGCGCTTTTGAACACGCTGCAAACGGCACGGGATTTGACGAGTGGCAAGATCATCACGGTTTTCGGTTGCGGCGGCGACCGCGATAAAACCAAACGCGCACCGATGGGCGAAGTCGCGGGAAAATACAGCGATTTCGTGATCATTACATCGGACAATCCGCGCACGGAAAATCCTCTAAAAATCCTCGCGGAAATCGAAGTTGGTTTGAAGGAAACAACTTGTCCGTATTTAATAATTTCCGACCGCCGCGAAGCAATTCACCAGGCAATTGCGAAAGCGACCGCAAGCGATGTCGTGCTAATCGCGGGCAAAGGACACGAAACTTATCAAATCGTCGGCGGCGACAAATTTCATTTTGACGACCGGGAAATTGCCCGGGAAGCATTGGAAAGTTTGACAGAATAGTTTCAAGTTTCAGGTATTTTGTCTTTAACTTGAAACCTGAAACTTGAAACCTGAAACATTTTACAACTACGGAGTCAGAGCGTTGCCCGAATGCGGCGGCGCAAGATACGGGAAACGATTTAAATACGGCACGTCGTTGTTGCTCACGCCGTCGCCCAAAGTATTATTTGGCGCGACGTTGGTTGCCGGTTGAAACGGCGTTCCGCCGGCGACAGCGCGAATCCCAATATCGGTTACGTCGTCAATAAAACGGCGACCGTTGGGAAAACCGGCGACATCACCGCCGAGCAATCCGAGCGAGTGCATTTTATCAAACGCAGTCGCTGGTATTGCTGTATTTAAGCGCAGATATTCGTGCGGTTTGCCGTCGGAAAGAAACGTCGTATAATTTGGTCCGGTAATCGGATTGACCGGGATTCCGGTTGCAAAAATCTGAACCAAATCATTTCGCGGCGCGGTTGGAACATCTATTTTAAAAACCGCGTGGAGCAGTTTCGCCAATTCCGGGTCAAGCACAAACGGCGCGGCAACGGCATCGTCTTTCGGCGAAAGACCGTTGAAAGCGTCTTTGAGTTTCAATGGAATAACGACTTCGTTGACCAACGGATTGCCGAGTCGTGAAATCTGTTTCCAATCGCCCGACTTCGTTTTGTCTTTATTCATCACATCCGTCGTTCGGCGGCTTGCTGTTGCCCAAACGCCGATAACTGCGTCTTTATCAGTTGCTTTCTTTGGGGTTTTTCCCGAACTCGTTAAATCTTTAATCGGAACTTCAATCGCAATCGAACTGACGTTCAGACCTTTCAAATTATCCGTGCCGCCCTGCGAACTTGTCGAACGCAGATTCAATGCATCAAATACACCGCCGACATCAATATAAAAACCTTCATCGCGTTGACCGGCGAACACGCGTCCATTGCCAAGTTTATAAACGGCTTTCGAGCCTAATTCGTCTTCGTAATCGGGCGTAACTTTTGAACCGATATTAGCCGGCGGAACGCGCAAGTTTGAAGCTAAAACCTTTCCGTTGTGGTTTTTGCTGTCAACCCGCGTAACGGTATAAGTCTGAACTTCGTTATAATCTTTATCGTCCAGAGATTTGATAACGCCGTCCTGATTGACCGTGGACATACCCAAAACCGTATCGCCGTTGACGGTGGTCGTAGCAAACTGAATTTGATATTTGATGTCCTCTACGCCGTCACCCGTGTTGTCAATTTTGATTTCATACAAAACCGTGTCATCGAATGCTGCAAAATGCGGTCCGCCGGTCGGGGCTTGTTTCGGGACATAATTGGCGATTAAAGTTACAAAATCTTCGCGTCCGCGCTCCATACTCCGAAAAGCGTAAGTGTCCGTATTGTCGGCGTATCTATCACGCGCAATCATCGGTGCTTCCTCGTGGCTTGCCGCAAACGCCATCGGGCTTAAAAGCAAAGTTCCGCTCAAAACAGAAGCGAAAACTTGTTTAAAAATTAAATTCCTCATTTTCTTCTCTTCCTTAGGCTGTGCCTAATTAAATTTCCCTCAAATAAAACTCCAGGGTTAATAAACTATTCGCCTTATTGTCCCGAACAGATTTAAAGTGTGGTTTGGAAATGAGATTTGGAGTATCTTACTTTTTATAAAATGAGAGAACCATGTTTTACTATTTCTGCCCGCAAAATAAACGAAATTTAAGAGTTTCTATTATTCCTTTTCGTTTATTTCGCAGGCAGAAATAGTAATTAAAATTACAAATCGCTAATCTTCCCTAATAATATCAACAAACTTTTCGAGAAAATCTTTTTGTGCGTCGGAAAGCTCGATAAAACGCATTGCAAAACCGATTTCAAGCGCGTGATTAACGACTTCGCCCCAAAATTGAATAGTTCTGCCATCGGTCAAAGGAAAGAAAACTTTGACATTTTCGCCATCTGCGACATCGCCCGAACTCAGCACAAAACATCCGGTAATGCTTATATCGCTGATCGTTCCCGGTTTTCTGCCGACCAAGCCTTCCCATTCAACATCAATGCTGACACGGTATCTCCTACTAATTCGGCGGTCACGTCCGCTTCTTCTCTCGATGGATGCCATTTTTTAAAGTTCCTCGCTTCTTTGCGTTTCTTTTCCTTTCGTCAAATAATAATAAACGGGTAATCCAAGCAGAATCAAGAAAATTCCGATAAATGATCTCATCGGATTTGATGAAATCGTATTTATCAACAGCCAACCCGCAACCAATATAAATAAAATCGGCACAACCGGATAGCCAAAGGTTTTATACGGTCTTTCCGCGTCGGGATATTTTGTGCGAAAAACAAAAACCGAAGCCGTTACGAACGCGTAAAAAATCCAAGAACCGAAAATAACATAATCGGTCAAAGTGTCAAACGAACCCGACAAAGCCAGCAAACACGCCCAGATCCCCTGCACGATCAACGCCACGACCGGAACGTGCGTCGCCGACAATGTTCCCATTGATTTGAACATCACGCCGTCTTTTGCCATTGCATAAGGCACACGCGCACCTGTCAAAACCGACGTATGAAGTGTGCCGATTGACGAAGCCATTAACCCTGCCGTCATTAAAACCAATGCGCCCGCGCCCATAAATTTGAAAGCGACAACTTGCGCGACGGATGAATCTTTGGAAACCGAAGCGATTTGCGTCGGATCGAGCACATAAAAATATGCGATATTAACAAACACATAGAGCAAAATTATCGCAATCGTGCCGCCGATGAGCGCCAACGGAATATTGCGTTGCGGATTTTTTACTTCTCCACCAATCAAGGTCAGATTATTCCAACCGTCATAACCCCAAAGTGCGCCGAGCATTGCCGCCCCGAAACCTGCCGCAAACGACGTTCCCGCCACACCGTATCTGACCGATTCGGCAACACCTTCGCACGTTCCGCCATTATTCAGCATTCCGAAATGCCCGAAATTTCCGTCAGCCAACAAAAACGCGCCGACACCGACCAATAGCACCAACGCGATCTTAATAACAGTTAAAAATGTGGCGATTTGTCCGCCAAGCGCAACCGACGCGCAATTTATCGTTGTAATGATGACAAGTATCATCACCGCAACCAATTGCAATGAAGTTAACTCATAATCAAACCCCAAAGCATTTGTATGAAAGAGCGTCTGCTTTAATTTTCCGCCGAGAAAATCGTTCAAAAAAACTGAAAAAGCAACGGCAACCGCCGCCTGTGAGCCGGTCTTGGAAATAAAAATCTGCATCCAACCATACAAAAAACTCCAAACGCGCCCGTAAGCGTCGCGCAAAAACACATACTCACCGCCCGCTTGCGGTTTCATCGCCGAAAGTTCGGCGTAAGTCAACGCGCCCGCCAATGATAAAATTCCCGCCGCCACCCAAGCGATTATTACCCAAGTCGGACTTCCGACATTGCACGTCATCACCCGCGCCTTCAGAAAAACTCCCGTGCCGATGACGTTCCCGATAATAATCGAAATCGCCGCAATTAGTCCGAGTCCGCGAATCAAAGAAATATTATTTGAATTTGGAGTCATATCTGTTCAAGAAACGAATAAACAATTTTATTGCGACATATTACGCTAAAATTACTGCAAAAAGAAACAATCGTTTGAGCAAATCGAATCATTGTTGTTATAGGGCTTGATTTTGACGAAAAATTTTTACTTAAACTATTTGTTTGAATTTTAATTTTTTCAACGTAGTCCGCCGCATTTTTCCTATCAACAGAGTTCGTTTGGTAAAAAATTATTCATTGAAATTTATTTAAGAAACCTTTAATTCGTCATCAAGCCGCTCTTTTAAAAACATTTTTATCAGCGATTGATACGGCACATCACGTTGGTTGGCGACGAGTCGGATTTTATCGAGCATTGATTCGGAAATACGCAGCGAAATTGTGCGCGTCGTCGGTTTGAGTTTCGGCATAACGACTGCTTCTGCCCTTTCCCATTTAACGTAATCCGCCGAATCTTCCTTCGCCCAAAACTCGCGTTCATCGATTTCGTTCTTAAAGATCGGAATCTCTTTTAATTTTTTCGGCATATTTTCTGTTTTCACTTTTCGTCATATCGCGGGCGGAAATTACCCGAATCAATTTATGTCGCACGGCAAAAGCGATGAATAACCGACGATTTGCGTCCGTGCGTCCGAGCGCGAAAAATCTTGTTTCGACATCCGAATGCTCTTTCTCCGAAGCGATTATCAACGGCAAATTAAAAAAAACGTCTTCACATTCGCCGTCCGTCACGCCGTGAAGATGCCAGTTTTTATTTGAATTCCCGTTGTCCCATTCAAAACCTTCGCATTTTTCAACGATTGATTTCATCTCAAATTGTATAGTATGAAAATATACATTTTAAGTAAAGATTTTTGAAATTATTCATTACTTAAATCTTCTTTTTCTAGCTTAAATTCTTCTAAAAGTGCGAAGAAATAATCGAAAGATTTTTCCTCATCATTGTCAAATTTCCTCAAAATATGCGTCATACAATCAAGTGTATTCGGATAGCCGTAACCTACTTTCTTACCCATCCATTTTCTATATTCTTCACTTTCATATTTTTTCATATCAAAATTGGAATTACTAAAATTTAGTGCCATCCAAAATCCCGACAAAAAAGTTTGTAGTTTTGACAAAGATTTCTCTCCAAAATACATTGCTGGTCTGGCGTGAATTCGTCCTAAAAGTTCATAGATATTCTCTGTAATTTTACAATTTCCTAGAGAACCGTGGAAAATAGTTTTATACTCTGTAAATGCCTTTTCTTTTTCTTTTAAATCATTTTTTATTTTGGTAAGTAAATTAATTATTTTAATTCTATCTTTTTTACCTTTTTCATTTTCAACACCGCTACAAACATCAACTCCAAACGCTTTTGGACCATTTACACCATTTGTCGCAATCAGAACATTATTGTGTGTAATGCCGCCTGCGAGATACATTTTCGGAAAAATTTCCTGCACTTTCTTCGCAATTTCCCAATCGAAAGTTTCGCCCGTTCCGCCGTGTTCTTGCGGCGAATAAGCGTCGAGCAAAATCGCGTCGGTTTCGTATTTCAAAACATCTTCCGGCGCGAAATCGGGCGAAACGCGAAAGGCTTTGATGATTTCAAGATTTGTTTTCGCTTTCAATTCACGCGCGAATTCGGGCGTTTCTTCGCCGTGAAGTTGGAGCGCGTCGAGTTTGGCAATTTCTGCAATTTCGACGATTTTTTCCAAATCCTCATTAACGAAAACGCCGACTTTCAAATTTTCCGGCGGCAGTTGTTCGATAATCTCACGCGCATTTTCGGGCGTGATGCAGCGCGGACTTTTCTCGTAAAAATTAAAGCCGAGCGCGTCCGCGCCGAATTTTGCCGAGAGCAGCGCGTCTTCGAGATTTGTGATGCCGCAAATTTTGACCTTTGTCATAAAACTTTAAACACATAGAAACAAAGAAAATATATGTTTTAGCTATTCTCTTTTATCTTTTTTTCGTGGATAATTTCTTCAACTGTTTCGTCGCGCAGGCGCGTCGCCAAATACCAGATTAAATATAAATTAACGAGCAAAATCAGAACGCGAACAATTGTGAACCGTTCGTAAATTTCGTAGAGTTCAAAAGGAACGAACAGAGCCGTCGCCACCGTCGTCAGCCATTCCGCCCAGCGTTTTTCAAACCACAAACCGATGCCTTCGGTAAAATCGAGTCCGGCGTAGAGAAACGAACCGATGCTGAGAAGATAAATTTGATTGTTTTTCACGCCCGAAAGACGTTCCATGATCGAAAGCACATATTTATTTTCCGCGTCAATATTGTGCCGCGCAACAAAATCGGCAAACCATTCGGCGACATCTTTGTTCAACAGAGTCAACAACTTAACGCCGACGATGATCAACACCAAGCCTTTCACGACCTTCCAGCCGGAAATCAGATGAATCGTCCAATGCCGCTGTTTATTGGTTTGATTTTTGTATCGAAGATGAATGTCGCTCATTGTAAAGATTTTAACATTTCCGCCATATTTCCGCTTCGCATCAAGGTTTCGCCGATCAAAAATCCCGCGAATCCGAGTTCGCGCAATTCCTCAATTTCTTCCTTCGTCGTGATTCCGCTTTCGGTAATCATCAGAGCGTTTTCCGGCGTGTGTTTGATGAGTTCACGCGAAACGTCGAGCGAAACTTTGAACGAATGCAAATCACGATTATTGATGCCGATGATTTTCGCGCCGATTTTCTTAACTCGTTCTAATTCGTCCAAAGTGTGAATTTCAACCAACGCATCTAAACCCAAATCTTGTTCGGCTAGATGATGAAGTTTTTGCAAAACTTTATCGTCCAACATTGCCGCGATAAGCAAAATCACGTCTGCGCCGGATTCAGCGGTTTCGTAGATTTGAAATTCATCAAAGATAAAGTCCTTCCGCAAAATTGGCAAACTTACAGCATTTCGCGCCATTTTCAAATCTTCCAAACTTCCCTCAAATCTATCTTCTTCGGTCAAAACCGAAATCGCACACGCGCCGCCATTTTCGTAACTTCGCGCAACTTCCGCGACATCAATTTTATCATTTATCACACCTTTTGATGGCGAAGCACGTTTGATTTCCGCAATAATATTTATTTCATCTTTCTGCAACGCCGCGCGCAAACGATGACTTTTCAAGGTTTCACGTTTGGCGATCGCAGATTTTTTTAGTTCGTCAAAATCGCGCTTTAATTTGGCAACTTCAAGCCGTTCCTTTTTTAATTCGATAATTTCGGTTAGGAACATTAGATTTTATTCACTTGTTTTCTCAATTAGTTTTTCCAATTTTTCCAAAGCTTTTCCGCTTGTTAGACTCTCGTCAGCAAGCTTCACGGCTTCCATTAAATTCCCTGCTTTTCCGCCGACGAAAAGTGCCGCCGCCGCATTCAATAAAACCAAACTTCGCGCCGCATCGGTTCTCTCATTTTTCAAGATTTGTTTGATGATCCCGGCATTCTGTTCGGCGTTTCCGCCTCTGATATTTTCCAATTGTTCAAGTGAAACTCTTTCAAAACCCAATTCTTCAGGCGAGATCTCAAAAAGTTTTACTTTACCGTTTTCAACTTCCGCCACCAGAGTTTTATCGCTGACAGAGATTTCATCCAAACCGTCTAAACCGTGAACGATCCACGCTTTTTTTGTTCCGAGAGCAGCGTGAGTTTTGGCGATCTGTTCAACCAGAGCTTTATGCCAAACGCCCATAATTTGAAATGGCGCATTTGCCGGATTTGTCATCGGACCTAAAAGATTAAAAGTAGTGTGAACGCCGAGTTCACGGCGAATTTTCGCAACTCTCGCCGTCGAAGCGTGATAAAGCGGCGCGAACATAAAGCAAATGCCGATCTCGTTCAAACATTTTTCCGAAACGTCTTTGCTGACCGAAACATTTACACCGAGTTTCTCTAAAACGTCCGCGCTTCCCGATCTTGAAGTTGCTGCACGACTTCCGTGCTTTGCCACCGCCAAGCCTGCACCGGCAATAACAAAGGCGGCGGCGGTGGAAACATTAAAAGTCTTGACACGACTCGAACCCGTTCCCGCCGTGTCGATAAAATCCTTGTGGATTGAATTAATTTTAACCGAATGTTCGCGCATCGCTTGCGCCATTCCCGCGAGTTCTTCGGTCGTTTCGCCTTTGACGGCAAGCGCGACCAAAGCGGCGGAAATCTGCGCGTCGGTTGCTTTCCCATCCAACAATTGATTGAGCAAATACGCAGATTCCTGACGATTCAGATTTTTTCCCTGCATCAGATTTAACAACAATCCGCGCAATCCTTTGTCAGAAACTTCGTCGGTGCGCTGCGGTGTCGGTAAAAGCCACTTTGGACGGCTCGGATTATATTTTGCGGTGTCTTCCATAAAAATCAAAAACCTGTTGCAAAATCGAGTTTTGACAACAGGCTTTCTAAGATTCTCTTTTATTTACGGATTTTTAATCTTTTAGAAAACCAATTCAACCCAATCTAATTCGCTATGCCACGAAAAATTTCGGTTGAATTCTTTGCAATTGATTTTCATAAAATTGTTTAAATAAATCTGCCTGAAAGATACTTATAACTCACTAAAAAACTTTTAGCAAATTTTGAGCAAAAAAGATTTGTCCAAAATTTTCATCTTGCCAACGCATCAGGTCTTTCTTTTTCGATTTTATTATCGCACAACAAAACAGAGGACAAGATGCCCGCTGAATTACCGTCAAAAGACCGGCATTATGTATTGCAAAAAATACTTACAATCAAATTTCCACAACACCGACGGCTTTATTGTAATAAATGTAAAGCTCGTTAAAATCGCGCAAAGCCCGATTCAAAATCAACGGAAGTTGGTTGATGTCGCTGGAATTGACAATCAAATTCAAGTTTCGCAAGAATGCGTCGTGAGCATTGAGCGTCGTTCCGTTATCTTCTACCGAAACAAAAAACAGTCTTCGTCTTTCCGCCGAATACATCGCGTTAATTTTTTGTTGCAAAATTGCCGCACCACCGAATTCTGCGGCAAAATCGGGTGAAAATATGAGTATCTCGGTCTTGCCTTCGCGTAACCGCTCATTGGCTTGCGCCGGTGTTTGCGCCAGATAAACTTTAAATCCGGCACTAACCAAAATCTTGGCAACCCCGTCGCGGTGCTGCCCGAGACAGAGCAAAATCCGGCGAGGTTTTTCGGTTTTCTCGTCGTCCGATTCAATAACTTTGTTTTCGGTTTGCAATGCTGAAAGCAATGAGCGCATCGCATTATTGATCTGAAATTCGTTTTCTTTTGCCGAAAATTCCTGCATTCCATCCTTGACGGCAGGCGCGGCGGCGTTTTCTTTTAACTGATCGACAGTTGACTTCGAAGACGGCGTTACGCGAATCAGATTTTGGCAGCGCGGACAGCGCACCGTGAAATTTCCACCCGGAATTTTCGCTTCGTCGAGTTGAAGAGAAACAGAACAATTATCACAACGTATTATCATAGTGTTAATGGCTAATTGTTAATTTTGGCAGGCACATCGAATAAAATTAACAATTAGCAAATTTATTCAATCATATCTAAAAATGAATTCGGTGTCGGCGGCGGTGTCGGCAGGATAGTCATTGGTTGGGATGATTGCGGTGTGGCATTTGCGTAGTCGTCGGAAGAAGAAAGTCCTTTGAGCTGAAGCATCAAATTATTCTGATTGGTCGAGAAGGAAAGTCCGTCATCAAGCGTGATTATTTCTTTTTCGATCAATCTTCTAATAACCGAATCGAAATCCTGCATTCCGTCAATTTCCCCGTCACGCATCGCATCGAGAAGAGTTTTGCCTTCGGATTCGCCTTTTTCAATATATTCACGCGTGCGCTGATTCGATTTGAGAATTTCGACCGCCGCCACGCGCCCCTTGCCGTCACCGCGTGGAATCAGGCGTTGCGAAACGATGTAGCGAAAGGTTTGCGCCAGCCGCATTCGGATAATTTTTTCTTCATTTTTCGGATACAGACCGATGATACGATCAACCGTTTTCGCCGCGTCAATCGTGTGCAAAGTTGATAAAACGAGATGTCCCGTTTCCGCCGCCTCAAGCGCGATCTCCGCCGTTTCCAAATCGCGCATTTCGCCGACTAGAATAACTTTCGGGGCTTGGCGAAGCGCGGCACGCAGCGCCGAACCGAAATCTTTTGTATCGGAACCGACTTCGCGCTGATTTATCGTGCATTTTTTGTGCGAGTGGAGAAATTCTATCGGGTCTTCAATCGTCACAATGTGGTAACTTTTGGTTTCGTTGATCTGGTCAATGACCGCCGCCAATGTCGAACTTTTTCCCGAACCGGTCGGACCGGTAACTAAAACCAAGCCGTTTCTCATACCGCAAATGTCACCAAGTTGGGGCGGCACATTGAGTGATTCAAAACTCGGAATTTCGTGCGGGATAACGCGCATCACGATTGAATAAGAGCCGCGTTGTTGAAAAATATTGACACGAAAACGACAGCGAGAAGGCAAACTCCAACTCAAATCCGCCGTGCCTGTTTTTGCCAACTGCGAAGCGGCTTCGGGATTGTCACGCAAAATCGCCATCGCAATCATCTCGGTTTGAAAACCCGTCAATTTTCCCAAACCGAGCGGTGACGCGCCGTAAAGACTGCCGCTGATTTCGATCTGCGGTTTCTGTCCCGTCGAAAAATTCAGGTCGCTTACATTATCGGAAATGAGCAACATCTGCTCTATTATCGGTGCTACATCCAGCAAACTCATTGTTTGGAATCACTCCTCGTGAATTATTAAGTTAAAAGGTAGGAAATAAAGATTTGAGCAAAAACGGACACTAATCTCGACCGCTTTTACATTTTTACGCAGTTTGAACTAAAAAGCAAGCTATTTTTTTAACTTTGATTAACATTATTTTCAATGTTTTACATTTGACGGTGAAATTCTTTCAATTTATCGGAAATTTTCTCCGCATCAGAAATCAAGTCGCTGATTATCGCCAGCGAATCCGCGCCCGCACTTAAAACTTTCAAAAAATTTCCCGAATTAATTCCGCCGATAGCGACCAAAGGAAAATCTCCAATTGCTTCACGGACTTTTTTAATAACTTCAAGACCGACAACCTCATCAGCATTTTTCTTGGTTTTCGTGGTAAAGACCGGACCGATTGCTAAATAATCGATTGGAAACTTTACCGCTTCAACTGCTTGTTCCAAATTGTGCGTGGAAAATCCGATAATTGCTTTTTCGCCCAAAATGTTTCTCGCGTGTTCGGGCGAAACATCGTCTTGTCCCAGATGAACACCGTCTGCTCCTAAAACTAATGCAATATCGATGCGGTCATTGATGATGATTTTCACGCTATATTTTCGCGCAAGTTCTAATGATTTCTTTGCTTGTTCATTAAATTCTTTGGGTGAAGCGTGTTTTTCGCGGAGCTGGATCAACTTCGCGCCGCCATCAATCAGTCTTTTAGTCTGTTCGAGGTGAGAAAGATTGCTCAATCGCGTATCGGTTATCGGATATATTTTTGGTAAATTTAGTTTCAAAGTGAAATATGTAGCCTAAGACGTGAAGCTAAGATAAAGATTTGACCATCAAAAAACCGTCTTCACCATTGGTATAATACTTTATAAGTTTCTGCACCACGGCGTAACCGTAACTAAGATAAAGGTTTTGTGCAGCATTATTGCTGACACGCACTTCCAACATCAAAATACCGATGTCGCGTTTTCGTAAAGCGTCCTCAGCGTGTTGCAAAAGCCTGATTGCCAGTCCGCGCCGGCGGTGTTCGGGCGCAATACCGATAGTCGTAATATGTCCCGTGCCTTCTTCAGTATTTACCATAACAAAAATAAAACCGACGATTGTTTGATTCGGCGTTACGATTCGATAACTAAGACTGTTCGGCTCATTAAACAGATATGAAAAAGTGTGTTTCGTATAATTTTCACCCGCTTTAAAACAGCGTAGATTCAATTCCAAAACCTCTCTCAGATATTTATCGGTCAAAGGACGAATGGCATAAGTGGTCGGCAGCGCGGGAATGATTATCTCAGGCTCAAACACCGACGGCGGCACGAAAAACTCCCGGATTTTTTGCAAAACTGCCATATTTTATATTTTAGATTTGCCTGTGTAAAACAAAAATGATTTTTACACTATTAGCATGCAGTCGCCGTAGCTGTAAAAACGATAATTCGACTCGACGGCGTGTTTGTATGTGCTCATTATAAACTCATAACCGCCAAAGGTTGAAACCAAAACAAGCAAGGAGCTTTTAGGGAGATGAAAATTTGTCAACAATCCGTTTATTACCTTAAATTTATAATCAGGCGTGATCGTCAGATCAGCTAATCTTTTTCCCGCCATAATTTTTCCGCTTTTTTCAACCGAGGATTCCAAAGCTCTTGTCGTCGTTGTTCCGACAGCAATAATTCGCCTATTTTCGATTTTAGCTTTGTTCAAAATATCCGCAGTTTCATTTGAAATTTCGCACAATTCGGGCAAAACTCTGTGGTCTGACAAATCGGTAACACGAACGGGTTCAAAAGTTCCATAACCGACGTGCAAAGTTAATTCCGTAATACACACTCCAAGATTTTCGATTTCATTCAAAATTTGCGGGGTAAAATGAAGTCCGGCAGTCGGCGCGGCAATTGCTCCGCGTTGTTTGGCAAAAACGGTTTGATAGCGGTCACGGTCATTGTCCAAATATCCCGCTTCGCGTTTGATATACGGCGGCAGAGGTGTTTGTCCAATATTGTCTAAAATCTCGTTAAAATCCCCGTCGCTTTCAAACTTGACAACGACACGCCCGTCTTTATTTTTTTCTAATACTTCCGCCGTCAGATTTTCGCCAAAAATCAATTTTTTACCTGAACTCAATCTTCGCGCCGGACGCGCCAATGTTTCCCAAGTTTGAGAATCAACCTCACGAACCAAAAACAGTTCGATTTTCGCACCTGTTTCGCTCTTTCCAAAAAGTCTTGCCGGAAAAACTTTAGTATTGTTCAGAACGATTACATCATCTTTTTTTAAGCAACTCGGTAAGTTATAAAAATGATCGTCGTGAATAGAAATTTCGGAACGATTAACCACCAACATCCGGGAATTTTCGCGCTTTTCCAACGGATTTTGGGCAATAAGATTGTCAGGCAGTTCGTAATCAAAATCGGAAATCAACATATCTTCATTAGCCGGATAACCATCGGCAAAAGCAGAAGCAGTGGCAATCGCGTCTTTTTGCTTTCTGCTACTGCCACTGCTACTACTTTCTGCTACTGCTTATTTTTTAATCTGTTCGGGTTGCGGAATTTCGACCATCAAAGATTTTTTATTTTCCAAGATACCAGCTAATTATTCGGCGGCTGGCGTGAGTTCGACTTTTGAAGAAAGAACACGCGAAATTCTTTTCGGCAACAGCATCGGTGCAATATTCGCAATCGAATTAGCTAACGATGCAATATCACCGCCACCAGCCCAATGTTCGCGGATAATTCCTTCATCGGTGCGATTGACAAGCCTCAACAAAGTCAGTGCAACCAAATATAAGTCGTCAACCTGTCCGATAAAAGGAAAAACATCGGGAATAAAATCCAGAGGCATAATCACATAGACGATTGCTCCCGCAAAAAGTGCTTTATCCGTCGTGGCAACCCGGCTGTCGGTTAAAAGTTTGCCCAAAAGTTTTACCATATTCGGCAAAAACATCAAAAAGCTCGTCATTCTGCCCTTTAGTTGCGACTTTTCTTTGCGCGTGGGTTTTACGGCTTTTGCCATCTGCGGTTTAGTCATTTTATTTACTCCCTTTTCTCTAATTTTATTCAGTCTAAGAAATACGACGCATTTGAGCAAGTTTTAAATCAAAAAGTTGTATGGTAATTTGGTAAATAGGGTTTTGCTTTTTGCCTTTTGCTTTTTAATAAAACAAAATCCCGAAAATTAAGACCAAAAACTGAAATTTATGATTCTTCAAAAAATCCGGCAAAGAGCATCCGAAAATTTGCAACATATAATTTTGCCGGAAGGCGAAGACGCGCGAACCGTGCAAGCGGCGGAAATGTGTGTGCGCGACAAGATTGCAAAAATCACCATTATCGGCAACGAAGAAAAAGTGCGCGAAGCGGCGCGTGAAACAAATGCCAACCTCAACGGCGTGGAAATTATCGACCATCGAAAATCTTCCGATTTTGCCAAAATTGCAACTTTTTATCACGAACTGCGAAAGGCAAAAGGCATCACGCTTGAAGAAGCCGAACAAACTGTGAAAGACCCGCTTTATTTTGGAAATTTACTTGTCAAATTCGGAAAAGCCGACGGTTCGGTGGCGGGCGCGACAAATACGACGGCGCACACGGTTGCCGCCGCGCTGCGTTGTATCGGCGTGCGGGAAGGATTCAAAATCGTCTCGTCGTTCTTTTTAATGGTCGTTCCCGATAATAAATTCGGAGCAAACGGCGCGATGATTTATGCCGATTGCGGTGTTGTGATCGATCCGAATGCGGGCGAACTTGCCGAAATCGCCATCGCTTCCGCCGATTCGTGCCGTGCGCTTTTAGGCGTTGAACCGCGTGTTGCGATGCTTTCTTTTTCGACCAAAGGCAGCGCGAAACATAAATCTCTGGACAAAATCATCGAAGCCGTCAAAACAGTCCGCGTCCGTGTTCCCGAACTCGAAATTGACGGTGAACTGCAAGCCGATGCCGCATTAGTTCCAAGCATCGCCGAATCAAAAGCAAAAGGTTCAAGTGTTGCCGGAAAAGCAAATGTTCTGATCTTTCCTGACCTCAACGCCGGAAATATCGCCTACAAATTGACCGAAAGATTAACCGGCGGAACTGCCATCGGACCGATTTTGCAAGGATTAGACAAACCTTGCAATGACCTTTCACGCGGCTGTAAAGCCGAAGACATTGTTGATGCGGTGGCGATTACGGCGGTGCAATCGCAAGCGAAGAAAAGATAAATCAATATAGGGGAAAATTGTTAATTAACAATCCCCGCTGCAATTTCTTCTTGGCGACCTGTATCTAAATCTTTTGCAACTAAAGTAAGTTTTTTTGATTCTTCAATTGTCACAGTTATTTGAATTCTAGATTCTCCAGCAATGGGTGATTGAGTAATTGGAAAATTAAACGTGCCTATCTGCCTATTTCCTTGTATTTTTAAATCTTCGCCTTGAAAAAGCGTAATTTGAATATCCGGTTGTCTTTCTTCAATAGTTGAATATGTGTCACTAAAGGAAGCCGGTAATTTAGTTCCTCTTTTAATTATTTGGTGACAATCATCCTCAGTCTCAACACAAAGAGATTCATTTAGAATGACTTCCTTTTGAAAATTGCATCCCACACACAATAATAAAAAAATCGCCAAAATGCTGCCTGTAATGTAAAAACCAGCCGACTCTGTTTTTAATTTCATAGTGATTAATAATCCATCTAATCTTATGTTGGATATTGTAAAATTTGTTTTGATTTTATCAATACACCTAATTCTTCTAGCAATAGATCTTCGAGGTTTTAATAATTTAGCCAAATACCACAACCTCATTTTCGCGCCTGACATTTTGATGGAAACATTACTGACTTTGCATTTAGCATTTGATGAGGAAGCAACCGGCACGAAATATTTCAGTCCGAACGATTTTATGGGAAATGATGTGAAGACAAAGCCGAATGTCGGCAATTAATCTTCAAGTAATCTATCAGGCAAAATTTCCGGCGTAAATCCATCGAGATTGAGACGAGTCATTCCTCCTGCATCGGAAAAGGCTTCCATACCCGCGCGTTTTTGATTTCTGACGTAAAAGAAAATTATGCCAACGAGAAGTCCGGTAATAAACGAAAATCCGATCCCGCCGCTGATTACTAAAACCGTGGTCAGAAAAATATCCGAGGTTGTCAGGATAAAGGCACGTTCTGCATTTCTCAATGTGAACGGGTTTTCGCCTAACCACTGAATGCTTTTTTCATATTTAACCTGATCGAGCAGAGCGTTTGCCGAGGCTTCATCCGTTCCGTCAAACACAAAGGCGTTGTAATTTCCGATACGTCGGTAAAATATCGGCGAATTTTGTCCGGCTGCCAAAAGTTGTGTAATTTTGTTATCAGCGTCAACCGAAGTCTGCGGTGTCGTGTATTCGACGATAAGCAGTTTGCCTTGACTGTAAGGCGCAGTAACAGCTTCCGTGCCGCCCGCGAAATCTATCAGATCAAAAACTGTCCGCGAACCGAGAGCATTACGCAAATCGTTTTGATTTAGAATATAAACTGCACTATTTCGTGCGTTTTCCCAATCAGGCAAATGTTTGATCAGAACGGGAATGTTATCGTCTGAAACTTCCTGACTTTTTATCGGCGATGTAGATTTTTCTTGAGCAAAAATGCCACAAGTTATCGATAAAACAGTCCAAATTGAGATTAAAAATCTTATAAACCAAGCCTTTTTCATTTCTCTAAAGCTCTCCATTTGGGAATTTTTCCGAAGAAATTTGGAATAATGATATTAGCATTATTTGAAAAATATCAGCAATTGTAACGAATTGATACAATAAACAAATTCGTGTATCAGATGCGCCAAATACTACATCATTTATCTTTGCATCTGAACTTGGATGTGCGTCGAATGTAATAGTATGTCTGAAAAAATGCAACAAATGGGCTTTTTCGGCGTGAATTCATTGATAGATAGCATAATAAAATTTTGTGGCACGAGATTTGTTACGATAAATTGTGGGGGAAAAAGAAAATGACAACGACAACAGAAACTTTAGATTATCCGATTTTGCAAGAACCGGCGAGGGTTGAAAGAGTCAGTAGCGGATTTATCAAACCGAAACAAACGATTGATATAAGTTCTGCGAAGGATTATGAATTGACCAAACTATCTGCTAAAGGCGATATGATGGCATTTGAGGAAATTTATAATCGTCATCATCGTCGGGTTTATTCGATTTGCTTACGGATGTTGCAAAATACGACCGAGGCGGAAGATTTGACACAGGATGTTTTTATCCAATTACATCGTAAAATCGGCAGTTTTCGTGGTGATTCGGCTTTTACAACGTGGCTTCATCGCTTGACTGTTAATCAGGTTTTGATGCACTTTCGCAAACGTAATGTTAAGTTTGAGAAAACGACCGAAGAAGGTGAAACACCGATTCAAATCGTCGGCGGAACGCAAAATCCGCGAAAGATGCCGGTAGTTGATAAAATAGCTATCGAAGATGCCATCGCACAATTGCCTGACGGTTACAGAAACGTATTCGTTCTGCACGATGTCGAAGGCTACGAACACGAAGAAGTTGCACGAATTTTGGGTTGTTCCGTCGGAACATCAAAATCGCAACTGCACAAAGCAAGACTAAAACTGCGGAAACTTTTGCAAAAGAAAGCTCCGCCGAGATTATTCGGAATTTAAGGAATTATAAAATTTATACCTTAAACGGCTTTTCGGAAACGAGAAGCCGTTTTTTATTGGACATTTTTTCAAAAATACATTTAACTTGAACCTTTCTGCGTCTTTGCGTCTCAGCGATTCAATACCTATTTAAAGATGTCTATTGTCGGATTGGCTCTTTTTCACCTTTGATTGGCTCAAATGGAATAAAATTCATCTCGAACCACGCGCTTGCCACCGAAAAAAACTCGCGGAATTTCCAATAATCATTTCCTTCATATTCACGTCGGTTAGCCGTAATTCCAATGCTGTCCACGCCGAGATTATTGCACAAATAAAGCGCACGCGCCTGATGAAATTCCTGCGTAACGAGAATTGCCTTTTCGACTTGAAAGATTTCCTTGGTGCGATAGCAAGTGTCAAAGGTGCGTCTGCCGGCAAAATCCAGCACAATATCTTCGCCGGGAACACCTAGCTCGATAGCAGTTTTCTTCATTGCGGTTGGTTCGTCATAATTTGCGGTCGGATTATCGCCGCTCATCAAAAGTTTTTTCACACGTCCGGCGCGATAAAGTTCGACCGCTGTCAAAACGCGGTCATAAAGCACCGGCGAAGCCTCGCCGTTATCCCAAACCTTGGCACCGAAAACGATGGCAATGCGCGGTGGATTTTCCGTCGAAATTTCAGTAATCGAGTTTTGTGATTTTCCGGTTTCGGAATCGCGCACATATTTATTGATTAAACCGATCGAGATAACGCCGATCAAACCGATGGCGACAAGTATTAAAAAAATTCGCAGAAACCGCTTCATAAAGTTTGAACAGTTTATTTTATTTCGGGATTAACCGTGAAAAATCATACTACTTTTTCAACAGCGGTTTGAGGGATTTATAAACATTTTCGGTCATAATCACTTCGCCTTTCGCGTTCGGGTGAATACCATCGGCTTGATTTAATTCTTTGTTGAGCGCAATGTTTTCGAGCAGAAACGGTAGGAATTCAACTTTGTGTTCGCTTGCCAGATCGGGAAATGAATTAACATATTCGCGCTGATAATTCGCTCCCATTGACGGCGGCGCGAGCATTCCGCACAGCAAAACCGTGATATTTCTGGCTTTTGCTTTTTTGATGATCGTGCCGAGATTTTCCTTCATTTTGGCAACCGGCAAACCGCGCAGTAAATCGTTCGCGCCAAGTTCGAGAATCAAAATCTGCACGTTTTCCTGTTCCAAAACCCAATCAATTCTTTCCAAACCGCCAAGCGAAGTTTCGCCTGAAACGCCCGCATTAACGACTTCGTAATTGTAACCGTCTTTTTCCAGTTTTTTCTGCAACAGATACGGATAAGATTCCTTTTCCGCAAGTCCGAAACCTGCTGTCAAACTATCGCCGAAAGCAACAATTTTCGGCTTGTCGGAAGAAGCAGGTAAGACGGGACGCGGTTTTTCTGCCTTTTTATTTATCTGCTGCTCCGCCGTCGAAACGCCGCACGCCGAAAAGATAAATGTTAAAGAAATGAAACTTAAAATTGCCGTTAATCGAATAAGCCTTGTCATAATTATATAAAATGTCAGTTTAAAATACGTTTTTTATGATGCAAAAACTCCCGAACTTGTTTGCGTCTTTTTCGTTAGTTAAGATTGATTTTAAATCGTTAGTTGCTAATTGTTAATCGTAAATTGAAAAGCATTATACAATTAACCGTTTACCATTTACGATTAACAAATTTCTATGATAATTCTGCACAATGTAACTAAAACCGTCCAATCAGGCGCGGAAGATTTAACAATTTTAGACAATGTTTCGATTGAGATTCCCGACGGGCAATTCGTTGCTGTAACGGGCGCGTCAGGCAGCGGAAAATCCACACTTCTCGGCTTGATTGCCGGACTCGATGCGCCGAGTTCGGGTGAAATTTTAGTTGACGACGCAAACGTAACAACGATGAGCGAAGACCAACTTGCCGAACTTCGCAGTAAACAGATCGGCTTCATTTTTCAATCATTTCACCTGATTCCGAGTTTGACAGCGTTTGAAAATGTAATAATTCCGATGGAAATTCTAGGTCTGAAAGATGCCAAAAGCCGCGCTGCACAATTGCTCGAAGATGTTGAATTAACCTCTCGCGGACATCATTATCCGACCGAACTTTCCGGCGGCGAACAACAACGCGTCGCCATCGCCAGAGCCTTTGCCAATCAACCGAAAATACTTTTGGCTGATGAACCGACGGGCAATCTCGATTCAAAAAACGGCAATCATATTTTCGATTTGATGACCGATTTGCACAATCAGCACAATGTAACGCTCGTTTTGGTTACGCACGACCAATCTTTAGCCGAAAGAGCGCAACGGCAAGTGATTTTGAAGGATGGGAAAATCATCAGCGATGAATTGAACCGCAGAGACATAGAGACGCAGAAATAAAAAGTATTTTTTTTCAATTTTTATAAATAAACTCTGCGTTTCTGCGGTGAAAACTATGAACTTTATCTTCAATCTAACTTGGCGCGAAATCCGTTCATCATGGCGAAGACTTTTGTTTTTCTTTTTGTGTATAGCTATCGGTGTCGGTTCGGTTGTCGCGCTGCGCTCACTGATTCAGAATCTCAGTCGTTCGGTTGGCGGCGATGCGCGGGCTTTGATGACGGCTGATTTTGAACTCAGTTCGACCAACGATTTTTCGCCGACGGATATTTCAAAAATCGAAGCCGTTGTCGGCAACTCAAATATTATCGAAGCGCGAAACGAGATCGTTACAACCTCGGCGATGGCAAAGCCGGTTGACACTGCCAATCAAAATTTCAGTTTTGTCGAACTCAAAGGAATTGAGCCGCCATTTCCTCTCGTCGGCGATTTTACGCTCTCGGACGGAAAGCCGTTTGACTTTAAATTGCTGGAAAATCACGGTGCAGTTGTCGCGCCGATTATACTCGATGATTTGAATGTCAAAGTCGGCGATAAAATCCGCATCGGCGAAGAAGAATTTCAGATTCGCGCCACTTTTGATGAAGAACCCGGCGGCACAGGCGGATTTCGGCTAGGTGCGCGAGTTTTCGTTGAAAAAAAAGCGTTTGAAGAAGCCGGAATCTCGCAAAACCGTAGCCGTGTTCGCCGCCGTATTCTCTATCGAACCTCGGATAATCCGACGGACTTGGTCAAACAAATACGGGAAACTTTAAAAGGCACGACGATAACGGCACAATCTTACCGCGAAACTCAGGAAAATCTCGGCGAACAATTTGAACGCACGGAAAATTATCTCGCACTGACCGGACTGTTGATTCTGGTTCTCGGCGGTGTCGGCGTTTGGAATGTGGCGCGTGTATTTGTCGAACAAAAGCGAAAATCTGTCGCGGTTCTGAAATGTTTGGGCGCATCGGGAACACGGATTATCACGGTTTATCTTTTGCAAATTCTGACGCTCGGTTTTCTCGGAAGTCTGTTCGGTGTCTTGCTGGCACAACTCGGTTTGTGGCTTGCCGAATGGCGTTTCGGCGCAGAGTTGCCTGCGAAGATGAGTTATAAAATTCACCTTTCAATCGCGTGGCAAGGCATTTTGCTCGGTGTTTTGATTTCCATACTGTTTTCGGCATTGCCGCTTTTGCAGGTTAGAAATATCAAACCACGTCTGCTTTTACACGACGCGACCGGCGAGAAAACCCGGCGGCTCGACCTGACAAAAACTATTTTCGGTGTGGTCTCGCTTGCAGGATTATTGGCACTTGCCGCGTGGCAAGCCGGTTCGCTCAAGGTCGGGGCATTTTTTCTGGTAGGTCTGGGTTTTACATCGCTATTTCTTTATGGAACAGCCATAATCTTGACGCTATTGCTCAAAAAAATTAAAAACTTCGGCTCATTTCCCATTCGCCAAGCCGTCAATTCACTCTATCGCCCGGGCAATCAAACGCGGATTATTTTACTTGCCGTCGGACTAGGCGCGTTTGTCGTGCTTGCCGTCCAATCTTTGCAGGCAAACCTTGTCAGAGAATTCGATTTTACGCGCAATCAGACATTACCGAGTTTGTTTTTTATTGATATTCAAAAAAGCCAAATTGATGAATTGAAAAAAATTGTCGAACAACGCGCCAATGAATCCGTGCAAATCGTTCCGACAATCCGGGCGCGAATCGCATTCGTCAATGGTGAGCCTTTCGATTTTCAGAATCGTGAAACACGCCAGCAACAAGGCATTATCGGGCGTGAGTTTGCTGTTACATACCGCCCGAATCTCGATGAAAACGAAACGGTTATTGCAGGAAGTTGGTGGAAAGATAATGAAGAAACCGATGCGCCCGAAGTTTCCGTCGAAGAAGGAATGAGCAAAACTTTGGGCGTAGAAGCCGGTGATTGGCTAACTTTCGACATCTCGGGAAGAAAAATTACGGCGCGCGTCGCCAATCTTCGCAAAATTGATCTGCGAAGCACACGGACGGTTTTTATTTTCGTTTTTCGTCCCGGGGTTTTGGATAATGCGCCGCAAACTTTTGTCGCCACTGTTTTGAAAAAATTACCGGCTGTCGAACGTGCCAAACTTCAACGCGCAATTATCGACCGCTTTCCGAATGTTCAGATTTTCGATGTTGCCGATATTGTTGCCGCCGTGCAAAAACTCGTTAACAATTTCGTATTGGCAATATCGTTTGTCGGAAGTTTCGTTATTCTAAGCGGTATTTTGATACTCGTCGGCTCGATTGCGCTGACGAAATCACAAAGAATTTATGAAAATGCGATTCTCAAAACTTTGGGCGCAAAACGTCCGGCTTTGGCTGCTATTTTGCTTGCCGAATACGGAATTCTTGGTATTTTAGCCGGACTAATAGGTGCTTTCTTTGCAACCATACTTTCTTTTGCAGTATCTAAATATATCTTCGACATCGATTGGGAATTAGACTTTGGTTTGACTTTTGTGGGGATTTTGGCAACTGCGGTATTAGTAATGTCGGTTGGGGCAATTGCTAGTTTCGACGTGCTTTTCAGAAAACCATTGGCGATTTTGCGTTCCCAATAGCAGATTTTCTCGACAAAACCGATTTAAGATTGCAAATTAACATCAATATAGAATAAAATACATTGCACTTAACCCTCAAAATTCAACCATTTAAAGTTATTGGAGAAATCACATGACCTTAAAGAAAAAGGCTCAGGATGAGAAAGTTATTTCCGTTAAACAGACAATTCTCTTAGCAGAAGATGATGCTTCGATGCGTCGGTTTATCGAGGTATTGTTGAAGAAGGCAGGTTATGAAGTAGTCACCGCGAAAGACGGGCTTGCGGCGATTAAAGCGGCTTTGGAAAGCAAGATTGACGCGATTGTTGCTGATGCAATTATGCCAAATATGACGGGCTACGATTTATGCCGTATGTTGCGCCAAAATCCTGACAAAAAACACCTTCCGCTGGTTATTTTAAGCGGTCTTAATCAAGAAGACTCGGCAGGTTTCGAAGACTGTCTGGCTGATGTTTACTTGACGAAAGGTAATAATCTCAAAGATAATTTGATCAAAACCCTGAAAAGCCTATTGAACGGTGAAACTAATCCTTAATTGTTTTACGGCAAATAAATCGCGCTAATTCGCCAAACAGAAAAATCCCCGAATAATCAAAAAACAGATCGCCCCAATCAAATGTCCGTCCGCTCACGAAAATTTGTGAAATTTCTTCGATGGTAACGACTGTCAGAACGATCAGACTTCCCGGTAAATAGCTGAATTTCCACAATTT
Source organism: Acidobacteriota bacterium (assembly GCA_031359215.1). Lineage (GTDB taxonomy): Bacteria > Acidobacteriota > Blastocatellia > Pyrinomonadales > Pyrinomonadaceae. The sequence continues at coordinate 7,871 of JANMAA010000221.1, read as the reverse complement.
TACAGTTCTTGCCTGCAAAGCAAAATTGAGCAAAAACGAAAAGCCGCCCATCAACAGAAAATGTCCGAGTTTGTCGCCGTATGGAATATTCCCGACAAAATTAAGCAAATACCTCGTGCCTTTGCGATCTGCCAGAAAAATAATAACCGCGAGAACGAAGACGTAAACAACCAGTAAAATCTTCATTTTCGCGGATTTCATTGGCATTGTTTTAGTTTAGGAAGTTCGGGAAGTTTAGAAAGTAAGAAATTTCCTTCCTAAACTTCCCGAACTTCCCAAACTTCCTAAACTTCCTAAACTTTTAGCTCTTCGCGCTCATCGCATCGCCGAGCAGTGAATCGAGCGGCGTGTATTCGATGTTTTGCGAGGCTGCAACCGCTTCGTAGGTGGATTTTCCGGCGTAAGTGTTCACGCCTTCTTTTAAACCTGCGTCGTCGGTAATCGCTTTTTCAAAACCTTTGTTCGCCAGCGATAACGCATATGGCAGAGTCGCGTTGGTCAGCGCAAACGTCGAAGTGCGCGGCACTGCACCGGGCATATTCGCCACGCAATAATGCAGAACGCCTTCTTCGTAAAACGTCGGATTCGAGTGCGTCGTCGCATGCGTCGTTTCAAAACAGCCGCCCTGATCTACGGCAACATCAACGAGAACCGAACCGTTCGGAATATCTTTCAGCATATCGCGTGTAACCAATTTCGGAGCCGCCGCGCCGACCACCAAAACGCCGCCGATCACGACATCAGCGTGTCTGATCGCTTCGTGAATTGCGTAACGCGACGAGGCGAGCGTTTGAACCTTCGACAAAAAGATGTCGTCGAGCTGCCGCAGTCTATCCAGATTAATATCAATGATAGTGACGTGCGCGCCTAAGCCCACAGCCATTTTCGCCGCCTCCGTGCCAACGATGCCGCCGCCGATAATGACGACATTCGCCGCCGGAACGCCCGGCACGCCGCCGAGAAGAATTCCCTTGCCGCCGTTCATTTTTTCGAGGTAAGTCGCCGCAACCTGCACCGACATTCTGCCCGCAACTTCCGACATCGGTGTCAGAAGCGGCAGAGTTCCGCGTTTGTCCGTAATTGTTTCATACGCTACGCCCGTAACTTTGCGCTCCATCATTTGCTTTGTAAGTTCAAATTCCGGCGCGAGATGCAGATAGGTGAAAAGCAGTTGATTTTCACGCATTCGCGGATATTCCGGCGCGACCGGCTCTTTGACTTTGACGATCATCTCGCCCGTCTGCCAAATTTCGTCCGCTGTGTCGAGCAGTTTTCCGCCCGCGTTTGTGTATTGTTCGTCCGTAAAACCCGAACCTTCGCCCGCCGTTTTCTGCACGAAAACTTCGTGTCCGGCATTTGCCAGCGCATTTACACCCGCCGGTGTCAAACCGACGCGGTATTCATTATCTTTGATTTCCTTCGGTAATCCGATTTTCATTTTTTACAAACTCTCCAAATTATATTGTGATAAATAAAAACTATATTCGTAGATTTTACGCCGTTTTCGCCAAATATAAAAAGTCTGCGACCGTTATTTTATTTTTAATGTTTCGCTTCGGTTCAAAATAGTTACCGCCGAAGACCTTTTTAAAGTATGAAAACGATATGGTTTGAGCATTGAAATTCAAAAATTAATTTTCAAGAATCAATGTTCGTTTTCGCGGCAGCGGTCGGCGAATTATAATATTTTCGCGTAAATTTAAAGGTTTTGATAATCAGAAAATCACTTTATTAAAGTTCCCTTTCTTTTTTTGTAAATGTTTTCAAATCTATGCTGAAACAATATTCTTCGGAATAGTTGAGAGTGAACATTTTTAGCTATTCCAAAGAATAAAAGACCTCTAAAATCCACCGGCATAAAATTTAAATCACTTTTCTCCGACTGAACGAAACGATAAAAATCATTTGCTTTTCAGACACGGCAATACTCGAAATTCAGTATTGACTCGCTCAAAATATTTTCTACAAATTTTTTCAAAATTGCAAAGTTTGTTGCGGATTCATTTATTACATAAAACAAATAATTTGTGTGTGTCTTCCATAACTTGACATATTTTTGAATTAGAATTATTTTAATTTTAACAATCAAAATTATGAAACACGCAGTCAAAGACATCGAAAATCAAGGGTTGACGAAGCAAAGACAGGCGGTTCTCCGGGTGATTCACGAATCTGAAAAACATCTGACGGCAAACGAAGTTTTTGAGGATGCGCGTCGGCTTCTACCGAGCATTTCGTTCGCAACCGTTTATAATTCTTTGCGTTTTCTGAAGCAGGAAGGGCTGATCGGTGAAATTCAGTTCGGTTCGGATGCCACTCGTTACGACCGCAAACTGACGCGGCACGACCACGCGCTCTGCAACAAATGCGGAAAACTGGTTGATCTGGAACTGTCCATTCCGGTCGCGCTAATCGAAGAAGCGTCCGCCCTTTCAAAATTCAATGCCGAATCTCTCGAACTGACTCTGCGTGGTTTGTGTCCCGATTGCTGTAAGTAATGAAACTGAAGGCATAACGGGATTGTAACGGAACAAATACTCTAAGTTTGTTCTAAAAAAGCTATTCTAAAAACAAATTCTAAAGGAAGGTAAATCGAAAATGGAAAATAATAAAGAGCAAACCGATACGTTAAATAGCCCAACTGCGAAAACAACCGATTCGGGTAAATGCCCGTTCACAGGCGGAGCGATTAAGTTCACGACCGAGAGTAACCGATCAAACCGCGACTGGTGGCCGAAATCTTTGAATCTGAAAATTCTTCGCCAGCATTCTTCTCTATCCGATCCGATGGGCGAAGATTTCAATTACGCTGAAGAATTCAAATCTCTTGATCTGGAAGCCGTGAAGAAAGAAATTTCCGATCTGATGACCGATTCGCAGGAATGGTGGCCTGCCGATTACGGGCACTACGGACCTTTCTTTATTCGAATGGCGTGGCACAGTGCCGGAACTTATCGCATTCAAGACGGGCGCGGCGGCGGCGGGCGCGGACAGCAGCGCTTTGCGCCGCTCAATAGTTGGCCGGATAATGTGAGCCTCGATAAAGCGCGACGACTTTTGTGGCCGATCAAACAGAAAAACGGCAGAAAAATTTCTTGGGCTGACTTGATGATTCTCGCGGGCAACATCGCTTTGGAATCTATGGGTTTTAAAACATTTGGTTTCGGCGGCGGACGCGAAGACGTTTGGGAGCCGGATCAGGACGTTTATTGGGGCGCGGAATTGACTTGGCTGGCGGGCGACATCAGATATGAACACGGTTCCAAAGGCGTTGACAAGGACGGCGGCGTTTTAGTTTCGGACGACGATGCCGATGGAGACATTCACAGCCGGAAACTCGAAAATCCGCTTGCGGCGGTGCAGATGGGATTGATTTACGTTAACCCGGAAGGTCCCGACGGCAATCCTGATCCGATTGCAGCGGCACGCGATATTCGGGAAACATTCGGACGAATGGCGATGAACGACGAGGAAACCGTCGCGTTGATCGCCGGCGGACACACTTTCGGCAAAACGCACGGCGCGGCGGATTCATCGCACGTTGATGTCGAGCCGGAAGCGGCGCATATCGCGGCGCAAGGTTTCGGTTGGCACAACAGTTTCGGCACGGGCAAAGGTCCCGATACGATTACGAGCGGCTTGGAAGTTACCTGGACGACGACTCCGACGCAATGGAGCAACAATTATTTTGAAAATTTGTTCGGCTTCGAATGGGAACTTTCTAAAAGTCCGGGCGGCGCGCAACAGTGGGTTGCCAAAAACGCCGACGCGCTTATACCGGACGCATTTGACTCGTCGAAAAAACATTTGCCGACAATGCTGACGACTGATCTTTCCTTGCGGATGGATCCGGCGTATGAAAAAATTTCGAGACGTTTTTACGAAAACCCGGAAGAATTTGCAGATGCTTTCGCCCGCGCTTGGTTTAAACTGACGCACCGCGATATGGGTCCGAAATTCCGCTATCTCGGAGCGGATGTTCCCGCAGAAGATTTGATCTGGCAAGACCCGATTCCGGCGGTTACGCACGAATTAATTAACGATCAGGACATCGCTTCGCTGAAATCTAAAATACTCGATGCGGAATTGTCCGTGTCCCAACTGGTTTCGACTGCCTGGGCATCGGCATCAACATTTCGCGGCTCCGACAAGCGCGGCGGCGCAAATGGCGCACGAATTCGCCTCGAACCGCAGAAAGATTGGGAAGTCAATCATCCGGCGCAACTCGCAGATGTTTTGGACACTCTCGAAAAAATTCAAAAAGATTTCAACCACGCGCAATCGGGCGATAAACAGGTATCGATTGCCGATTTGATCGTTCTCGGCGGATGCGCGGCGGTCGAAAAAGCGGCGAAAGATGCCGGTCATAACGTATCGGTTCCTTTTACTCCGGGACGCAGCGACGCATCACAGGAAGAAACCGAAGTGCATTCATTTCGTTATCTCGAACCGCTGGCGGACGGATTTCGCAACTACAAAAAGAGCCATCACCGAACTCCGGCGGAAGAAATGCTCGTTGACAGAGCGCAATTATTGACGCTGACCGTGCCGGAAATGACGGTTTTGATCGGCGGTCTGCGCGTTCTCGACACGAATTTCGGACAAACAAAACACGGCGTTTTCACCGAAAATCCGGGAACGCTCACCAATGATTTCTTCGTCAATCTGCTTGATCAGGGAACGACGTGGAAAGCGACTTCGGATGCACAGGACGAATTTGAAGGCAGCGACCGCACGACCGGCGAACGCAAATGGAGCGGCACACGCGTTGATCTCGTCTTCGGTTCAAACTCGGAACTTCGCGCCGTCGCCGAAGTTTATGCGTGCGACGACGCGCAGGAAAAGTTCGTGCAGGACTTTGCAGCGGCTTGGAACAAAGTGATGAATCTCGACCGCTTTGACCTGAAATAATAATATTCTTTAATTGCAAACAAAAAACGGAAAGTTCAAAATAACTTTCCGTTTTTTGTTTGCTTAATTTACCGATACAAAGCTAAATTTTCACCGCATCAATCTGCGCCTTTTGCAGTTTGCCTTAATACTGTTATTTTGAACCTTTTTTCAAGTTCTCACTTTTCGTCAGCAACTGCAAGTTTTCAAGAATCGTCAACCCGCCGTTTTTCATTGATTCGATGTGGTCAATTTGGAAATTGAGCTTGCTTTTGCTCCGATAATCGCTTTTCGCGCTGAAATAAAATCCGTCTTTGTCGGTGAAATTTGCAAAGACTTCATCGCTTAATTTTTTGTGGTATTCGGGAAATTGTTCGCGCAGTTCGGACATTAAAAGTTTTTCGAGTTCGCGCAATTCTTTTTTGTCACTTGGGATAATATTTTGTTGTGCGAAAAGATGCGGCTTGAAAAGTTTTCGTAACGCCAGAGCGATTTCGTTTTCAAAATATCGTTGGTCATAACCGAAAAATGCTTGCCATTTGTGCGCGTCGTTTTTCCAAAGTTCGTCAATAAATTCATTTTTTTCGCTTTCACGAAAATCTTTTGATTTAATTTCATCGGCAATTTTCGTTAAATTAAAATTTTCGCGCTCTTTAAATTCGACGAACGGCGGCGCGGTTTCGGTGTTGGCATAAAATTGAAGCACGTTTTTTATATCATCCAAAGAATAAGCCGGATATTTCAGACAGCCGTAAAAGAATTCAGTTTCAGCTTTTTCGCTCAATTTTCCCAGTTCTTCTTCAGTCAAAAAATCTTTGTTTTTTAATTTATTAGCGGCGAAAAATTCTGAAAGCGAAGCGATAAAATCCTGATAAGATTGACGGATATTATCGTAAATTAAAACTTCGCAAAATTTTTCGCTTGGTTCGGCAAGTGCAAATTGGTAAATGCCGAGCGGAATTCGTTCGATAAATTCCAGACTTTCGAGTTGTCTGTGAGTTTCGCTGTCGAGCGTTTGATCGGACAGTGCGGCAAATTCTTCGATTTTGTTAATTGAAATCAGACGAATAAATCGTTCGCGGGTTTCGCGGTCTTGGTCTTTGAAATCAATGTTTTCCTCGATGAAAAGTTGTTCGGGATTGACCCAAGAAATTTTATTTTGCCAATTGTCAATAAAACTGACAATATATGTTTTCGCCGTTCCGTCAGCTTTTTCTCCGCGCAAACCGCGCCCGATCATTTGCGTCATCAGAATCGTCGAAAGCGTCGGACGCGCCAAAAAAATGCTTTGGACTTTCGGTAAATCCGTGCCTTCGGTCAAGATGTTGACGTTGATTAAAACTTCCGTTTCGCCGCGCCGAAAACGGGCGATTTTCTCACGGTTTTCTTTATCGGAAAGCGTGATGCCGAGAATCTTGTCTTTGATTGACGACAGAACATAATCGGACTTTACGCCTTTGTCGCGGAAAAGTTTGTTAAGCGCAATCGCGTTGTCCTGATTGAGCGCGAAAACAATCGTCTGCCCGTATTTGGCTTTGTTTTTAAGGTAACGATTGACGATTACCGAATTTCGGACGACATTTTCAGAAATCGTTTTGATCGTTTCGCGTCCCAGAGAATCAAGTTCCAAATGTTTGACGGTAATCTTTTCGAGTTGTTTTTCATCAAACGCCCGCGTGAAATCAAATTCGGTTTTAACTTCTTCAAAAATCGGTTCGGACAAAATTCCGAGCCTGATGAGTGTCCGCAAGTCAATTTTATAAATGATGTCGTCAGGGAAAACTTTTTTGAGCAAACCTTGTTCATCGTCCGCCGTCCGAAAAGGTGTGGCAGTCAAACCGAGAATATTGAGATTTTTGCATTGTCCGCGCAGATTTTCGATAAGTCGGCGATAAGTTTTTGCCGTCGCGTGATGCGCTTCGTCAATCACTAGAAAAACTTCATTCGTATCATTTTTCAACCAGTTTTTGCCGAGATGTTCGAGGTTCGAGTTCAAACTGTCTTTCGCCGCAAAAATAATGTCGTCATCAGATTTGATATTAACGGCGCGGTCGTGAATGCCGGAAACGACTCGGTAATTGAACGATTCTTTTTGTTTAAAGACATCGGCGAACGCAAGTTTTTCGTGAAAAGTTTGTTTGGCTTGATTGAGCAATTCGTGGCGATGAGCAATCCAAAGAATCTTTTTGTTTTTGTCGAGATAATTCTTCGCCAGCCAATATGCCGCCGTCAAAGTTTTTCCGCCGCCGGTCGGCAAAACCAACATTCCAGAAAACGAATTTTTCGCAGTTTTACTTTGGAGATTCTGAATCGCTTCGCGCTGATGCTGGTATAAATTTAAGTTGCTTTCACCGCGTGAAATTTCGATTGTTCCGGCATTTTCATTTTTAGCTTTCGGCATTTTTTTATTTTGTGATTCGTTGTCTAAGATACGAAAGGTTATCGTTTCGCCGCGTCCGAAATCGTAAGTTGAACTTCTTTCTTCTTTACCGCACCACAAACTTATTTTGTTTTTGCGAAACTGATAATCAATCTGCCTGATAAGTGTAGTGTTGCGACGGTTTTCCATTCCAAACCAACTGAGAAATGTCTCGTATTTTCGATAAATTAAATTTTTACCGTTACTTCGGAGTTCGCCGATAATTTCTTCCGACAGAATTTGTTTGATTTCTTTGAGTTCCATATTGTTGTGAGTGCGGTTGCGGCACAATAAAAGAAACTGCGAATTGGCGAAACCCTCCGATTTGCAGTTTCAATATATTATCAAAAAACTAAATCTCAACCGCATCAATCTGCGCCTTTTGCAGTTTGCCGGAATAGTCAATGTAGAGCGATTTCCATTCGCTAAAAATATCTAAAACTTGCGTTCCGGCTTCGCGGTGTCCGTTGCCGGTGCCTTTTGTTCCGCCAAATGGCAGATGAACTTCTGCGCCGATGGTGGCGGAATTGACGTAAACGATTCCGGTGTAGAGTTCCTGCAT
>JANMAA010000210.1:0-8607 GCA_031359215.1 Acidobacteriota bacterium | reverse complement strand
CGCTGATCGCAGAGAACGCTTTTACGATTGAAAAAAATGTCACTGAAAATCTACCGGAAATTTCCGGCGACAAACGCGCTCTGACGCAGGCGGTTCAAAATTTAATTGCCAATTCGATCAAGTATTCCGACGGCGAAAAGTTTATTAAAATCTCGGCGCAAAACGGCAATAATAAAATAAAAATTTCGGTCGAAGACAGAGGTTTGGGCATCGGGAAAAATGAACTCGGCAAAGTTTTCGAGCCGTTTTACCGCTCGAAAAAAGTCGTTGACGCGCAGATTCACGGAAACGGTTTGGGATTAAGTTTAGTAAAACAAATCGTCGAAGCGCACGGCGGAAAAATCACGGTCGAAAGCGAGAGCGGAAAAGGCAGCCGATTTGTAATTCATTTGCCGTTTACCATTTAACATTTATCAGAGCTTCTGAAATGGTAAATGGTAAATGATAAATGATAAATGATGAATGAAAATTTTATTAATCGAAGATGAAAAAGGTTTGATTTTGACGCTGACCGACCGTTTGCAGAGCGAAGGTTTTGAAGTCTTCAGCGCGGCGGACGGCGAGCGAGGTTTTGAAACTGCGTTGGCGGAAAAATTCGATCTGATAATTCTGGATGTGATGCTGCCGAAAAAAAACGGTTACGACGTTTGCCGGGATTTGCGGCAGAAGGGAATTGACACGCCGGTTCTGATGCTGACGGCGAAGGGCGAGACGATTGATAAAGTTTTAGGTTTAAAGCTCGGCGCGGATGATTATCTGACGAAACCGTTTGAAGTTATCGAATTGATGGCGCGCATCGAAGCATTGTTAAGGCGTTCGCCGCAGACTAATCAGACGAATTCAAACGAAATTTTCAGATTCGGCGACACGGCAGTTGATTTCAAAAAAGCGGAAGTTTTCAGAGAAAATCAAACTGTCGAACTTTCGGCGATGGAATTTAAACTGCTGCATTTTCTGATCGAAAACCGTGGACGTGTTCACTCACGCAATGATTTGCTCGACGAAGTTTGGGGGTATGACGCGATGCCTTCGACGCGGACAGTTGACGTGCATATCGCGTGGTTGCGGCAGAAACTCGAAACCAATCCGAAACATCCGCAATATATCCAAACCGTTCACGGCTTTGGTTACAAATTCGTTGATTGAAAAATTAAAGAAATTAACGATTGGATTGACGTGGGGCGAAAACGAATTCGCGCAGCTTTAGATTAAACGCGTGATATTTATAAAGCGTAGCTGTTTCGCTCTCATGTCCATTAAATTGTCCGTCTCGGCACGTTTCATTTTGAAAATTTTTTCATAATCAAATCAATCGTAAAATTCAGTTCGGTGTCCGATCCGTTGACCAAATCTTTCGCCGTCGGCAAAACTCGGTAGTCGGGAATTACGACTTTTTCCTTGTTTAGATACGGCACATCGCCGCCGCCAAGTAGCGGAATACTGACTTTGATTTTGCTGTTCGGCAAAACGACCATCGCCGAAGTTCCGCCGCTGCCGACTCCCGAATTGAAATCGTCGCCCGGTTCTTCGCCGACAAACTTGACGAATTGACCTTTTTTCCGAAGCTCATATCGAACGGTCGAAACGTATGCCGTGCCTGCCGAAAAAGTGATTCCGCCAGCCAAAACGTAAAGTTTGCCCGAAAAAGCGTTCGGCGGCGCAGAATAATTGATAGCATCATCCTGTGATTTAAATTGCGGTTTCAGGCGAAAACGTCCGTCCGCCGTTTTATCAATCACCGCGTATGGATTATTCGCAAAAACCGTCAATTCAGGAGATGGGTTTTCAACGTATTTGAAATACGAAAATTTATCGCCTTTGACAGACAGCAAACCGTTCGTTTCGGTCAAGGCATTTCCCGTCGTGTATGTATAAGCCATTTGCCAGAAGCCTTCGCCGCCGCCTTCGTTTTGCCGCACGTCAACGATCAAATGTTTGATTCCGGCTTGTTTGATTTCGGTAAAAGTTTTGTCTAGAAACTGTTCGTAGTTTTCCGCCAAACCTTTATAAAACGAACCGATTTTCAAATAAGCGATCTTATTTTTTTCGTCAATTACCCGATACTCCAAAAGTCCGTTGTATTTGCTGATACCTTTGCCGGTGATTTTCTCGAAGCGGTCTGAAATAATCTGCGGCTGTTCTCCTTCGACCGCAAAAGTCTGTTTTTTCTTTGAATTATACGGAATCGCTTCGATATTGAAGTTTTCCGCGTCGCGGTGCGTTAGTTGATACAGATAATGAAACTGGTAATAATACTGCAAATTTGCCAGTTTGAAACTTTCGTTTTGCCCGTTGGCAAACATCAGCGGCAGAAACTTTTCGAGCAGTTTCCCGACCGATTCACCGTTGACTGATAAAATTTCCGTTCCCGTTGTGAGATTTTCGTTTGAACTGCAATTAGTCGCCACAAACACGCGTTTATCAATAATCCGAATCGTGAACGGCAGAAATTTTTTGCTCTTGGCGAGCGATGAAAGCCGATAATTTACGCCTTCTTCCTGCGAGAAATTGATGCCGCCGTGACCGTGTTTGATGCTTGCCATAATCAGGCGAAGTTTCAAATAATAATTCTCGGTCGGCGTGTTTTCGGTTAATGAATTGTATGTTTTATCGAATAAATCGCTTAAATCTTTTTCGCCGATAAACCAATTCAAACCGACGTGAATTTCAGTTAATGAACCGCGAAATATTTTGAAATCTTCCTGCTGCTGTGCCAAAGTCAGAGTCTTCGGCGGCTGATTATTTTGGGCGGAAACGCTCTGCCCGAAGATACATATTAAGCCGATAATGACGGCGATAATTTTTTTCATATTATTGTTTATTCGGTTTGTAACCCATACTCAAACTCGTTTCGCCCGACAATTTAATGCCGATAGTCGCGGTTTTATCGCCCAAGTTTTTGAAGATTACTTTCGTATCTTTTATCACATTATACTCTCCTTTCTCCTTCGGTTTTAGCACGCCAAGTGATTTCCGTTCTTCGTTTTCGCGTTCGCCGAAAACTTCGACATCAACATCGCCTTTGTTGACGATTTTCGCCGTGTAACCACCGTGTTTGCCCTCGCCGAGAACAAAAGATTGATTCGCTTCGATATAGGTCGTCGAGGTGAGAGTGTCAAACAACCCGACACCGCCGAAGGCTTGAAACGCACCGACCAAGCCCGTAATTATAAACGCCGCTAAAATTAATTTTTTCATATAATCTCTTTCGCTGTTTTTATTGCAGCGGTTTCAAAATTAGCTGATCTGAAATTAAAAATCGCCTCAAATTGTGATTTGAAGTTTGATTTTTATTGTTTGAGCCAAAGTTTATTTGAATCTCGAATTTTTTATTTTTTTCTGATGCTTTCCAAGTAGAGTTTTTCCGAAAGTTCAAACAAATTCGTGGCATCGGTGTTGCTCATTACGATGATCGTTTTTTTGGTGGAGGTGGTGTGAATCCAATTGTCGGTCGAACCGAGGATTCCGCCCGGACGATAATAAAATTTTTCGGCGAAATTGCCGTAGCCGTCAGAACCCCAAAAACCAAAGGCAACATTGCCCAATGCAGGATAATATTTCAACATTAATTCGGTCGTTTTTGGCTTTAAAAGTTTGGCATTGAAAATTGCAGAGTCGAATTTTAGTAAATCTTCAACCGTCGAATACATCGCGCCCGCCGCGAAAAAGTTTTCGATCAGATACGGCTCATCATTGTTAAATTCTTTTTTTGTCTTGTCGCTCGTATAGCTTTTGACAGAATTCTTCACGGTTTTCCGCGAACTGCCCAATCCTGAATTTTTCATTTTCAAAGGCGACAGGATTTCTTTTTGCAAAACTTTATCGTAAGATTTGCCGGTAACTTTTTCGATGATTTTGCCTAAGATTATATATTCGGTATTGGAATAAACGCTTTTTGAACCCGGCTCGAAATCCAAATTTCCCGAACAGTATTTGTTGATGTATTCACTAAGCGTGAGCGGCGATTTGAACGAAAGCATTTCAACTTTTTCGCTTTCATTAGTAATGCCGGACGAATAGGTCAAAAGCTGTCTGATCGTTACTTTGTCTTTGCCGATGCCTTTGTATTCGGGAAAGTATTTGCCGATAGTTTCGTTGAGATCAATTTTGCCCTGTTCGTATAATTTCAAGATTAGGACGGCAGTAAAAGTTTTCGTGATCGAAGCGATTTTGAATTTTGAGGTCGTCAACATTTGGCGGTTCGATTCTCTATCGGCAAGCCCGACGGCACGAATAAAATCAATCTTTCCATCAGTTGCAACCAAAACTGCGCCGTTGAAATTCTTTTCCGTTTTGTAAGTTTCGACGATTTTTTCAAACTCGGCAATGTTTCCGAAACCCATCGTTGCGAATGCGAAAATCAAAAATATAATTGATAATTTTTTCATAAAACTTTAGATAATTTGAACCGAAATCGTTATTTTGCCTCGTCTTTGATAAGAATCATTTCGTTGTTGACCGTGCCGCGTGAGATGTAGATTTGTCTGCCGTCTTTTGTCCACGCATAGTTGAAAATTCTGCCGGCGGTGAAATTGGTTAACTGTTTTTTGGTTTTGCCGTCGAGCGGATTTGCCGGAGGTTCGGCGTGCCTTCGCTGCTGATGTAGGTCAGCGTTTTGCCGTCGGGCGACCACTCGACCGATTCCATTAAATTGAGTTCAAAACTGCTTTCAATGGCTCCGATTTTGTCGCCGTCGAGCGGGAAAACTTGAAGATTTTTTTTGTAGTCGGTGTCAATACTGTATAAAAATAGCTTTTTGCCGTCGGGCGAAATGTTGACGCTTGATTCGTTGATGCCGTTATCGAAAACTTTTTCGGGTTTGCCGCCGCTCGTTGAAACCTTCATCAGTTTGGTCACGCCGCTATTTTTTTCCTGTTGATTGTAGAAAATAACTCTGCCGCCGTCGGCAAAATTCGGCGAAAATTGATTGACTTCATCGCTGACATCGGTCAGTTGGCGGGCGTTTTTGCCGTCAATGTCGGTCAGCCAGACACGCCAGACGTTCGAGCGGTTCGACATCAAAACAATCTTCGTGCCGTCGGGCGAAATTTTCGGATCGGCGTTGAGTTTCGCGTCGGAAATAACTTGCCGCACGTCTTTGCCGTCGGGCGTGATCTCCCAAAAATCAATCGTCGAATCCTGCTTTCGGCTGACCAGCAGATTGCCGTCGGGTTTGACCGCAATGCCCGAATCGCCGTTCAGATTTTTGTTTTCAGCCGTGATTTGCTGCAAGTTTTTCGATGACGGATCGTAAGTCCAGAGGCTCGAAGACGCATCCGTTTTGACCGTGATTAGAGTTTTATCATCGCCCGAAACGCCGAGCCAATTATAAGAATTGGTGTCGTTGGTGATTCGCCGACGTTCGCCGTTCGGGTAGGAAATTTTCCAAACCTGATCGGGTTCGTTGGATTTTTCGCTGCCGAGAGCGAAAAACCCCGTGCCGTCTTTAAGCCAGTAAAGTGCGGAAAGATTTCCCCATTTTCCGTTTTCGAGCAGATTTAATTTGCCGTCGTCGGGCGAAACTTCGGCGATTGAAACGCTGTCGGTTTCGCCGCCTTTGAACGTGCTGACGATAACGGCGATTTTATTGCCGGTCGGTGACCACGCCGGATTACCGAGAAAACCGTAAGCGGTTTGCGGCGTGGCGATAATCGCTTTTTCGTCCGTGCCGTCGGCGTTCGCCGTCAAAAGCGTGTCCGTTCCCGCACTGCCGCTGTGCCGCGTAAAGGCGAATTTTTTGCCGTCGGGCGAGAATGAAATGTTGGAATCCACGTCGGCGACGATCAACTTCGGTGTGCCGCCGAGTGTTGGCACTTGATACAAACTGTTGATGGTTTTGCCCGCATCGCTCTGCACGAAATAGACGTAATTTGTGTCGGGCGAAAAGCAGATCGCCAGCACATTCAAACCGCTTTTCGGCACGATTTCGACCGAACTGCCGGTCACGAGTTGACGCACGGTGATGTTTCTCGCGCCCGCTTCGCCGCTCTGAAATGCGACGTATCTGCCGTCGGGCGAAATCGCGGGCAGATGACTTTTGCCGTCGTCGGATAGTTTGGAAATCTGCGGATTTTGAAATGAATTAAATTTTTCGCCACCGCCGAGAAATTTAGCCGCCAGTAATCCCAAGCCGCCGAGCAGCAGAATTCCAATGATTACAAACGGCGTAATTCGCCTCGATTTTCCGCTTGAGACGCTCGCTGATTGGCTGATAATTTTCGTCTGCGTCAAATCTTCGTCGGTTTGTTTCAATTTTGCTTCGTCGGTTTGATAATTGCGCGTCTTCGTTTCGTCGGAAAACTGCCGCGCACCGGAATTTGTCGAATGAATTCGCAGCAGAGTCTGATCGGAATAATTTGCTTCGAGTTCGCGCCGCAGATTTTTCAGATCCGACGCGATTGCAACGGCGATTTGATAACGCTCGTCGCGGTTTTTTCGCAGCGATTTATTGACGATTCGATGCAGTTCGGCGGGCGCGTCCGGCAGAATTTCAGAAAGCGACGGCAACTCTAAATGAATCAGATTCGCCAAAGTATCGCTGACCGTTTCGCCTGCAAACGGAGTTTTGCCCGCCGTCATTTCATACAAAACCACGCCGAGACTCCAAATATCCGAGCGTTCATCAACCGCTTTCCCGCGCGCCTGTTCCGGCGACATATACTGCACGCTGCCCATCACCATACCCGGCGCGGTTTTTATCATTTCAACCGTTTCCGCCTCAGTTCCGACGCTTCCCAAAACGGTCGGTTTCGCCAATCCGAAATCGAGAATTCGGACGTAACCGTCGCCGCGAATGATGATATTTTCGGGTTTGATGTCGCGGTGGACAAGTCGGACTTTGTGAGCGATGCCGAGACCTTCGGAGATTTGTTCGGCGATTTTAACGGCATCGGTTAAGGTTAATTCGCCGCTTTCAATCGCCTCGCGGAGCGTTTTTCCTTCGACATATTCCATCGCAATAAACTCGATGTCGTCCGTCCGCCCGATCTCGTAAATCGTAATGATATTCGGATGATTTAACGCCGAAGCCGCCTTCGCTTCCTGCTTCAGATACTGCACCCGTTCGGCATCCTGCGAAAAAGCATTCGACAAGATTTTCAACGCGACGAGCCGCTCCAGCGAATTATCCAAAGCCAGATAAACCTCGCCCATTCCGCCTTCGCCGAGTTTTTTTTCAATCGTATAACGACCGAATTTCGTTCCCTTCTGCATTACTTTTATTGTCGGATGAAAATTATCAATCAAGTTAAAATAGTAATTGTAAATCTTGATTTAATCTACTTTCTGACACTTGAAAATCGCCTTGCCTCGCTGTTATTTATCGTTTCGATACGACTATTTTGCTTTAGATTTCTATCTTTTCATTTTCAGATTCCATAAATTTCCTTGGCGAAACTCCGGTAAATTTTTTGAACGCGCGGTTAAATGTCGCTTTTGAATTAAATCCGCAATCGAATGCGATGCTCAAAAAAGTTTCGTCCGTTGCGTTGCCGCTTTTAAGTGTTTTTTTGACTTCTTCGATGCGGTATTCATTGATGAAATCATTGAAGTTTTTGTCAAAACCTTTGTTTATCGTGTGCGATAAAAAGCTCGTGTTCACGCCGATTTTTTTTGACAATTCTTTTAATGTAAGCTGCGAATCGAGATAAGGTTTTTCCGTTTCTATCAAACTCGTTAATTTTGTCTTTGAATTTTCGAGTTCATCATCGGCGATTAAATTATTTGGTTCGGCGGTTTCAGCCACACCCGGAGAAAAATCAATTTCAATTGTTTTTGAACGCAAATATCCGGCGATTGCCAGATAATATGTGGCTAAAGCAATGACTAATTTTAGATAATAAGCCTGAATATATGAGATATTTCGGAATAATTCGATAAAGTCAAAAGCGGATTCGAGCAAAAACAAAGATGCGAAAATATAGAGAAAGTTCCGCAGCCAGTTGAATTTTATTAATTCCGTATCGGAAAAATTTTCGTTCAGCCAACTTCGGTATCGGCGATAATGTTTAATTGAAAAATATAGAAAATAACCGTTCCAGAGAAATAACGAAATATCTAAAACCGGCGAAACGTAAATTTCATTGATATTGCTTCCATACCAATTTTTGAAATCCATACTTTGCAAAAAAAGTATGAAAAAATATATCCAGCAAAGAAGTGCGGGAATAAAAAGCAGTAAATCTTTTGTCCGAAATCCGCGTTTTTCGTTGGTCAGCGTTTTGATGTAGAGAAAAATTACGGGAGCATGGGCGAAAAGAATTTGAAACGGAAAAAAAGTCAGCCATTGATTGTTGTCGTAAACATTCGCAAACCCGATAAAATGCGTTATCAAACTCGAACACATTACGAACAGAAGAATTCCGAGCCAGAAATCCGACAGATTGTTTTTGCGAAAACTTCTGGCAAAAAGCAGGAAAGCGAAAATCATTCCCTGCAAGATGCAGATGAACAGAATGATACTTCGCGGATTGTAAAAATTTATTTCAGGCGGCACGAGTAAATTTTACCTTAAAAGAGTTTAATTTATATGTTCGTGGGAAAATTGAAATAAGCAGGTCAGCAAAAGTAAAGAAATATTTTGAAAAGTTCGTAGTCCCGCCTTGAGGC
>JANMAA010000147.1:0-14627 GCA_031359215.1 Acidobacteriota bacterium | reverse complement strand
CTTTACACCCCGTCATTGCTAACGACGCATACTTTGGTAGAATCGGATTGGAAGAACAATCGGTGATGTCTAAACTTACGTTTAGCATCACAGCTAATCAAGCGACTTTCGTGTCGCACCAATGCAATGGACGTGAGGGCGTTTCATAAAAACGTCGTCTATTAAACCTGATGTTGTGTGAATGCGGTTTGAATTTGGAAAACTCTGCTAAAGAAGCAGAAATGAGTGAAGCGAAACGGCGTGGTGAAAATAACTACGCACCATAATTCGGGCTTTAATTTTTAGATTTTATTTGAGGAAAAGTTATGCAGGAAACAATGTTCATAGACCCGCAGCGATGTATCGGATGCCGGGCGTGCGTCGGCGCGTGCCGCGAATGTTCGACGCACAAGGGTTATTCGATGATTTTCGTGGATTACATTGACCGAAGCGAAACAACCGCGACGATGCCGACCGTTTGTATGCACTGCACCGAGCCAACTTGTGCGCTCGTTTGTCCGGCGGACGCAATCAAGATGAATGAGGACGGCGTGGTGATGACGGCGTTAAAAGAGCGATGTCTCGACTGCCGCAACTGCGTCAATGCCTGTCCGTTCGGCGTTCCGAAATACAACACTGCAATACACCTGCAAATGAAATGCGATATGTGTTACGACCGCACTTCGGAAGGCTTGCAGCCGATGTGCGCCAGCGTTTGTCCGACGGGCGCGATTTCCTTCGGAACATACGAGCAAATCGTTCCGCTGCGCCGCACGAAACCGGTCAACGCGCACGTTTTCGGCAATCAGCACGTCGAGACGAAAGTTTATTTAATGCTTCCGACTGACGAAACGGAAGTAACAGTTGACGGCTGCGGCGTTTTTGAAGGAAAAGTTTTGGTTGACCCACAGGCTGCCCCGACTGAAGAATCCTGGATTGATACGCAGGTTGAAGAGACCGACAAGAGTAATGAGTTTTGATTCAGTTATCAGCTACGGGCAAGTTATTTTTATTGCTCACTGATAACTGATAATTGGTAACTGACAAAAAGATGAGTTCAAATTTATCAAAAACAATCAAAGACGTTCTGGCAACTGACTGCGACCAATCGAATAACGAGATTTCGGACGAGCGCAGCGTGCGCGAGGCAATCGCGCCGTATCAAGCCGAGTTTCCTTACGAGCGCGACGAGGAAGGACAAGTAACGCGCCGCGAGTTTTGCAATTTTCTATTTCTGACTTCGAGCGCGTTGTTTTTGGGAGCCGCCGGATTTGCCGGAAAAGCGGTTTACGATGCGCGGGTTTCAACTGCGACCTTGCCGCACATGAAAATCCAAGGAGCAAACCAATTGCAACCGGGCGCGGCGTTAAATTTCCATTACCCGAATGAAAATGACTCGGCGATTTTAATTCGCGCCGCGGACGGAAAGTTTTACGCTTACGGGCAAAAATGCACGCATCTTTCGTGTCCGGTTTATTACGCCAAAGAAAACGACCGGCTCGAATGTCCGTGTCACGAAGGCGGTTTCGACGTTCACGACGGAAGAAATTTATACGGTCCGCCGCCGCGCCCGCTCGACCAAATCGAAGTCGAAGTTCGTGTGAACGGCGAAGTTTGGGCAATCGGTAGAAAGGTAAGTCAAGATGAACACGCCATTTAACAAATTAGAAGACGCTCAGGCTCGTGCCGTCGCGCGTCAAAATCAAGCGACTTTTCACGCCGAACAGTATCCCGCCGGAAAACGTCCGATGGAACGCGGGCGCACGGCTGTCTGGCAAGCGCGGCTTGTTCTGTTCGTGATGATAAACGTCGCGCAGCTTTGGATTTTATCGGCAACCGTCGAAGCTGCGCTGGCGCGTGAATACGAACAACTTTTGCCGCTCGTCATTTCGTCTGGCGTTTGCTGGGTGATTGCACTGACGATTTTCTTATGGTGGAAACCGGCTTCGCGCCGCCACACCAGCACCGGATATTTGCGCGGGAAATAGTTTCAAGGTTTAAAGTTCAAAGTTGGGCGGCTATCGGTTGAACCGGATGCGCCGATAGAAAAGCCGCTCATTTGAAGCACCCGCTTAAACACGATTATAGGAGAAATGAACATGGAAGAGAAGAGTTTATATGAGCGACTTGGCGGTGTATTCGCCATTGCAGCGGTGGTTGACCATTTTAGCGACGCGGTTGTCCAAAACCCGATTGTCGGGCAGACTTCGGAGAACCCAGCCCTTAGAGAGTGGCATACGAAGAACTTGGGCAGGCTGCCGGGACTCAAATTTATGCGAACCCTGTGGGTCTGCGTCGTCGCGGGTGGTCCGTTCCAATACACGCCCACACGACCGGGGAAAACCGAGTTGGGACTTGAGGAGGCGCATCGTAATCTCAGGATTTCGCCCGCAGAATTCGACGAGGTGGCGGCTGAACTTGGTCGGACCCTTGACTTCGTTAAAGTGCCTCAACGCGAGAAGGAAGAAGTTCTTGCCGCTTTCGCGGCGCACAAGAACGAAGTAACGGCTGGTTATATGGACGCGCATTGAAGACCTAACAGTGCGGAGGATTTGTCAACTCGCTTGCCTGACGATGGTTGTTTAGGCACATTTGAGCGTTATCGGAAAGTAACAATTTATGACAACGGAAATAACCATCGCCCGCGCCAAAATCAGTTGAAAAAATAATGCGTGCAAATAACGGCGCAGCCCAATTCGGGCGTTCAAAGTAAAAAAATCCGATCTTAAACTTTAGACTTTGAACCTTGAACATTTCTAAAAAATGAATCGAAAAATCATCGCTTTCGATAAAGACGAAGAAAACGATTGGCGGGCGGAACTCGACTGCGGACATTTTCAGCACGTTCGCCACCGACCGCCGCTCGTCTCGCGCGAATGGGTTTTGAGTAAAGCGGGAAGACAGGGAAAGTTGGGCGCGGAACTCGATTGCAAAAAGTGCGAGGAAAGTAAGCGGTGAGCAGTAAGCAGAAGATTTTTATTTTGCCTTTCAATTAATTCTGCCAAGTTTATACAAGTTGAAAATAAAAACTTAAAACACGAAATTTACTATAACTGCTTACTGCTCACCGCTTACTAAAATTTTATGAGCGAAACATTTAAACCGGGCGCGGCTCGCGCATTATTTTTTGCAACGACGGCGTTTGCCGTTTCCTTTGCCGTTTGGGGCTTAATCGCCGCGCTCGCGCCCAGATTTACCGAGCTTTATAAACTCTCCGCGACCGAAAAAAGTTTGCTGATTGCGATTCCGGTCCTCTTGGGTTCAATCGGGAGAATCTTTGCGGGAATGGCGGCAGACCGTTTCGGCGGGCGCGTCGTTTTTGCCGCGCTGCTCATCTTTTCGGCGATTCCCGCCGTCGCCGTCGGATTTTCGACGAGCTACACGCAGCTTTTAATTTTCGGTTTGCTGTTGGGCGTGGCGGGAACTACTTTTCCGGTCGGTGTCGGCTTCGCGTCGAAATGGTTTTCAAAAGAAAAACAAGGCACGGCTCTCGGCATCTACGGGGCGGGAAATATCGGTCAATCAATCGCCGTTTTTTTTGCGCCGGTTCTGGCATTGCAGTTCGGCGATTGGCGCACGGTTTTTTTCGTCTTTGCCGTGATTGCACTCGTCTGGGGAATTGTTTTTTACACCTTTGCCAGAGACGCGGCGATCACGGCGAAGCCAAAAACGCTCATTGAAAATTTGAGCATTCTCAAAACTTCAAAAATCGCCTGGGTTTTATCGCTTTTTTACTTCCTGACTTTCGGCGGATTCGTCGCGCTCGCGCTTTATTTGCCGACGTTTTTGCGGGAAATATTTAGTCTTTCGGCGACTGATGCGGGCGCGAGAACCGCCGGATTCGTCCTTCTCGCTACCTTAATGCGTCCGGTCGGCGGAATTTTGGCGGACAAAATCGGCGGCGCGAAAGTTTTGATTTTTGTTTTTGCGGCAATCGCCGTCTTGTCTCTGTTTTTGAGTTTCGCTTCGATTGTGCCTTTTACAATCGGCGCACTCGGCTGCGCGGCGGCTTTGGGGTTGGGCAACGGGGCGGTTTTCAAACTCGTTCCGCAGTATTTTCCAAACGACACCGCGACCGTTACCGGACTCGTCGGCGCGTTCGGCGGTTTGGGCGGATTTTTCCCGCCGCTCGAACTCGGATTCGTCAAAGAAGCGACCGGCAGCTATACCGTCGGTTTCATTTTACTTGCACTTTTTGCCGTTGTTTGTCTGGCAATCAATTATTTTACGTTTTTGCGCGGCGGAAAAATAGCAGAAGTTTAAGGCAATGAAATTCACGCGCGGCAAATAATTAACGACAAAAATTAAATAGACATTATCGGAAATAAGAATTTGCCCGCGAATGACGCGAATCTGCGCGAATATGTTCAGAATTTATTAGGCTGAAAAAATTATTTTGACAAAAAACAATCTTTATTCGCGTTTTTTCGCGTTCATTCGCGGGCAAACTTTCTTAATCAAATCGAGAGTCAGGCGAGTCTGTGTTATTTCAGATAATGTCTAATGTCGCTTCTTGATTCAACCGGCTGCCGCCATAGCTTTAAGAAAAATTTTATTGTTCACCGGCGGATGCGCCGCCGCCGAAGCCGCAACTGCCGGGCGATAAAAATAAACGAACCATTCGCTCATTTTTCTTTCTTCCGCCCAGCTTGCCAAATCGTATCGCCGCGCAAACATTTCTCTCAAAGGAATCGGGTCGAACGGATGTTTGACGAGCAAAACATCCGACGGATTTTTCAAACTGACCAAACCTTTGGCAATCGCCGGCATCGGGTCGCACCGCTCGGAGGCTTGCGGCATCAAATCTACGAAAATTACCTGCGCGTCAGTGTCTTTGATATTGGCAATCTCCGACGGTTTGACCGGAAAATTCGCGTCCGTATATTCAAAATCTTCCCAATCGCTCAAAAAAAGCTCTGCCGACAGTTCCGCTTCCGTTTCGCCTAAAGCCAGATTCAAAACGTAAAGCATTTCCGTCAGCGGCACGTGGGCAATGCGCGCGGCTTGTTCGACCGAAACGCGCCCGCTCATCGCCCGCCGCAGCTTCGGATAATTTAATCGCTCAAACTCCGGCGCGAGCATTATCAAGGTGGACAAAACTTTTTCTTCGTTCATCGCCAAAACTTCTTTGATTTTCATTTCACGGGTAACTTTCATTGTGATTTTCTCCTTTTAATAAACTAATTTTAGTCAGTTTTAATTTTTCAGGATGTGACAAAAGTCACCTGCAATGAAATAATTTTCGAGTGATTACAAATGCCGACAAAATCGAAATTTTCCGCCAAACGGAACTTTTCCGCGAACTCGATGAATCGGTTTTATTGCCGCTCGCCGAACGCGCCGCCCAAAAACATCTTGCGCGAAACGAGATTCTGTTTCTTGCCGGCGAACCGGCGGAAGGTTTATTTGTCGTTGCGTCAGGCTCGGTGCGCGCCTTTCGCACGGGCGCGGACGGGCGCGAGCAAACTATTCACGTCGAACGGGCTGTTACGACAATTGCCGAAGTTCCGGTTTTTGACGGCGGCAGTTACCCTTCGACCGTCGCGGCGGAAGAGGCGACCGTTATTTATTTTTTGGATAAAAAACTAATTTTAAATACGCTTTTGGAACACCCGCAGCTCGCTCTTGCCGGAATAAAATTGATCGCCGGGAGGCTTCGCCGGTGCGCCGAACTGGTCGAAACGCTTTCTTTGCGCGAAGTCGGGCAAAGACTGGCAACTCTGCTGCTGGCGGAAGCTCAAACGCGGGGCGTAAAAACGCCGGACGGAACTAAAATCAAACTAAAACTCACTCATAACCAACTCGCCGCCCGCGTCGGAACTGTCCGCGAGGTTGTTACGCGGGTATTGCTGCGCCTGCAAACTCAAAATCTGATAATTCACCGCGGACAGGAAATTTTGATTCCAGACATAAAAACTTTAGCCGTCTACGCCGACGCTGAAAAATTCGACTGACGATTCAAATTTGAATTTGCAAATTTTTAATACTTCTAAGATTTTATCGGACAAAATGATTCTTTTGAAAAATCATCTGCGAGACATCGTAAAAAAGCGATTTGATAAAGAGCTTGCCGCGCTGCCCGAACGTGAACAGCAAATTATTAAACATTTCAATGACCGCCTTCCGATCAGCCACGACACCAATCAGGAGTTTGAAAAAAACTTAACCTCGGACAAAAGCTTGCCGATCAAGTCGCCGGATTCGGCGGATCGTGGACGTTTATCAGTCTTTTTTGCTTCATATTGGTTTTGTGGGTATTGCTCAATTCAATTTTTCTCGCCCGCAGCAACGATTCATTCGACCCGTATCCGTATATTTCGCTCAATCTCGTTCTCTCGATGCTTGCCGCCATTCAAGCCCCGATAATTTTAATGTCTCAGAATCGCCAATCGGTCAAAGACCGGTTCGATGCGGCTCATGATTATGAAGTAAATTTGAAAGCTGAACTGGAAATTGTCGGACTTCATGAAAAGTTAGACGAACTGCGCGAGAGTAAATGGGCGGAGTTGATTACAATGCAACAGGAGCAAATCGAATTGTTAACGCAGTTGTTGAAAGAACACGTCGGTGTTGTCCAAAAACCGGCAGTTGATTAATGCACTACCTTAGACGGTCAAGTTCTCAGTTTTTCCACACTTTTGATGCTGTCGGCGAATCCATTTGCAAAACACTTGCTGATTGTTCGTAGAAGCATCAGGTATTTTCTCTTAAGTTTGCGGCGGTTGTTTAAGACCTTCAAAAATATTGATTAACTGCGGCGCAAGGTTTTTTATTTCTTCCCGATGCACCGCAGTTAATTTTTCAAGCATTTTCTCACCACGCTTCGTTAACGACACATAAACCTCGCGTCGGTCACTGCTGTTTTGCTCTCTAAAAACAAGTTTCTGTGCTTCGAGTCGGTTGACCAATCCAACCGCACTGTGATGTTTAATTTGAAGCTGCTCGGCAAGTTCACCGTTCGTCACACTATTACGACCGGGAAAGCCTTTGATTGCCAGTAGTGCCTGATGTTGGTTCGGTGTCAACCCTTCAGCTTCGGCGGCGGATTCGCTAAATTTCAGAAACTGACGGACGCTGTAGCGGAAAGCGGAAAGCAACTCGTATTCTTTTTTATTGAGCAACTCTTTATTTTTGATATTTTTGTCAGACACAATATTAACTCCAAATAACTTTCAGAAATTATTTTACCATAGTTGATTGAATTATGTCGTATTACGACATATAATCTTATTAATAGTTGGTTTGATATTAAATTTGGAAAAATATGATTGAGAGGTAAAAATTATGAATTTCTTTAATGACGTGAAAAAGGTGGATATGTTTTCGGTTGGTTATGTCACGGTAATACTTTATTTGGCATCAATAACATTTTATTTAATCGGCGTTCTATATCCGCATTTTTTTTATTTAGGGTCAATTTTAGGAACTTTATTCTTTATCATTTCTTCAGTAATTATTGCAGTTATGGTGAAGAAACGTATTAATACCTAAACTAAAGCCGGTCAAAAAAATATTAATAAAACCACGCAGTGCTGGCGTTAAATTGCAAACCTGTCGTTAGCCTGTAAGTTTATCAGTCTAACGAATTATGAACAGCCCCTTTGAGTTCACAGCCAGAATCAGAAGTTTTAAGTATGCTTTTCACGGGTGCAAATATTTTTTGGTTTCTCAGCATAACGCCCGGATTCATTTATTAGCAACGGTTTTAGTTATAATTCTCGGCATTTTTTTTCATATTTCATCATCGGATTGGTGTTGGATTGTTATCGCAATTACGTTGGTTTGGATGGCGGAGCTAATCAACACGGCAATCGAGCTATTAGCCGATGCCGCGATTTCCGACTTTCACCCGCTGATCGAAAAAGCCAAAGATATGGCGGCAGGAGCGGTCTTAATAACAGCCGTCGGCGCGGTCATTATCGGTTGGTTTGTTTTTTATCCCTACTTCAAAATCTTTTATAATAGTGTCAGCTCGAAATAGTTTTTTAATTTCACGAATTATTAATAATCACGAATTAATAAAATAGGACTTACGCAGTTGAAACATTGTTAAACACGGCTTTATTAAAAATAAACGACTTAGAGCAATTAAAATAATTCAAAAAGGCTCATGAGTTGTTGATTTTCGTTCAACTGCGTAACTCATATAAAAATAAAGTCTTTTGATAACAAGCAATTATTACAATAACTCAATAGATAGGATTTTTCTGAAATATAAATCAGTTTTCACAAAGCGGAATAACCGCCAACAAACTGCCGGCATAATAAAGGAAAGATAGGATAAAAAATCAACTTACTTTTCTTGCTCCATTAACAAATCTGCTTACTAATCCCAAAAGTGTTAAGCCAAAAAACACAGTAGAAGTAGTATTTTGACCGAATAAAAGAAAGAGAACGCCGGCGGCAAAGCAAGGGACTGTAATCACCATTGCAAAGATAAAACCTAAAACTGAGAGAAGATTTTTTGAAAAAGTTTCTACTTTCTTAATCCACAAACGGTGATGAAGTTGTTCAGACAGTTCTCGGCAGATATCTTCAAATTCGGGACGATTTTTTTTCATAATACTGGGAAATTCAGTCGTGATATTACTCTTTTGGTGCTGTTTTCCGCTCTTCAAAATGGCGCAAAAGCTCGCTTTCCAACAATTTTCCAACTTAATAATTTCCGCTGTCCGGCAATTTGTATTGATCAATTTGAATTAAGTTAAGACGTATTGAAATACTTAAAATGTTTTGAGCCGGAATACTATGAAAAAAAGATGATAATCTCGAAAACCCTTGTAAATACGGCTTCTGCTAGCTTATGGCACAAGTTTTGTTTATTCAAATAGTGAATTTGCTTATTCGCAAAATCTTTTATAAGGAGTTTTTTGATATGACCAGAGTAAAAAATCAAAGTAAAATGAGATATTTTTTGATTTTCGCCGCTTTCTGTTTGCTTTTTATCGGAATAATTTCGACAACCAGCACGTGTCGGCAAAGCGGAAATTTACAACAGGTGCAAACCAGCGATACGCTCGAGAAAGTGCGTTCGAGCAAGGAACTTCACGTCGGCTATTTCATATTTGAGCCGACGATTATGGAAGACCCGAACGGTGGACAGCCGGGAGGCGTTTTATTGATATGGCGGAGTCAATCGCTAAATCGCTCGATGCCAAAGTGATTTATCATAAGGTTGATTTGGCTAACTTTGCCGCCGGTTTGCAATCCCGGCAGTATGATTTGAGCATTGGAGCAACTTTCGCTACGCCGCAAAGAGCGACTGCGGTTCTTTTTACAAGACCGATTTTTTACGCCGATTACACAGGCGTAGTTAAAAAAGGACAAGCCGGGAATTTCCCCAACTGGCAATCTATTTCAAATGAATGATCCAATCCAACTAACTTAATATAATGATTTTCAGTATTGTTAATTTCTGCAATTTTGTAGGAAATTAAAAAAATTGGACTGCAATATAACTTATGATAACAGTAATTATAGAAAGCTATTTACAAAAGAGAAGTCTTGTGCTAATTTTATTTATGAAGTAGGAAAATCCCGTAAAATTTGCAAATTGTCGAAAAATACCGAAATTTCACGAATGGTCAAGCCAACCTTGGTTTGAAAAAATCGCTTAGAAACGATTTATGAGGCAAGTTTTTCTTGTAATTGACCTGAATTTCTCAATTTTGCGCTTAAAAGACGAATTTTAACCGAAATGTAAAAAATTCGATTTTACAAAAACAATGACAAACGAAAGTCTCGTCTTAAAACAAAAACTAAATTCACAAGAGAAAAAAATCATTGCGATGGTCATTGACGGTTTGCCGAGCAAAAATTCCGCCGCCCGACGCACTCCAACGTGGTCAATTTTAAGAAAATTTTCTTTTAGGATAGCAATTGCGCGGTCGCAATATTCATTTGTTCCCAGCGAAATAAATCGTTCCCCCACCTCGTCGGGACCTGTGCCATAATTACGGATCGTATAAAACAAGTCATATGCGTCTTTATTTTCGCCGCGATTGGCAAAAGCAATCGCCTTCAGCACTACGAAGGCACCCGGACCGCAGACGCGAATTTTTCTATTTTCGACCATTTCGCCCTTAATTGTCGGTCCGTTGAGGACGACTTCAATATAATCGGCGAACGCCAGCATCAGCCCATCAGCGGGCAGGGCAGCAAAATCTTTTTCAAGATTCTTAAATCTCTTGAGTTTTCCAATATCTTCTTCCGTGGCAGGTATTAGGAAATCGATTGTAACTTTCCCTTCCGCATTGGTTATTTGCCAACGCTGATTAGTCGGATTTCCTTTTTCGTTAGTGTCCGGGCTGAATCCGGCACCTCTTAACCGCTCGGTTATCTTCTGATACAACTGATCATCATAGACGGCGAGCGATAATCCAATATCCAAATCCATTGTGCCCGCGTGCGGCTCAACTCCTTCGGGCAAATTAGCCTGCTCAATGATTAACGACGGAACAAGTCCGCCGACCACGACTAATTCATCTAAGAAATCGCCTAATACTGTGCTGACGTATCGGCAGGTCATTAAGACCAACTCGACCTGCTCGCTTTCATATCCGGTGATAGTTTTCGGTTTAGACTGCATCCTTCTCCCAAGTTAGAAACTCTTCCCGAAGTCTCTCTGCCGCCTCCTTTGCCCTTTCGGGATGTCCCTTCAAATCAAGATAAATTTGCACCGGATGAACGCAACGGATACCTTCCCGAAAGAATGCGCCGTCGAAAACACCTTCGTCATTTGGCACGACCAGCCAGACGTTGCTTCCTTTATCCCCTTTCGTAAAATTCGCTTTCTTCAAAAGTTCTTCGGACGGTTCTTCGGACAAATATATTGAAGCTGTGCGATAGGCGGCGAAACTGCTCAACAGCCAGGCGGCACTTAACCCCGTCAAGGCGTAGTTCACATTATTACTCTTGAATGTTTCGACTAAATTTTTCACGGCGAGATTACTGGTCCTTTCGGCAACGAACCCTTTGATAATGCGATGCTTCGAGAAAGTGTATTTTTCGTGCCACGCATCGAGCAGGATGGACGGGTCTTTTGGTCTGACACCACCGGCAGACGAATCTCTTTGGAGAAGTCCACTTTTTTCCATTTCACGAACAACGCGACTGACCAATCCCTCGTCAAGATTGGTTTCGTTAGTCAGTTCTCTTTGCGTAATACATCTTTCGGGAGCAATCAGAAGATGTCTGGTGATGCGAGAACTTTTCGGCGCGAAGATGTTTTTCGGGCGACCGACGGACTTAAATTTGTTAGGTTTGCCTTCGACGTGTATTCTCAGACCCGGAGCCGTAATATCGGCATTTCCCGACAAATCCAGCCAAGAAACTTTTTTTTCTTCGCATAAACGCCGTCCGGTTTCCCCCATAAACGGAACGGCAACCACCGGAATAATGTTCCCGTCTATTTTCCCAATATTTTTGTTAAGTTTTTCTATTGCTCCGATGACGAATTGAGCGGCACCGCTCCTTTTATACTCGACGGCAAACACCCAGTCTCCGGCTCTCTGAATCAGATCAATCTCGAACCCTTTTTCCGCCGGATGGAAGTCAACTTCTCCATTCTCAGCAGCCGTCCACTCTTTTATGAGATTAACGATTTTCCGAAGGGCTTCTTTTTGCTGAACAATGCTCATACTTGATTAAATGACACAACTTGATTATACAATCAAGTAATGCTATTTAGTCAAGTATGAACCTCTCACGCAAAGAAATGGATGAAAGAGATTCAAAATCCATAACGAAACCATCGTTAGCTGTTAGGTAAATGGAAAATAGAACAATCACGTTCAACAATAAGATTTATGCCAAATTAAAGAAAATGTGCCTTTAAGTAAACATTGTAGGGATTTTCGAACTTAAAAGAATAAGGTTACACATTTTTTTTCTGCCAAATGTGTAACCTTGATTTCAGACGAAATTTGATTTAAAATCTGTTGTGATGATTTCTGAAGAACTTCAAATTTCTGCGTCCGACAATTTTTCGATTTCGCTTGATGTGGGTGCCGTGGTCGAAAGCTGGCTGACGCGGACAACCAATTCGTCACTCAGGCGAAGCAGAGATATTCGCAATGATAAAAGCAAAGCGGTTTTCTATTTTTTCGATTTTTGCACTAAACCGGCTGAACGGGTTTTGCCGGCGGATGTTGAAGAATGGCGTTGGAATCTGAAAACTCAACGATTGGCGGACGGGACTGTTTATAACCGGATTTCGGCATTATCACAGTTTTTTGAATATTTGCGGAATGAAGCCGGAATGATAAAACTTATTCCGATCAATCCGGCGAAAGTATCTTTGCCGAAAGCCTCAAAGCCTTTTCAGTCGGAAAGCGTTAAAGCTCTGTCGCGTGAAGAATTGGGAAGACTGCTCGAAGTTGTCGGACATCACGCCCTGGATAAAAAGCCGCTTCATTTGAGAGACCACGCAATTTTACAGTTTTATGTCGCTACCGGCAGGCGGCGCGCCGAGATTATCAGCCTGCGCGGAAACAGCATCGAAATCAAAGACGGCAGATTTTTTATCAAAGCGAAAGTAAAGGGCGGATTTTTCCTCAACTTTGAACTCGATGATGCGACGACTAAAAACGCTTTGCAGGATTACCTGGAAGCGACCAATCGAACCGATATTTTCGGCACGAATGCTCCGCTCTGGTTGCGGCACGACAAAGGCGCAAACACGGGTAAAAACAAAGGATTGACCTCACACGGCTTTGTCCGGCGGATGGAAATTTACGCTCTCGAAGCCGGCATTTCTCATTTTCATATTCACCGCCTGCGGCATACCTTTGCCAAAATCGTTTCCGAATACTCGGAATCAATGGCGGACACGCAGGAAGCTCTCGGACACAGCAACATCAAAACAACGCAAATATATGTGCAGAGGCTCGCGGTAAAAAAAGACAAGCATTCAAAATCCATCCGGGATGCGCTAAAAAAATAACTCTATTTTCGATGGTTTTTACTAAGATGGATCGAAATAAAGGAATGGGACGGTAAGGGTCGCCTTGAAAAAAACGATTACAGGGCAAATATGAGGGCAGGTTTTTAGCGATCTCGAATCGCCAAAACATTTTTTCTGAAACTGATTAGGGTAATATATGTTTTGATTTAATTCAGATGCCGAAGCCTGATTTTACTCTAAAAATTATTAAAGATGCCGGTGAGTTGCAGCGTTTGGGCGATGTGCTGGCTTCGCTCCCGGCGTTCGCTCTCGACATCGAAACTATCGAATGGTGGAACCGGCACCGCGAGCGGATCGCGCTTATTCAAATCGCATTCCGGGCGCAGGAGAGAATCAAGGTTTTTATCATTGACGCGCTCACTCGATTTGACCCGGAGCCGCTGCGAATACCGCTCGAAAAAACCGCCGCCGTCAAAATCATCCATAATGCCGCCTTCGATGCGACGCGTTTAAGTAAGCATTACAATTTTAGTCTCGCTCCGGTTTTCGATACGATGCTCGCCGCCCGCCGCTCGGGAGAACGCAAATATTCGCTCAAAGCGCAGGCTGAAACTCATCTCGCCATCCGGCTCGACAAATCGGCGCAAACGAGTGATTGGAGTCGTCGCCCGCTCGATAACCGGCAATTATATTATGCCGCGCTTGACCCGTTTGCCACCTTGCTGCTATATGAAAATCAATTGGAGCGCGGGATCAGCGGCAACTATCGTTTGAAACCGCCCGCCAATTCGACTCAAAATCTGCTGCCGCTCGATGATTTACCGGCTGCTAACTTTTCGTCAGAGGTTGAAACTCCTACTGCCGCCGATCCGTTATTGACCGAAAATTCTTCAAAATCCGATTTGTCGGAGGCAGCAATCGCCCTGCTTGGGATCATTACGGAACTTCCGACGCGCTACAGCCCACACGCGCTGGCGGCATCGCTCGGAGCGGAGCGCGTCGGACTGGCGGGCTGGATTATTGACCGGAGACTCGGCACGGATGCCGAACCGGATGAGGAGGAAATCAAAATGGCGATAAATAATCTCTGCGAACGGAAACTGGTCGGAATTACTAACACGAGGCGATTGGAAGCGACTGCCGCCGGCACACGACTCTGGCACAAGCTAAAGTAGAGCATATTGAAAATAAGCCAGGACCGGCAAAATTACCCGATCATGGCTTATTGGTTTCAATAATAATTTTAAGCTGCTTCCTGATTAAAAATTTACGAGGCTGTTAGATATTTTGTGTAATTGAGTTTTCTGTCAGTCCCGGAATGGGCAGTCGTCCCTCGAAAATGATCGCCATTTGATTCATTGCCAGACTCCAGTTCTGAATTGGCATTGTCCATTTTTTCTCGATGTTTTGCAATCCGAGCCATAAAAGTTTGATCGCAGCTTCCTCGGATGGAAAGGCGGCACGGGTTTTCGTGATTTTCCGCAAAGAATAATTCAGTGATTCGATCACGTTGGTCGTGTAAACGGCTCGCCTGATTTCCGCCGGAAATCCGAACATCGGGTTGATTTTTGACCAGTTCGCTTGCCACGATTTTGAAATGATCGGATATTTCGCATCCCACTTTTCGGCTAACTCCTCCAACGCAAATAAGGCTTCATCTTCCGTTCGTGCCGTATAAATCGGTTTCAAGTCGGCGACCACCGCCTTGCGGTCTTTGTAGGAAATATAAGTCAGTGAATTTCTG
>JANMAA010000142.1:0-15297 GCA_031359215.1 Acidobacteriota bacterium | reverse complement strand
GTGCGAACGACACACTTACTTCGTGCGTGTTTCTGCATTTTACTCACTGCTGAACAAATCGGCTTGATTATCAATTTTCGCCTTCTGCGCCCGTTTTGTAACTTCTTCCATTAACGGCAGATTCATTCGCTTACCGTCTAGGATTTCTTGGACGGTAACGATTTGCAATTTATCGAACAGCGAAAAATGTTCGGGTTTGAATTGTCCCTGTTATTTGGCATACTCGATTCTCCTAATCGCTGAAAGCGAAACATTCGATAGCGTCGGGTGCAAAACCGACAATTGATTATCAAAACAGATGCGTCCCTGAAAGGGATGTATTCGATAACATCGCGTTTCTAATCCCAAACGTATTGCTCATCATATTGGATTCCGTATTTGTTGTAGAACATTCGCATCTCGTCTTCAAATTTCTGCTTGCCGTGTTTCTCTTTTTGGTTGGCAATATATTCTTTAACCATCGGCACTTGTGTTTGTCCGACGGAAAACGCGGCATATCCGTCTTGCCAACCGAATGCTTTAAATTGGTCGCCCTTCAATTTTATCCAACGCGAACTATTGCGTTTAATATCGCCGACGAGTTCGCTCAATTCAATCGTCTTACTCAACAATACCAACAAATGAATGTGATTCGCCGTGCCGTTTGCCGCTACCAGTTTTGAATTATTATTCGCCGCGATGCCGCCGATATATGCAAAAAGTTCCGTTTCGATTTCCGGCGTAATCATATCAGCGCGATTTTTCGTCGAGAAAACAACGTGAATAAATATTTGCACGAGCGTTTGCGCCATTGTTTTTATCTAAAACCCGTTTGCATATTCCGTAAATCCGCGAAGCGGATATATTCGATAGCGTCGGGTGCAAACCCGACAAACGATGATGCCATGCGATTTGTCCCTGAAAGGGACTGATTTGTGTAAAACATTCCTGCTGTTATTAGTCCCTTTCAGGGACTGACAATCAACTGCATTTTCTCGTCGGGTTTGCACCCGACGCTATCAAATTGAATCGCTTTCAGCGATAGCAGAATCGCCCATTTTTCAAACTCTTTGCGAACGCGGTCGTCTTTTTTATTCATCAATTTCAGGAACGGGCAATCCCAACTTTGTGAGTGGAATATATTCAAAATAATAATGACATCTGACGCTGATAATGTAATCAAGCACATCTTTGTAACTTGAATGTTTAAACCAATCACTCAGCAAATAAATATATTCAACTTCGATATTCGCCTGAAAAAGTAATTTTTGATATTGCTTCTTTTTGAAATCGCAACATACTTTCTATTTAATCATAACAATTTCAATTTCTGATAATAAATCATAAATTATATTAGTTAATTTTTTGCGTTCTTTTTCGTTGTCTAAGCAATACGAATGACCTTTTGTAAAAACAACTAATCCAATTAATTTTTTTAGTTTTTTATTGTAGCCATCTGTTCCTCTTTCAAGTAAAACCAGTTGAGTCTTCACGCGCTCAACCTTTTGCAGTTGTTTCAGGTAATCAGATTTCAATCTTAAATGGGTGTTCTTCATAGTTTCTATTTCGTTGTAATGATTAAAATGTTAAAATATCTTCGATTTTCATTGTTAAATATTTATCATTTTCCAAATTATGAAACAACACGAAGCAGTTATTCAAACCTTGAAGAGATTAGGCGGTGTTGCAACATTAGGGCAATTATATCAAGAAACATTAAAGATTAATGATTGCCTTTGGAAAACAAAAACTCCAAATGAAAGTATTCGCAGAATTGTCCAAACCCGTCCAAATGAAATTTATAAAATCAAACCCGGATTGTATGGCGTTGTTTCAATGCGTCAACAAATCGAAGCAAAAGGAATTATTGAAGAAACTCCGGTCAATAAAAATAGTAATGAAGTAAAATATTTCAATCATTACTATTATCAAGGTTTGTTACTAATGCTCGGCAACT
Source organism: Acidobacteriota bacterium (assembly GCA_031359215.1). Classification (GTDB taxonomy): domain Bacteria; phylum Acidobacteriota; class Blastocatellia; order Pyrinomonadales; family Pyrinomonadaceae. The sequence goes on along the minus strand of JANMAA010000142.1, from coordinate 13,361 downwards.
TAAAAAACCATAAAACATTTGCGCCACAGCAAGATAAAAACAAATTGTTTTTAGGGAAAAAACTAAGTGAAATTAGAAATTTGTCATCTATTCCTACATTCTCATATCCAGAGATTGTTACTAGAAGTGCGACAATTGACGTTATTTGGTTTAATCAACGGAAAATGCCAGACAGTTTTTTTGAAGTCGAATCAACCACCGATATTCAAAACTCTCTTGGAAAGTTCAATGATTTAATAGATTTCAACGCGAAAATGTTTATCGTTGCTGACAAAAGCCGTCGCACTGAATTTGAAACCAAAAAGGCAAGAGCAATGTTTCACCCGATTCATCAACGAGTTTTGTTTTTAGACTACGATTCATTAGTAAAACAATACGAAATAGCTATGGCTTACCAAAATTTTGAAGTTAAGATTTAATTTTTATCCCACTTACCTTTATTAACGCTCACCATTCTTCCGCCCTGACAAGTGAAACCGTCGTTCGAGAGCATATACGGCGGATCGGCAAAAATCATATCAACATAATTGTCCGGCAATTTTTCCATTACCGCTAAACAATCGTCGTTATAAAGTGCAAAATCATCGGTCTTAAAAACAGGTGTAAGTTTATCAACCGAACTACTTTCTCCGGTAAATGTTTGTGGCAACAAATCATGCGCGAATGGATTTTCTTCTAAATTCATATTCAAATAATACAATAATTTGCTAACAATTGTAGTCTAAAAGTGAATCTCGGCGATACGGACGGTCATCGAAATGAGATAGGCGAACAACGCGCCTTTGCCGAGAACTTTCTCCAAACCGTTGATGAGCGCGATTGATTGCGCGGTTTGCACGCCGTTTTTATTCGTCAGAATCTCGTCGAAACATTCGTTCGCGTGGTCGTCCCACGTCCACGTATCAACAAACGCCTGCGCCTGTGCGCGGTCTTCGCTGCCGATGTTGTTGTAAATCTGATTGTAATTGCGCTTTGAATTAAACGGCGGATCAATATAACAAAGATCAACCGTTTCATCGCGGATGAATTTGCGGAGTATGTCGAGATTGTCGCCGTAAAAGAGTTTGTTCATATCTGTTTATTTTGGGCGGCACGGTAGTTTTTCAGAAACTCTTCGGTTTGTTCGCGCGTTTCGCCTTGACGGGAGATTAAGCTGATAAGGTCGCCTGCTTCGTGACGGGCGGCGCGGGCGTAGAAATCTTCCGCTTGTTCGGGCGGCATATTGTTGATAATTTCTTCCAGCCCGTCAATCATTTCAGGATTCCGGTATTTAGCGTGAATATATGCGCCAGCCATAGTTTCCATCACTTTATCAAATTTCTTATCGCGTTCTTCTTCGGCACGACGATGAGTTTGATAGGCTTCATATTCTTCCGCAAGTGCCTGTTCGCCTTTTTCGATAGCTTTGTCGAGATCAGCGAGCAGGCGCAAGGCTTCGGGACGCGCGGCGGGCGGCAGTAATTTAAGCCGTTCACGCAAACTGTCGCGTTCGGCGATCTGCTCGGTCAAAAACGTCAACGCCCGATTATAATCTTCATCCATCGGATATTCTTTGTGGGTCATAACAGTTTGGAATTGTCGCCGTAAAAGAGGTTGTTCATTCGATTAGCTCAAATATATTGAAAAAGAGTTTAGTAACGGATAAAAAGTTGAAAATTGTTGCGTCATTATTGTTACGCGACCCGGCGGAATATGTCAAGAAAAAAAAGCGGCGTGTGATTGCCGCTTTTTAACAGGTTGACTATCTATTACCGGAGTTTATTTCGACTTGTATAGATCGGGAAATTGCTTTTGCAGATTTTCCACTTTCGGCTGGTCGTTGACGACGATATACGTTTGATCGGGATGATGCGCGAGATAATCCTGATGATAATCTTCGGCGTTGAAGAAATCTTTGAGCGGCGCGATCTGTGTAACTATCGGGCGCGGAAAAACTTTGTCGGCGGTCAATTGGGCAATAAACTTTTCAGCCGACTGCTTCTGCTCGTCGTTGGTGTAAAAGATCGCCGAACGATATTGCGTGCCGGTGTCCGGTCCTTGCCGGTCGAGTTCGGTCGGATCGTGCGCCACCGCAAAAAATACTTTGAGCAATTGCTCATACGAAACTACTTTCGGATCGAATGTAATCTTAACCGATTCGGCGTGTCCGCTGTCGCCGTCGCTGACAGTTTCATAATCAGCCGTTTTCGCGTCGCCGCCGGAATATCCGCTGGTGACATCGCTGACACCTTTGATATGTTCAAAGACTGCTTCCAATCCCCAAAAACAACCACCCGCAAACACAGCCGTTTGTTCACCCTTCGACGTTGGCGCAGTCGTCTGCACGACCGCCGGAGTCGGCGTTGCAATTTCGCGTTTGGAAGAACTTTCAACCGCATTACAAGCTGTCGCTACGCCGCATAATAAGACTAAAAGAAATTTGAAATAATTAAAAAACATAATCTTTACCGATACCTTTCAAATACTAAATTCTGTCAATCTTAAAATACTGCGAAATGTGCAATTTATTCCCAAATCGTTGCTGCGATTACAATTTTACTTGAAGCGGAATTGTTGAATAGTAAGGATTTTTTTGAAATACAAACGAAAAAGACGGTTATAAAACCGCCTTATCGAATAAATTTAAGTTTTTATTAGATCGAAGCCGCAATCGCTTCATCAAAGATTTCGAGCGCGACATCTACATTTTCCTTTGTCAAAATAAGCGGCGGCGACCATCGAATCGTCGAAGTTCCGCAGCCTAAGATAATCAAGCCGCGATTGAAACATTCCATTTCGATCTTGTCGCGCAATTCCGCGTCGGGTTCGCCGTTTTCCTTGACGAATTCCGCGCCGAGCATCATTCCGAAACCGCGCACGTCGCCGATTTGTTTGTATTTATTTTGAAGTCCGCGCAACCCGTCTTCGAGATATTTACCGACGTTTGCAGCATTTTCAACCAGACCGTTTTGCAAAAGTTCAATCGTCTTTAAGGCGGAAGCGATGCAAACCGGATTTCCGCCGAAGGTCGAAGCGTGCGCGCCTTTGTGCCACGACATAATTTCCGCTTTCGCCACGGTTGCTCCGATCGGCAAGCCTGAACCGATGCCTTTGGCAAGACACATAATATCGGGTTTTACGCCCGAATGTTCGATGGCAAACATTTTGCCCGTGCGTCCCATTCCACTCTGCACTTCATCCACGATCATCATAATGCCGTGTTTGTCGCAGATGCGGCGAATCGCCTGCAAAACTTCCTTCGGCGCGGGAACATAGCCGCCTTCGCCCTGCACGGCTTCGACGACGATTGCCGCAACTTCTTCCGGCGGTGTCGTCGTTTGAAACAGGCGATCTTCGATCCAAGCGGTCGTTCCCATACAGCATTGCCCGTCGTCGCATTTGCCGAGATTGAACGGGCAGCGGAAACAGTTCGGATACGGAACGTGCGTGACATCCAACGCCTGACGCGCAAAACCGAGACGCTGTGCGCGTTTCGATGATGTCAGCGAAAGTGCGCCGAGCGTTCTGCCGTGAAACGAACCGAAAAAAGAGATGAATTTCTGGCGTTTCGTATGATACATCGCCAGTTTCAAAGCGGTTTCGACGGCTTCCGCGCCGCTGTTCGCAAAGTGCGTTTTGGTGTCGCCTTCAATCGGGCAAATCTCGTTCAATTTTTCGCCGAGTTCGGGCATCTGACGATAATAAAAATCAGTCCCGCACATATGGATCAAGGTCTGCGTCTGTTTCGTGATCGCCTCGACGATTTCGGGATGGCAATGTCCGGTCGAACAAACCGCCACGCCCGCGTTGCAATCCAAAAAGACGTTGCCGTCCACGTCCTCAATCCACACGCCGTAGCCTTTTTCGGCGACGAGCTTGTAATCCGGTCGCGGATAACTCGGCGTTACCCATTTCGCATCTGCCGCAATGATTTCTCTGCCTTTCGGTCCGGGCAGTTCGGTTTTAATAGTCGGTTTTTGTAAATCAGTAGTCGGTGTCATAAATATTTTTCCTCAAATGTTTTTAAAAAGAACTGAAAATGTCGAACAATTCGACGTTAAAAATGGTGCGAAATTCGAGAATGGAATAATTAGTCGCCGCCAAAAAGATTAGCGCGTTGGTTAATCGGTCGAAGTTTTGCAATGGAACGCGATGTCATAGTGAATAAATACGGGAACAATATATCAGAATATGTGCCGTGTTTCAAAGAATAATTCAATTTAATAAGAATAGCGCATTCCCGTTATTATTCTATTCTTTTGCTGGATGAACACATTTTTTAATCGTATCCGATTCGATTGTTCTATTTTCAAGTTTAGGACCGGAAGCTCTTGAAACCTTTTTTAACCTCACCCGTAATAACTAATTGTCTAACCTTCCAAAAAAATAAGGAGAATAAAAAATGGGTAAATTTAGTTTTCGGTTGGCGGCGGCTTTGACTGTCTTGATTTCGTTTTGCGGCTCAATTTTGGCGCAGAATAAAGGTTTTGATGTAACCAGAATGGACAATTCGGCAGATGCCTGCACCGATTTTTTTCAGTATTCAAACGGAACTTGGCTCAAAAATACCGAGATTCCCGCCGCTTATTCGCGTTGGGGCAGTTTTAATGTTTTGGCGGAAAATAATAACAACACGTTGAAAGGTATTTTGGAAACTTCTTCCAAAACTAATGATCCGGCGGGAAGCGATGCCCAACTTATCGGAGATTTTTACGCCGCTTGTATGGATGAAGCCGGAATCGAGAAAGCCGGTATCTCGCCGCTCAAACCTTACTTTAAACAAATCGATAAAATTAACAATGTCAAGGACTTACAACACCAAATTGCGGTTATGCACAATTTGGGAATTCCGGTATTATTCGGTTTTGGCGCGGGTCCTGATATTAAAAACAGCACGATGACGATTGCAAATTCCGGTCAAGGAGGCTTGAGTTTGCCAAACCGCGATTACTACACGAACGGTGATGAAAAATCGCAGGAAACACGCGCCAAGTTTAAAGAATATATGATGAATATGTTCAGACTGATGGGCGATACCGAAAATGAAGCACGCTGGCACGCTTTTAATGTAATGAAAATACAAACCCGCCTTGCCAATGCTTCCAAAGCACCGGTCGAATTGCGGAATCCTGATGCGCGTTATAACAAAGTAACTCTGGCGCAAGCCGCCGACATTACGCCGAACTTTTCGTGGACTGCTTATATGACGGTTAGAAATGTTCCGGCGATTGCGGAATTTAATCTCGGTCAGCCGGAGTTTTTCAAAGAGGTCAACAAAATGATGGTTGATATTCCGATTGACGAGTGGCAAACCTATCTGCGTTGGATGTTGATAAATAATGCCGCGCCGCGTCTTTCGAGCGCGTTTGTCAATGAAAATTTCAATTTCTACGGCAAGACTTTGCAAGGCACGAAAGAGTTACAACCGCGTTGGCGGCGTTGTGTTGCGGCAACCGACGGCACGGTTGGCGAAGCTCTCGGACAGGAATTCGTCAAAAAAGCATTTACGCCCGCAGCTAAAGCGCGAATGGGCGAATTGATTGACAACCTTTTTGCGGCTTATAAAGAACGCATTCAAGAACTCGATTGGATGAGTCCTGAAACTAAAACCAAAGCGTTGGCAAAACTCGGCACGTTCAAACGAAAAATCGGTTATCCCGATGTATTGCGCGGTTACGCAGGTTTGAAGGTTGACCGCAACTCTTATTTTCTGAACGATTTGCGCTCAGACGAATTTGAACTTAAACGCAACATTCAAGAAATCAACAAGCCGGTTGACCGCACCCGTTTTGGAATGACACCGCCGACAGTCAACGCTTATTATTCGGGAGTTTTCAACGAAATCGTGTTTCCGGCGGGAATTCTGCAACCGCCGTTTTTCAACTTTTCGGCTGACGACGCCATCAATTACGGCGCAATCGGTGCGGTCATCGGACACGAAGTTACGCACGGATTTGACGATCAAGGTAGTAAATTTGATCTCGAAGGTAACTTCAAAAATTGGTGGACTGATGAAGACCGCAAAAAATTTGATGAACGCGCAAGTTGTGTCGCCAATCAGTTTGACGGTTACGAAGTCGCCAAAGGTTTGAATATGAACGGAAAATTAACGCTCGGCGAAAATATCGCTGACCTCGGCGGTTTGACGATGGCGTATAATGCTTTTCAAAAATCGTTGGAAGGCAAACCGCGTCCTGAAAACATTGACGGTTTCACGCCCGAACAAAGATTTTTCTTAGGTTGGGCACAGGTTTGGGCGGCAAAAGCCACGCCGGAAGCCGAAAGATTGCAAGTTTTGGGCGACCCGCACGCGCTTCCGCGTTGGCGCGTCAATGGTCCGCTGTCAAATCTGCCGGTGTTTGCAAGTGCTTTTAGCTGCAAATCGGGCGATACGATGGTGAAGGATAATTCTTGTAAAATCTGGTAGAAGGAAGTCGATTTCCCTATTGACTAAAATCAGAAATCTTGGCATAAATATAGATTGGAAAGATTTTATGCAAATTACTTTCAGTATAGACAGCATTAACACTAACAGGGACTTTGCCCGGTAAGAGCAGAAGCCGAAGGTAATGCTTTGCTTATAAAAAAGTCCCAAGTCAAAAACGGCTTGGGACTTTTTCAATTTTAGATTTTAGGTTGCGGATTTTTGCTTGAAAAATGTTAAGATTTGATTTTTATATTTAGGCATTAATTATCGTCAACTAAGTATTGAAACATTATTTTATGACTGAACCACTGGAATTGAAAAAAACCGTTAATTTACCGAAAACAGACTTCGCACAGAAGGCGAATCTCGGACAGAGCGAACCGGCACGTCTGAAAAAATGGACGGACGCGAAACTCTACGAAGCCATTCAAAACGAACGCAAAGACGCGGAAAAATTTATTCTGCACGACGGTCCGCCGTATGCGAACGCCGACATTCACATCGGCACGGCATTGAACAAGATATTGAAGGATTTCGTCGTCAGATCGCGTTCGATGATGGGTTTTAACGCGCCGTATGTTCCGGGTTACGATTGCCACGGGCTTCCGATTGAAACGCACGTCGAGAAAAAACTGGCGGAAAAAGGCAAGGATAAAAAGGATTTGCCGGTCGCCACTTTTCGGCGAATCTGCCGCGATCACGCTTCAACGGCGATGAATAATCAGACGCGCGATTTTCGACGGCTCGGCATCTTAGGCGAATGGGAAACGCCGTATCTAACGATGTCGCCCGAATACGAATCGGAAACGGCGCGGCTGTTCGGCACATTCCTCGAACGCGGTTATGTTTATAAAGGTTTGCGCCCGGTTTACTGGTGCATTCACGATCAAACCGCGCTTGCCGAAGCGGAAGTCGAATATCGTCTGCACACTTCGGATTCGGTTTATGTCAAATTTCCGCTGCTGACCGATCCGGCGGAGATCGATCCCGCGTTAGCGGGCAGAAAAGTTTCGCTCGTGATCTGGACAACAACGCCGTGGACGCTTCCGGCAAATTTGGGAATCACGGTTCATCCCGATTATGAATACGTCGCGTTTGAAGAAAAAGGCGAAGTTTTGATCATCGCGGCGGAACTCATCGGTTTTGCGCTCGTCAAATGCTGTCTCGGAATGCCGGACGAAAAAGGGGAACGCCATATTTCGCCCGTTCTCGCGCGGTTCAAAGGCTCGGTTTTGAACAATATGAAGGCGAAACATCCGTGGCTCGACCGCGAATCGCTGATTATGAACGGTGAACACGTTACTTTGGGCGGCGAAGCGGACGCGGAAACCGAAATCGATGTTTCAGGTTCGCGCAGCAAAAGCGAAACGAGCAAAGCCGGAACCGGACTCGTTCATACCGCGCCCGGACACGGACACGACGATTATGTGATCGGCAAACAATACGGGTTGGAAATCTATTGTCCGGTTGATAATGCGGGACGATTCGCGCCCGAAGTAGAACATTTTGCGGGCGAAAATATCTTTACGGCAAATGCGAAGATAGTCGAATTTATGCGTGAAAACGGTTCGCTTCTGATGTCGGAAAATTACGAACATCGTTATCCGCATTGTTGGCGGTGCAAAAATCCGGTTATTTTTCGCGCCACGCCGCAATGGTTCATTTCGATGGACAATCAGGACGATAAATCTTTGCGCGCACAGGCTTTGCGCGAGATCGAGAAAGTCAAATGGCATCCGAGTTGGGGCGAAGGTCGAATGGCGAATATGTTTAAAGGTCGTCCCGATTGGTGCGTTTCGCGCCAGCGAAGTTGGGGTGTGCCGATTCCGGTTTTCTATTGTCAAAAATGTGAAGAGCCGATTGCCGATCCGAAAATCATTAATCACGTTGCTGATATTTTTGCCCGTGAAACCGCTGACGCTTGGTATAATCGTCCCGAATCGGAACTTTTACCCGAAGGTTTTGCCTGTCCGAAATGCAACAGCGCGGATTTTCGCAAGGAAACCGATATTTTGGACGTGTGGTTTGATTCGGGTTCGAGTTGTGTAGCGGTTTTGGAAACTCGCGGCGATAATTTGCATTTTCCGGCAGATGTTTATCTCGAAGGCGGCGACCAATTTCGCGGTTGGTTTAATTCGTCTTTGATGTGCGGACTCGCGGCGCACGACCGTGCGCCTTACAAACAAGTCATTACTTATGGATGGGTAGTTGACGGCGAAGGCAAACAGATGCACAAATCGGCGGGAAATTCGATTTCGCCGAATGAAGTTGCCGGAAAATTAGGTGCGGATACTTTGCGCTTGTGGGCTTCGGCAATGGATGTTACCGAGGACGTGCGTTGTTCAGACGAAATCTTGCAAAGAGTTACGGACGCTTATCGTAAATTCAGAAATACTTTGCGTTACGCGCTCGGCAACCTCGACGGATTTAATCCCGAAACCGATTCGGTTTCTTATCAAGAGATGCAGGAAATTGACCGTTGGGCGTTGGCGGTTTTGGATGAGGTTACGATGAAAGTTGTGCAAGGTTTTGAAAATTACAACTTTCAAGTCGCGTATCAAACGCTCTACAATTTTGTAACCGTTACGCTTTCGGCGCGTTATTTCGATATTTTGAAAGACCGTCTTTATATTTCTGCGCCAAAGTCGGCGGCGCGTCGTTCGGCGCAAACTGCGCTTTATGAAATGACGGATAAACTCTGCCGTCTGCTTGCGCCGATTCTTGCTTTTACATCGGACGAAGCGTTTGAAAATCTGCCGCATCAAAAACTTGCGTCGGTGCATTTAGCTGAGTTTCCAAAAGTTTCAGGCGCGGACAATTCGCAACTTGTTCACGATTGGGAGCGTATTTTCTCCATCCGCGATGAAGTCTTAAAAGCATTGGAAGAAGCGCGAAATGCCAAACGAATCGGCTCGTCTTTGGAAGCAAAAGTCGTTTTGACGGTGGATAAAGATACGACTTATTTCTTATTTTCGTATTTTGAAGATTTGCGCTATATCTTTATCGTTTCACAGGTTGAAGTCCACGAAGGCGATAAATTTAGCGTCGAAATACAAAAAGCCGACGGCGAAAAATGTGAACGCTGTTGGAACTATTCGCTTCGAGTCGGCGCATCGGAAAAATACCCGACCGTTTGCGAAAGATGCGCCGCAGCATTAAATGAAATCGAAAAATCGGTATAATAATTTTGTGATAAAATTGGGTTGCTGATGGATTAGCCGAATTGATTTTACGGGGTTTGCTTAAAACGAATATGCTGAATAAAAAAGATATTTATTGGAAAATTTCCTACTTAATCGCGTCCGGCGCAGTCTTTATGATTGATCAGGTAACAAAGGCGTGGGCGATCAGACGGTTACGTTTTGGCGGTGATCGGGAAATAATTCCGAATTTTCTAAATTTTGCCTACGCCGAAAATACCGGGGTGGCTTTTAGTTTTTTGGACAATCACGGCGATGCCGGACGCTACGGACTTTCCATTGTTGCCGGACTGGCGGCGGTTTTGGTGCTTTATTATATTTGGCGGGTTTCGAGTTCAAACGACAGACTTTTAGGCGCGTTGGCTTTACTTTTAGCGGGAATCGTCGGCAACGTAACCGACAGAATTAGACTCGGTTTTGTTATTGATTTTATTGATGTGCAGTTCGGCGGTTGGCATTATCCGACATTTAACATTGCGGACGCAGCAATTTGTTTGGGCGCGGGTTTGCTGATTTTGGATATGTTTTTTAACAAGAAAACAGCAGTCGAAACTCAAAAAACAAAAAACTAGAAAATCTTTTTAGGTAAAGTTTAGGCGACCGTCATTAAATACCATTACCCGCGTGCGACCATAGACCGCTTTTAATAAAGTTAAGTCTCCAATAGCTGACCGGGACGGTAAAACCGGTTCAAAACTTTGAAACCAGGTTACTGCAAACAAGGCATCATCGGCGACAAACATTAATTCAAAGTTCTTTCTCAACCAACGTCAACTGCGAGTCCTTCGACAACTAAAATAGTCCGCCGCAGTCAGCAAAAATCAACTGCGGCGGACAGGTCAATCTCTGTGCTTGACTGCTTCTTTCATAGCTGATTTGTTGGGCGTGTCTTGATTTTCACCACGCACTCGTTACTAATTTTCAAGTTTCATTTTAACGCGCTCACCTGAACACGCGAAGCGCAAGTTCTTCAACAAATGACCATATTTATCCGACCATTCGTAGGACAATATATGGCACAAGGTTGAATAGGAGAATGCCTATCTTGAAAATCACTACCCAAGCATAGTTTATTGCATCAAACTGCTCAACCGATAAACGAAACAATCTGCTATTGAGCCGATACATCGAATCGTGTGCCAGCGTGATTAACAGAATTCCGAATATCAGCAATCCGAAGTTGATGATTGCACACCAGAGAAGAAAGTTACGCACTATCTCGATATTCATAATTTTACCTCTATTGGAAGCTACTTCTTTGCCTAAACCGACACACCGACTTTCGACCACAATTCGTCAATTGTCAACAAGCCGTGTATGCAGGCGCGAAGCGTGTCATAATTTTCAACAACGACAATCTGAGAAAGAATCTGCTTTTGAGCTAAAAATCAAAAATCTTAACGAAACGCGCATCAGAACCTTTCCCAACAGGAAACACCCAACTTGTTATTCGGCGGCGGTTGGATAACCAAGCAAATATGTCACAGGAAGCGGCTGACGTTTCATACGCTGTTCGCCAATCTCCCATTGGTATTGCGTCCCGGAAAATTCAGCCGTTAACGCCTTCAAGTCTGCCGGATTATAAGTGCGTAAGCAAGACACGATTCCGTCAAACAAGACAACAAAAGGAACTACCGGAACAATATAAGTAGACAGCAGGCGCGACCAGCGAAACGGACGAATAAACGGCGTAACTATCAATACGAGCAGCGGCGTTAAAAACATCAGTAAAACGGCTAAAGCCGAGCGATGTGTCGCCTCAAATACTCCGATACCCTGACGTTTTTCAACCGCGTCGCTCAAAATAGCGCGTGCTTGTGCCGGAGAAAAATGGTGAAAAGAGGCAAAGAGCGTCCGAAACCCAACCATTTCATTTGGAACATCGGTGGCATCAACGGATTCGGCAACAAACTCAAGTGTGCCGTTTGATAAAGAATTTGCCCGTTCAAACGCCCGCACATTAGGAAACTTATCGGTCAGCAGAACTTTGATTGAACGCGGCGGCTGCAAAGTCGGATACAGAGAAAGCCAAGGTCCCGCGCCGCCGGAACAGAGGTCAACGATTTGGTGGGCTTCTGTTTGCTTAAGGGCGCGTTCAAACTGCGGAACAATCGGCGCATACGGCTGCGTATGATATGTCATAAATTGCAGATAATCGGTCAGCGCATCTCTCACACTACCGGGCAGCCACATTTGGTCTTCAATCTCAAAAAGTTGAAATCTATCCACACCACCTCCTGTTGAAATTCTCGAAACACAATCTTTGAGCGAAGCCGCCGAACGGCTGAGATTGTATGTTGACAGATAGCCGTTAAAGCTGCAAACTTTGATGGCTTGGAGGCGACGGTGAAGCCGTGGTTGAGATATGACCGAATCAACAGAGTCAGCACGTCAGATGCGCTCGCCGTCGCTTTGCTTGCGACACAATAAACTCGCACAGTATCCGAAGCCGCTTTTGTCTAAAAAGCAGAGCTTGCATCTACAAGCTGGAGTTTGTGTTGCCACAATTATCAACAAAGGAGACTAACTTTATGAACTTATCTACGACCACGCTCGGCATTGACATTGCCAAAGCCAAATTCGATGTTTGTTTGATCAAATCTTCGGGACGCGCCAAACACAAGGTTTTTCAGAATACCCGGCACGGTTTCGAGCAACTTATCGCGTGGCTCGCCTCGCATCAAGTTGCCGAATTGCACGCCTGTCTGGAAGCGACCGGGACTTACGGCGAGTCGCTTGCGCTGTTTCTGTTTGATGCCGGATTCGTCGTTAGCGTCGTCAATCCGGCAGCCGTGAGAGCTTTTGCCAATGCCGGTTTGTCGCGCACCAAAACCGATAAGGTTGACGCGGAACTGATTGCCCGTTTTTGTTTGGCGCAACAGCCTGCGATCTGGTCGCCGCCCGCGCCCGAATTGCGGGAACTGCAAGCCTTAGTGCGCCGCCTCGACGCGCTTGTAGAGATGCGCGTGATGGAAGAAAATCGTCTTTCAGCCGGTGGTTTGACTGCCGCCGTCCAGCGTTCTCTCGAAGAACATATCGCTTATCTGCGCGGAGAAATTAAACAGACCGAAGAACTTATTCGCCGACACATCAACAATCATCCCGACTTAAAAGAGCAGAGCGCACTGCTCGATTCGATTCCCGGCATCGCTCAGGCAACCGCCGCGCTGATTTTGGCGGAGATCGTCAATCTCAAAGAATACAAAAGCGCCCGCCAAGCCGCCGCATATGCCGGACTCGTGCCACGCGAAAGGCGTTCAGGCAGTTCCGCTCGATGGGCGTGTTTGTCTGTCGAAAATCGGGAACGCGCGGCTTCGCAAGGCACTTTATTTTCCGGCAATGACGGCTCTCAGATGCAGCGACTTTTTCAAATCGTGGGCGGAACCGTTGCGGATGCGCGGCAAATCGAAAATGACCGTCATCGGGGCGGCGATGCGAAAACTGATTCATTTGGCTTACGGAGTCTTGAAAACCGGAAAACCGTTTGACCCGAATTGGGCAAAAACAGCTTGACTTTCAACACAGTATCTGACGTGGGGCGAAACCGAATAGAAGCCCGTTTGAGTTTAACGGACGACGCGATAAGAAAGTAGCTGTTTCGCCCTCACGTTCGTTGGTAGGATGAAAGACGGGCTTTTATCTTCCGTTGAAATTAAGCCATCATCGGCGTAAAATAATCACGCCCCGGAGCGTTTTGTTTATTTGATAAAGAACCGTTTGATAAACCATTTGTCGCTAAAAAGGTGAATGCTTGG
>JANMAA010000124.1:0-5176 GCA_031359215.1 Acidobacteriota bacterium | reverse complement strand
CACAACCGGCTATGGAGAAATTTGAGATACATCTAAAAAGGGTGTAGAAAATTGGTATAGATGTATGGAGAAATTTGGGATACATCTCAAAGGGTAAATCTTGAAAACAAATAAGTTAAGTGTGATTTCTCACGTTCTATCCTATTCTTTATCCTATTTAACCTAATATTGTTTATCCTTTGCCGTCTTCCGAACCGACAGGTCTCGGAAAAATCGAAGCGGATTTTTTATTCTTCTTAGAATTTTTAGAACCTGAAATCTGTTTTTCTTCAGAAGTTTCCAGAATACCTAAGATAGTATTCCTGACATCATTCGAGTTTTTGACTTCAAATGAAAACGCTTTAGTAGGAGTTATTCTCAGAAAATAATCATCAATTTTACGAGAGTCGTCAGAATTACAAATTGCTTCGCAACTAAATTCCTGAATAACATTCGCGTCTTTCATTTCCTCTAAGGCTTCTTTAAGTTTAATAAAAGCCTTTGCCAGACTCGGATACTCCAAACCGAAATCGCGCAAAAGAGTAGAGAAATTCACGCTGTAAGTCAGTTTCGGGTTTGACTGAGTAAAATGATGTGAAATTCGCCGATGAAGAAGTCTGGCAATATTCGATTTGTAGCCGACAACCCTTTTGTAGTTAAATCGCCGAAAATAAAGGTTATCCAAGGCTTCGGCGACAATATTGGAAAATATCAGATAACAGGGAGTATCCGAATCTTCATCTTTTCTGAATGAAAGAACATCAATCGGATTAAAAATCACCGTCGTCTTCGTTTCAAGATTCTGACAGCTAATCTGAGAACCTTTTAAGATCAGCAAAGACTCAATAACCTGTGTGTGAGAACGAGTTCTTCCTTGCTTTTTCAGTTCTTTGCGAATTTTGTTAACCGTAAATGTCATTCCGGGCTGACCGTCGTAAAGTTTTGGATTATCCTCAAGGTACATTTTTCGTAACACCACTTCAAGAATATCCTCATCCGCCCCCGGATAGTAAGCAACCGATTCGCCATTCGGCTGAACAATCGTAGCAGGTGTCAACGTCAGTTTGAAAGAAATTCCGCGACATTCAAAATCACGCACCATTGCCGGCAGAAGACCGTTAAAATTCCGCCGCAAATCCGCCTGATGACCAAACACAAAGCGCGGCATAAAGTCATATAACTCAATCGTCTGAGAATAATTTTTCCCTTTCTGTAATTGTTTGTTGCCATCTTCGGTCAAAACATCAGTTTCGGTCAAAATCTCAAACAATGATAATTGAATAGGCTTTGTTTGCTTAATTAACTCAAATTTTTTAGCCACAAATAGTATCTCCCTCCAAGTCACACCAATACTTTCCGATCTCCGCTTAAAAGACAATTAAAAAAGTATATCAAAAGAACTTAAACCCGCAAGCCAAAAATTTAGTGGTTACTTTGGTAGTTACGCCGTAATTCAACAACCTAAGTAAATTGCTGCTCACGCTCCAATTTATTTCCCTGTACTCATCAAATCAAGGACCAAATCGGCATCCGGCAAGCTTTCTCCGAGCGAAATATGCGAAGAACTTTTCCGTAGTTGGGGTATAGCCGAGATAAGTGTAAAAATAGGTAATAGTGTTAAACGAGTTAAACAAGTGTTCACATTCTTCCTCAAATCGAAAAAGTATATTCGATGTCCAATGGCGGCGGGACTTCCGTCAAATCAACCACATAATCTCCAAACCGCTTAATATGAGCCGTCAGATATGGGCTTAGGATTTTTAGGTCTTCAGCTTTAACTTCAAAGCCTTCCAACATTAGGTTTTTGATGATTCTTGTTTGGTCAATGACATTTTGAAAGATCAGGGCATTTGCCACTAAAGTATTGTATTTAATTAGCTTTTCTTGTTCTTCAGGGTCATTTTCTTGGAGGATTTCGCCGCCGAAATTGAGCCATTTGGAAAAGCCGTTGTAGGCTTCCACTTTATTGGTATTGGCATTGATTTCTTCCCGAAATTCTTTGTCTGAAATATATTTGAGCAGAAATTTTGTTCTGATGACTCTGCCGAGTTCTCGAAAAGCAAAGTAGAGGCGATTGCGACGGCTGTAATTGCCGAGTTTTCTAAGTAAGGTTGAAGGCAGAATCTTTCCTACTTTGATTGATAAAACCACTTGCATCAAGTCTTTCCAATGCGTTTCAAGCAAATTCCAATCAATCGTTTCGCTAAACAAAGCGTCAATATTCTTAAACTTTTTCTTTTTTTCCGCTCGATAAAAGATTAAGTCTATGACATTCCTTATTCTTGGCTGAAGTTCAATTCCCAGCAAATATGATAAGCCGAAAACCGTCGTAGTTTGTCCCTGCGGGTCGGCGTGTAAAGTATCGGGTTGAATTTCCGAATCATTTTTCAGAAGTCCGTCAATGATATAGACGGCTTCCCAAGTTCCGCAGTTGATAAAATGCGAAAACAAGGCAACATACAAATCTGAAACATGGTGATAGGCAATCCCGCCGTAACCGCCGTAGCGAATATGGTATTCAGCCATCAGATTTTGTTCGCTCAAATCATATTTTGTGCCGTCGGCGGAAGCGTGTTTGCCGTCTCCCCAAAACTTCGGCAAGCGAAATCGGTGGTAATTATCCAACAAATCAACCAAAGCGGCATCGAGTTTTTTGAGATTGACGTGGCGATGATTAACGAAGGAAATCATATGAGCTGAAATAATGCCTCGCATATGTCTGGCGGCTTGACTGGGACCCAAATTGCAGCCGTAAGTAAACAAAGTCAGTAAATATCTTTCGAGCGGATTTTTGAGTTTCGGATCACTTCCCGAAAGCGGTCCGAAATGCCGCATCCAATTAGTATGAAACTGCACATTTGAAAGAATATCAATTAGATTTCTTTCCGGCATTCGGTCAACTATTGCCGATTCCAAAGCTTTGGAGGCTGCTGAAATCTCTTGTTTTTCAATCTTTCTCAAAACGAGATTTCCTTTTTCATCAACGCTCAAAGCTGTGTTTTTCGGATAGCCTCGATCTATAATTTCCGCTGTCTTTTGGAGTTCATTCTTTAGATTCTCAACAAAATCAGTTTGATTATCAGGCAAATTCATTTCTGCACAGAACTCTTTTATTAAAGGTTGACAATCATTCCAAGCCAATAATTGATTACGGTAATCGGCATATTCTTCGGAATCTTGAATGGCAATGTCGCCTGCTTTGAGTTCTTGGGCAAGATGCGAGAAAACACAGATTTCAAAGTGTTTACGGTCAAAGACCGGCAAGCCGTCAACTGTCTTGAGAACAATCTGTTTCCATTTTTCAGCCGCGAAGTCCAAATCTGATTCGGCTTTCAAATGCTCGGATTTTTTGTTTTCATTTTCGATCAAATATGCCAAAGATTCGATTAAAGATTGATCATTGCTGGTCGAAGTAAATTCCAAAGTCTTAACCAAACGGAACAAAGTTTGCCGATGACTGCGGTAAAATTGCCAAATCATCTGAAAGTAGTTGTCGCCGAAATAAGCCGAAACTGCTTCGCAATCTTGCAGTAAAACTTCTAAATCTTGCTGTCCGAAATAATTCTTGATATTTTTGCCGACTTTCGCATCAGATTGTTGTAAATCAACTTTTTGCAACATATTAGAAAGAACGGAAATTAACTTTTCGGTTGTTCCCATTTGTTTCAAACGCATCATATGCAAAGCGTCTTTGCCTTTCTGATGCAGCTTCGCCATTCGTTTGATAAACATTTCAATGAGCGCATCTCTGGCTTTGATTTGCGAGCGGTGAGTCAGACAAACCAGTAATGTTAAGCGTTTTGCATCAGCAAAATCCTTGATTTCACGAGCATCGAGAGCTTTGGCTTGAGCGTAAAAATGTTTAATTTTCAAGGGGGAAATATTTTGCAAAACCTCTTTGAAATCTCCGATTCCGACCAACCATTCAAGATGAGTCAACAGTTCTTGCAAATGTTTCAAAGTTGCCTTTTTCGGTAATTGTTTCAAGGAATTGTAAGGGGTTCGGTAGCTTTGGGAATCAGGTTCAACCAACTTTTCCAAGGTTGAAATTTGAGTTAAATTCAAGCGGCGAAGAATCGTCTGAAACAAACGGCGATTGACCAAACTTCTAATCCTTCCAACCAAGCGGTCAAGCGTGCTGTAAGCCGGTAATTCGTAACGATTTTTGATTAACTCTTCGATGGCGACATTAATTAAATCAGCCGGATTATCCATCACGTTTGCTGCATTGTAAACCGCTTTGATAATCAACTTACGGGCAGATTTGTGATAATTTTCGACCTCTAAAAATTGACGGACCAGGGATTGATGACGATATAAAGTTCTCGGAATAACTAATGGGAAAATCTCATCCTTAAAACTCATCGAAGTTCGCAGATGTTTGATGATAGAATCCGCTACATCTTCCAAATTCGGGAAATAGCCGAGTTTTTGAAAAGTCTTTAACTGCACCAATAAATGAAGTTGCGGTTCTTCACTACGAGCATTTTCTCGAATAAAGAATTTTTCTTCTAAGGTTGGCGTGTAAAAATCTTGTAATTCTGCCTTTGAAAGTCTTTGTTTAAGTCTTGGATAAGCGGTTCTTTCGATTGATGCCATATGAAATCAGTAATTTATTTAATATTTCAAAATTGAGGATACTATTTGTGCTTGATGTTTATAAAATTGTCCGCCACTTCTTTGAGTAATAGTCATCTCTCAAAAAACTACTGTTTGAATAACCGTTATTTGATTGTTTTTTTGCGTATTTTTCCGCTTTTAACTGTGGCACGGCTTTTACGATGGTATTTGAGGTAATTACGATTATGTCAAATACTTATCATTGCTGTATAATCTGAAAAATAGAAAATACTCCCGTTTTTCGGCAATTTTCAGCATAAATCAGTCCTAAATCAGTTGAAAAATATCAAAAACTGAAAATTCTTTAACGATGAATGAAAAATTGGAGCGAAAACTAATTGTCCCGCCTCAAAATGTAACAACGTTTGAGAAATTTAATCTCAAAACTATCACGCCGTTCTTTGAACGCTCGGTATCCGAAGAAACTCGCCGAGCCTATCGCAGAATTTCCAAAGAGTTTTTTACCTTTTTGCATTACAAACACCCATCGGAAATCAATCACGCAGACGTTCAGCGTTGGCGGGATCTTTTGATTTCATTAAAGAAAAGCGATGCCACCGTGCGCTTGAAACTTTCG
>JANMAA010000088.1:0-4057 GCA_031359215.1 Acidobacteriota bacterium | reverse complement strand
GGAACACCGACCAATGCGGTAGTAATGATACCGGCATTTACACCGGGAACATTTATGCCGGTGACGGTGACATTCATCCCGATCGATCCGAATCAGCCGGTAGATTTCACGCTGCGAGCGGCAAGCACGTTCCACGCGGCGAATATCAGAGCACGATGCGGCACTCCGCCGGTTCAGACTTGCCTTCAATTAACAGGTTCGCTTACTGGCACGCAGGAAGTTCCGGCTAATAACAGCACCGCTTCCGGTTCGGGAACTGTCGTATTGGATGCAGCGGAAACTATGATCACGGTTAATGCCAGCTTTACGGGCTTAACTGTCCCGGCGACTATGGGTCATATTCATGGTCCGGCTAATCCGGGAGTGAATGCGCCGGTTTTATTCCCTTTTACCGGAGTTCCAAATGCAACTTCGGGAGCTATTCCGCAACAGACGTTTGCTATTACGCCGGCGCAGGTTGCTCAATTAAAAAGCGGTTTGTTCTACTTTAATTTCCATAACCCGACATTTCCGGGTGGCGAAATTCGCGGGCAGATTGTTTGCTCCGGTAACGGCGCATTAAATTCCGGCAAAAATGCTGTTAATCTAAAATAAGGACTAATTTTCAAAAATCTTCGCCCAAAATTGATTGCTAAAATCGGTTTTGGCATAATAAAAAAAGCAGTCATTCTGTAAATTTACAGAATGACTGCTTTTTTTATATGGAGCATTTTAAAAATGACGTTTCTGTTGATAATTATGTCTAAATTTTATAGTTAAGTGCAAGAATTTGCTCGTCAACCCACGTTTTGTCTTTGCCTAACTCGTCAGCCATTATTTGGGCGACTTGCGGTGCAATAGCGGCGGCGGCTTTGGCATCCAAAAATAATGCACGGGTTCGGCGGGCGAGAATGTCTTCAACCGTGATTGCCATCTCGTTTCTTATCGCCCAAACAACTTCCGCAACGCAGTATGGAAAATCTTTGTGCAATCGGCTGGCGAATTGAGAATTTTCGTTGATAAGTTCTCTAATACTTTCGGCATCAGTTCCGTAAATCGCCAAACCACCAAATCTCTCTGCATTTTCACAGAATCCGTGAATCTTTAAATCTTTTGTCGGCGATTTTTTTTCTATTAAATCGGCAATCTTAACGGCTTGGTTAATCGTGTCTTCTGCCATTCGCCGGTAGGTTGTCCATTTTCCACCTGTAATTGTCAGAAGATTTGACTTGTTAATCTCTATTGTATGGTCGCGTGAAAGTGCGGCGGAATTTTGAGAACTACTCGATTGGACGAGTGGACGAATGCCGGCAAAAACGCTCAAAATGTCTGTCTTTGCCGGTGGTCTTTCAAAATAATTTTTAGCGGTTTCAAGAATAAATTCAATCTCTTGCGGTAACGCCTGCGGATAGAGGTCGGCTTTTTTTACCGGTGTATCAGTCGTGCCTATTAAGGTTTTGTCGTGCCACGGAATCGCAAATAATACTCGTCTATCGCTCGTTTTCGGAATCATCAGCGCAGTTTCCAACGGCAAAAAGTCTTTGGCGAAAACAAGATGAATTCCCTGGCTTGGAGCAATTATATTTTTTGAATTTTCATCCGATAATCGGCGAATCTCATCAGCAAATGCGCCTGTCGCATTGATAACAACTTTTGCTTTTATTTGAAAAATTTCCCCGGTTTCCGCGTCTTGAAAATTTACGCCGTTGACTTTGTTTTCGGAATTTTTTGTAAGCCGAAAAACTCTCGCATAATTCAAAACTGTCGCGCCTTGCTCAACCGCCGTTTTTACTAAATTTATTAAAAGCCGTGAGTCATCAAATTGTCCGTCGAAATACAAAACACCGCCACGCAGATTTTTACGTTTTAAATTCGGCAATTTTTCAAGCGTTGCCCGTTTTGACAAGATCCGTGATTTACCGAAGCTATGTTTTCCTGAGAGGAGATTATAAATTTTAAGCCCGGTGCCGTAAAAGATTTTTTGCCAAAGACTGTAACAGGGAACGATCAGCGGTAATTTTTTAACCAGATGCGGCGCGTTTTTAAACAAAATTCCGCGCTCCTGCAACGATTCCCGGACAAGTGAAATATTGCCCTGTGCCAAATATCTCACGCCGCCGTGAACGAGCTTTGTGCTGCGGCTCGATGTGCCTTTACCGAAATCTTTTTGCTCTAAAAGCAGAACCGAGTAGCCACGCGAAGCCGCGTCAACGGCACAGCCGACACCGGTTGCGCCGCCGCCGATTATTATAAAATCCCAAACTTTTGCGCCGTCTTTTACACGGTCTAACATTTCATGGCGATTCATATTTGAAGACTTTAAACTTGTAAAATTACTAAAACCAAATGACAATCTTATCTGAAAATGAATGAATTTACCGAAACAAAAAAGCAATTTTTCAAATTTAATTCGACGAAGAGTTTTTTGCCGTGGCTGTTAATTTTAGCAACCGTCGTTTTGATGATAGTGAAACTCCGTCTGCAAGGCAGAATTTGGTGGTGTAATCTCGGCGATTATTCGCTTTGGTCAACCGATGCCTGGGGAAGTCATAATTCACAACATCTTTTTGACCCGTATAGTCTTACACATATTCTGCACGGCGTTTTGTATTTTTGGCTGATCTCACTTATTTTCCATAAAATGCCGATTGTCTGGCAATTTTTTCTGGCGATTTTTGTCGAAAGCGCGTGGGAAATTTTGGAAAACACTAATGCTATCGTTGAGCATTATCGCACGGCTACGCTTGCGCTCAACTATTACGGCGACTCGGTTTTTAATTCTTTGGGCGATGTTTTAAGTTCGGCGATCGGTTTTTGGGTTGCTTACAAACTTCGTTTTTGGCGTTCACTCGCTTTGTTTATACTGATAGAAGTCGTGCTGCTCTTTTGGATTCGGGACAGTTTGCTGGTCAATATTATATTGCTGATTTACCCGGTCGAAGCAATCAAAATCTGGCAAAGCAGCGGATAAAATTTGGCAAGAAAATGTGCAAAATTTATAAATTCCGGCTTCAAGTAAATCTGAAAATAAAAGTCTGATTTTAATCAGGAATTGTCAATAATCTGTCGTTTTTCTCTTATGTAATTCAATTCGTCGAAGGAAAAATGATATTCTTGTCCAAACTCTAATTTTTATTATAAAAATACTTATGAAATTTATATTTACGATTTGTTGTGTTTTAACTTTGGCGGTTTCGCCTTTTACGGCTTTCGGTTCGCCGGAAAGCGAGTTCAGTTTTTTTGATTTCAATGCGGCTTTTTCGTCCACAGATAATTTGGCGGTCGAAGGCGAAAAGCATTTGAAAAATATCAAACAATTAACTTTTGGCGGCGAAAACGCCGAAGCCTATTTTTCATTTGACGGCAAGCATCTTATTTTTCAATCAAAGCGCGACGGGCACGGTTGCGATCAGATTTATAGAATGAATATTGACGGTTCAAATGTAAAAATCATTTCAAACGGCGAAGGTCGCACGACCTGCTCATACTTTTTCAAAGGCGGGAAAAAAGTGCTTTACGCTTCGACCTTTGGCGGCGCAAGAGATTGTCCGCCGAATCCCGATTTTTCAAAAGGTTATGTTTGGGCGATTTATCCCGATTACGAAATCTACACTTCGACACCGGACGGCAAAAACATTAAAAATTTAACCGACTCACCCGGTTACGATGCCGAAGCAACAATTTCGCCCGACGGTAAAACAATCATTTTCACATCGGAACGCGACGGTGATTTGGAACTTTATTCGATGGATAAAAACGGCAAAAACGTCAAGCGTCTGACCAATGAACCCGGCTATGACGGCGGCGCGTTTTTTTCGCCTGATAACAAAATGATCGTCTACCGCGGTTCGCACCCGACCGATGAAGCTCTCGTCAAACGTGATAAAGAACTTTTAGCGCAGCATTTAATCATCCCGACCATTTTTGAAGTCTGGACGATGAACGCCGACGGAAGCAATAAACGCCAAATTACAAAGCTGAACGCCGCAAGTTTCGCGCCGTTTTTCACGCCCGACGGCAAGCGAATTGTCTTCTGCACGAATTATTTTGCAACCGACGCGAGAAAACGCAATTTCGA
>JANMAA010000060.1:0-26145 GCA_031359215.1 Acidobacteriota bacterium | reverse complement strand
GAATCCATCACCAGCGTCGGAACGCGTTGAAAACTCGCCATTAAAAGAACTGGTCCTGAAACATAACCGCCTGCACCAACCACCACATCCGGTTGAAATTCTTTTATCAATCTTCTCGAAGCAAGAAAACTTTTCGGCAAGATCATCAAACCCTTGACTTTTCCGGCAAATCCAACATTTTTCAATCCTGCACTGTCTATCAATAAAAGTTCAAAACCGTTTGCCGGAACAATCTTTGTTTCGAGTCCGCGTGCCGTGCCGACAAATCGCACTTCAGAACCCGCCTCGCGCCGCATAATCTCTTTCGCTACGGCAATTCCCGGATAAATATGTCCGCCCGTTCCGCCGGCTGCTATCAAAACTTTCATCTTTTGTTTTCACCGCAAAAGCGTAAAGACGCAGAGAAAATCAAATCAAATTTTTTATTCATCTGTTTTCTTTTCAAAAAATCTCTGCGTTTCTGCGCCTCAGCGGTTCAATTTATTTCAAACCGGTTCGATTCTTTTTCCGCCGCAGAGACGGTTCCGGCTTTTCAATCGAAAGAAAACCCGCGTGTTGCGATAAATTCAGCAAAATCCCGACACCGAAAAGCGTAACGACAATCGAAGAACCGCCGTAGGAAATGAACGGCAACGGAATACCTTTGGCAGGCAAAATCGAAATTACGACGCTGATATTAAAAAGTGCCTGCACGACGATTCCCGTAATAATTCCCATTCCGAGAAGTTGTCCGAAACGATCAGGCGCGTTGAGTGCGGCGCGTGCGCCACGCCACAACAGCAAACTAAAAGCGATAACGATGGCTAAAGTTCCGACTAAACCCAATTCTTCACCGACGACGGCGAAAATAAAATCCGAATACGGATACGGCAAATAGAAAAGTTTCTGCTGACCTTTCGCAAAACCTTCTCCTAAAATTCCGCCCGAACCGATGGCATAAAGTCCTTGCACGACTTGATAACCGGCATCGTCGGCGTATTTAAATGGATCGAGAAAAGCGATCAGGCGTTCCATTCGCCACGGTGCAAAAACCAATGCGCCGACACCGATGATAAATAAACTACCGCCAACAATTGCCAAATGCAGAATTTTCGCACCCGCCGCAAAATAAACCGCGACAAATATTGCACATAATACAATCGTCGTCCCTAAATCAGGTTCAACCAAAATCAACGCACTGAGAATGGCAAAAATCGCCGCACACGGTAAAACAGTTTCTTTCAAATCGCCAACCGTCTTCTCATTTTTCGTCAAAAAATAAGCGAGAAAAATGGGTAACGCAATTTTAGCGATTTCCGACGGTTGAAACGAAAAGCCCGAAAATCGAACCCAACGCCGTGCGCCATTAGTCGGCGAAAATCCGAAGACGCTAAACAGAAGCACTACGGTCAAAGCTAAAAGTCCATAAACTAACCAACTGTTTTGATAAAAGCGGTAATCAACTTTGCTCGTCGCATACATTACTGCCAGACCAGCTAATGTAAAACCAAATTGCTTATAAAAATAAGTAAATTGACTTGCGCCGTCGGTTTCGCGCAGGGCAATCATCGCCGACGCGCTATAAACCATAATCGCGCCGAACAACGCCAGCGCGGTGGCAATCGCAAATAAAAACCAATCTATGCGGAGTTTTTTAGCCATTTCTAATTAAACTGCTTTCAGCGGATTAACATACAAAATAATTACCGTGTATTTTTTTTGCAGATCGGAAAGTTCTTTCGCGTCCCTTTCCTGCTGTTTTTTGTCTTCTTCATAGCCTTGCGAAGCACCGCGCACAGGCGGCGTGTAAAAGCGAATCTCTTTGCCGTTACGGTCAACTAATTTTTCGTTTTCGTATTTCGCACCCAAATTTTTAAGTTCTGCTTCAACCGTAATAATTTTGAATGAAACAACTTCGCCCTTGTCATTTTTGACTTCTTTTCTAACCTCGTCGTTCAGGTTTACGCCGTCGGGCAATTTGTCAATCTTTGTCATCTCTTTGGTTGGACTCGGCATCGGTTTATTTGCATTTTGCATTTTATCTTTGTCGCATTGACCTTGGCTTTGTGCCATTGCAAAGATGGCAAAAATTATCAAAAAATAGATTTTCATATCGCTTCCCTCGCTTGTTTTTTCGGCTTTAGGTTTTCAACTTCGCGCTTGAAAACCGTTCCGCGTTCCTCAAAACTTTTGAACATATCGAAACTCGCACACGCCGGCGCAAGCAAAACTGCATCACCATTTCGAGCATTTTCAAAACTTTTGACAACGGTATTCCGCATCGAATCGGCGCGAATAATTTCGGCGTAATTTTTCAACTGATTTTCAATGTTTTCCGCATCTTCGCCAATTGTAATAACTTTGCGAACATTCTCTTTTATCAAATCGGCAAGCGGCTGATACGGTGCATTTTTGCCGCGCCCGCCGAGAATTAAAATTATTTTGCCGCTGCCGTCGCTCAACGCTTCGAGTGCTTTGCCTGTCGCATCAACGCTTGTTGCTTTCGAGTCGTTATAAAATTTCACGCCTTCAATTTCCGCGACAAATTCGATGCGATGCTCAACTCCTTTGAAATTTCGCACCGTTTCGCGCATCGAATCGGGCGATGCACCACACGCTAAACCTGCCGCCAAACCCGCCAAAATATTTTCAACATTGTGCAGACCGCGCAAAAAAATCTCGTCGCGTGTCGTTAAGATTTTTTCTTTGCCATTGCTTCGACAAACCAAATCTCGTCCGCGCAAAAACAAACCTTCGTCTAATTCTTTTTTAACGCTGAAAAGCGTTACATTCGCTTTTTTGTTCGTTGCCCAACTCGCCGTAATTTCATCCTCAGCATTCAAAATCGCTAAATCGTCCGCTGTTTGATTCATAAAAAGCCGATGCTTGGCAGCGGCGTAGTCCGAAAATAAATCGTAGCGGTCAAGATGATTCGGCGTTACGTTTAAAGCAATCGCAACATTCGGGCGAAAATCTTTAATCGTTTCAAGTTGAAAACTCGAAAGTTCCGCAACCGTCCAAGTATTATCGGTTGAAGTTTCCGCCAAACTTATTAAAGGCGTTCCGATATTTCCGCCCACTTGCGTTTCAATTCCGGCGTTTTTCAAAAGTTCGCCAATCAAAGTCGTCGTCGTCGTTTTACCGTTACTTCCCGTAATTCCGACGATACGACCTTTCATAAAACGATACGCGAGCTCAACTTCGCCGATCACTTCGCCGTCTTTGCGGTCCACATAACGCGCCGGAATCGCACCCGTCGGAACACCCGGTGAAATAACAACTAAATCAATTTGGTCAAGCAGCCACGACGGGAGTTGCCCGTCAATCAAACGGATTTTTTCGTTTTGAACAGACCTTGCTTCATCCGTCCATTCCGCCATCGGCTTTTTGTCGTGAAGCGCGACAATCGCGCCGCGCCGCGCCAAAAATTTCGCAGCCGCGATACCGGATTTGCCCGCGCCTAAAACCAATGTTTTTTTATTTTGCAATTTCATTGCGGTCTTTGGTCTGCGGTCTTTGGTCTTCGATTTTTGTTTCAACAAAGACCGAAGACCAAAGACCGAAAACCCTTATCGTAATTTCAAAGTCGAAAGACTCAACAACGCAAAAAGTATCGCCACGATTATAAAACGGAAAACGATCTTGGGTTCTTTCCAACCCGACAACTGAAAGTGATGGTGAAGCGGTGCTTGCCGAAAAATCCGTTTGCCAATTCCCGTTTTTGGATTTTTCGTCAATTTATAATATGAAACCTGCATCATCACGGAAATCACTTCCAAAATAAACACGCCGCCGATAAACGGCAAAAGAAATTCTTGCTTTGTCAAAATCGCCACCGTGCCGAGTGCGCCGCCGATTGCCAAACTGCCGACATCGCCCATAAAAACTTCCGCCGGCGGCGCGTTATACCACAAAAAACCCAAACTCGCGCCGACCATCGCGCCGCAAAAAACCGTCAATTCCGCCGCTTCCGGCTTATGCGTAATGTCGAGATATTCCGCCCAACGCCGGTCGCTTGAAACATACGTTAAAGCCGTCAAAGCCGACATTGCGATAAATGTTACGCTCGTCGCCAATCCATCCATTCCGTCGGTTAAATTTACCGCATTCGATGAACCTAACAGCACGAAAATTATAAAGAACAAATAGACAAACGCGCCGATATACGTTACGCCGTCAGGCAAAGCCGTCGCCTTGAAGAACGGTATGCTCAGGTTCCAGGGATAATTTGCAAAATACCAAAGCACCGCCCAAATTCCGACTGCCGTTATCAATTGAAACAGGAGTTTCTGTCTTTCCGTTAATCCCAAGCTGCGCTTTTTGACGATTTTTATATAATCATCGGCAAAACCGATAGCACCGAAACCAAGTGTGGCAAGCAATGCCAACCATAAATAAAGACTGTCAATCCGCGCCCAGAGAATCGTCGAAAGAAAAACCGCGCCGATTATCAAAATTCCGCCCATCGTCGGTGTGCCTTTTTTGGCTTGATGTTCCGCTGAAAGCTCTTCGCGGATTTCCTGCCCGTATTTGAGTGCGTCGAGTTTTTTTATCACCTTACCGCCCAAAAGCAGCGAAATAAGCAGCGCGGTAATCGTCGCCCAAGCCGTGCGAAACGTCAAATATTGAAAAACATTCAAACCCTTGTAAAAATACGACTCGCTTCCCGCGCCATATTGTTTGTAAATGATTTGATATAAAATGTAATAAAGCATCCGCTTAGATTTTGGATTTTAGATTTTGGATTTTGGATTTTTTTACCACTTCTAATCTGTCAACCCAATCTATTGTTGTAAATTTCTAATTTTATTTTTTATTTTCCACTTCAAACTCTTTCATCAATTTTTCAATTACTTTTTCCGTTCGCACACCGCGCGAACCTTTGACTAAAACTAAATCGCCAACTTTTACTTCGTTTGCTAAAAATTCAGCGGCTTCGTCGGAGTTTTCAAAAAAATTCGTTTCTTTCAAACCAATGCTTTTCGCGCTTTCGATCATTTCTTTTGCCAAACCGCGCACACCGATTAAAAAATCAATTCCGCTTGTCGCTATTTTTTTACCGGTTTCGGCGTGAATCTCTTTTTCGTTTTCGCCCAGTTCGAGCATTTCACCCGCCACGACAATCAATCTTTTCGCCTGTTGTTTGCCGTCAACCAGAGTTTTCACCATTCCTAAAAGCGCGGCGGGATTTGAATTATACGAATCGTTGATAACCGTAAATCCTTCTTGAAAATGTAAAACTTCTCCGCGCTGAGGCGGCGGCGCAATTGTTTTCAAGGCATCGGCAATCTTGTTTGCCGGCATTCCGAAACTAAAACCGACGGCGGAAGCCGCCAGCGCGTTTAGAACATTGTGCCGACCCGAAAGCTGCATTGAAACTTCGGCTTTTTCGCCTCGTAAATTCAAAACAAACCGGGTTTCGCCGAACCGCGTCATTTCGATTTCGCTTGCCGTTACATCAGCCGCGTTTTCGATGCCGTAAGTTAATGCGCTGCCTTTGGCAAGTTCACGCATTGCCAACACGCGAAAATCGTCAGCATTTAATATTGCAACGCCTTCGGGTTTCATTCCTTCGATCAATTCGGCTTTGGCTTTTGCCACATTTTCAATCGAGCCGAGATGTTCGACGTGAACGGGCAAAACATTTAATTCAACCGCGAAATCCGGCGGCGTGATCCGGCACAAACGCGCAATTTCATTGTTCGGCGTGGACATTCCCATTTCCAAAACCGCCGCATCGTAAGAACTATCTTTTGCCAGATTCAAAACCGTCAACGGATGCCCCAGACCATTGTTATAGTTCTTGATATTTCTTAAAATCTTCAAGCCTTTCGCTTCCAAAACGTGCGCCGTCAATTCTTTTGCCGTCGTTTTTCCCGCGCTTCCGGTTATCGCTGCAACCGGCTTATTCCAACTCAAATAAACGCCGTGCGCCAAATTTTGCAAAGCCAGAATCGCATCATCAACAAAAATCAAGCGGTCTTGAAATTTTTCTAAAGTCTCTTTGTATTCCAAAAATCTATCAAAACGCGCCACGCAAACCGCTGCGCCTTTTTCAAAAGCCGACGGAATATATTTGTGCGAATCTTCAAAATCGCCGTTAAAACAGTTGTTCTTGTAATCGGGCTGCGAAAGCGCGAAAAACACTTCACCCGCTTTTACTTCGCGGGAATCAATCGCAAACGAATTGACTTCCGTTGTTAGTAAAGCGGGATTTATTTTCGACGCATCAGCGTTCATAAATTTTATAGCATCGGCAAGTTTCAAGTTTTTTGTTTCATCCTTTCGCGCGACGATTTGTTTTTCGTCTCGTCATTTAACATCACTGTTTTTTGTTTCGTTGCTTTTTTATCTTCACTCGTCGGTTTAGTTTCTTTTTTCGGGTCTTTAGATCTCTCTGTTTTTTCTTTCACCGCTATCTTTTCCGTCTTTTTCGGCTCAGTTTGCTTTCCATTCGGAGCAATATCGGCTTCCGGCGTAACATCTTCCGCCGTTAAAACTTCCTGACGAAGATTAGAATCCGGTGCGACATTCAGTTCAGGCAAAATCTGTTCGGCGATCTCCTTAAATATCGGTGCGGAAACTTGTCCGCCGTCCCGCGCTCCGCCCTGCGGTTCGTCTAACACTACGGCAATCACCACCGACGGATTTTCTGCCGGAGCAAACCCGATAAACGAAGAAACATATTTTGCCTCATTATATTTCTTCAATTTAGCATCATATTTCCACGCCGTTCCTGTTTTTCCTGCGGAAGTATAGCCATTGAGTTGCGCTCTTTTGGCAGTTCCTTTTAACACGACTTGTTGCAGCATCCGCCGCAAATCACGCGCATTTTCCGCACTGATAACCTGCACCGCTTGCAGTTCGGGGGACGACACCACCTTTTTATCCGATTGCCGTATTTCCTTGATAATATGCGGATTTACTCGCACACCGTTATTGGCAATCGCCGCATACGCCGTCGCCGCCTGCAAAGCCGTTACGCTGACTTCATAACCGATTGACATCGAAGCCAAACTGTCGCCGTTCCAAGTCGCGGGTGCACGAAGTTGTCCGCGCACTTCACCGGGAAGTTCAATTCCGGTCGGTTCGCCAAAACCGAATTTTCGAGCATAGTCATAAAATCTGTCTTTGCCAAGTCCGAGCGCGGTTTTTATCGCCGCATAATTACTCGACACCGCTAAAGCATTACCGTAAGACATTGTTTTAGTCGCATGCGGATCGTTAAACCGCCGTCCGCCGACTTCAATAAAACCTTTACTGCAATCAATTTCGCCGTCAGCTTGAATCAGATTTTCCTGCAATGCGCCGCTATATGTAACGATTTTGAAAACCGAACCGGGAGAATAAACATTTTGCAAAACTTTATTCGTATAAGTTTCAGAAGCAAATTCACCGAATTTATTCGGGTCAAACGTCGGATAATTTGCCATCGCCAAAATCTCACCGGTTTTCGGGTCGAGCGCGACAGCCACACCGGATTTGGCATTTGCGGCTTTGACACCTTTTTCGAGTGCCTGTTCAACCTTATATTGAATCGTGTTGCTGATAGTCAACACAATATCTTTCGGCGGTTCGCGGTGTTCTGTAACGGATTCGTCATAAACTCTGCCCAATCGATCGCGGTCTTGCCAACCTTTAATTACCGCGCCGCGCAAAATTTCTTCCTGCGATTGTTCGATTCCGGCTTGCCCGATGTCATCGGAATTGCTAAAACCTATAACCTGCGCCGCCAAAGTTTGATTCGGATAACTTCGTTTTTGTTCTTCGCGCCAATGAAGACCTGTAAATTTGGGTTCGTCCCATTTTCTAATATCTCTGTCGCGCAAAGTTTCGTTGAGTTTTTGCGCTGTTTCTTCATCTAACTTCCGCGCCAGCCAGACAAATCTTTTATTGCTTTCTTTGGCTTCGCGCAAATCTTTCAAAACATCATTCGACTTGAGTTTCAATACGGCAGCAACTTTTTTCGCAGTTGTCTCGACATCAACAATTTCAGCCGGATCAGCGTATAATGATTTCACGTTCACACTCAT
Source organism: Acidobacteriota bacterium (assembly GCA_031359215.1). Taxonomy (GTDB): domain Bacteria; phylum Acidobacteriota; class Blastocatellia; order Pyrinomonadales; family Pyrinomonadaceae. The sequence continues at coordinate 18,133 of JANMAA010000060.1, read as the reverse complement.
TGCTAAAGCGCGTTCTGTCCGGTCAAAAATAGTGCCGCGCAGCAGACGGCTTTTTACTTGGTCACGACGTTGATTGAGAGCTTGTTCGCGCAGCCAATCACTTTGTTTAATCTGCAAATGAACAAGACGGACACTAATTCCGCCAATCCATAAAATAAAAAATGCGACGATCAGCATAAATCGCGTGAAAACTGTTTGCGCCGGATTTTTATTTATTTTTTTCTTGTTTTTTGCCATTTTACTTTTGAAATAGAAGTATTCTGTGATTCTAACGCCAACTAATTTTTAGCTGTCTTTACCGGTGATTTTTCTTTTTCGTTTTTTTCTTGTGCCTTTTTTGGCTCGGGCTTTTCAAGTTTCTTCTCTGTCGGTTTTGCTTCGACAGGTTTAGTTAAAACCGCCTGTTTCTGTTTTGCATCTGCCGTTTTTTCAGGTTTTGGCGTTTCATTATTTGGGCGAATAACACTTGCGGCACTCGTCATCATATCCGTGAATCCGATTTTTTCAGCGGCTTTTTTGATCTCGGATGGTGTCAGCGCAATTTCTTTATCTAGTTGAAGCCGTCGTTTTTCAGCTTCCAGTTCATCGATCTGCTTTTTCAGTTTAGAGTTTTTAATGCTGAAATCTATCGAAGAAAAATGTTGGCGGGCGGCAAAGAAAAAACCGACAACCAAAACCAATCCGCAACAGAGCGTCAAAAAACCATATCGCCACGCAATCGGGTCGCGGGCGCGGGTATTTTTTTTGGTCGGATTTTTCGGTGATATTTTTTTTCGGCTCATAATTCTTTATTCCGTTAAATCAATTTGCGACAAGCGCGAAGTTTTGCGCTCCGGGCACGCGGGTTTTCTTCAATTTCTTGCTCGGTCGGCGTAACGGGCTTGCGCGTCAAAATTTCAATTTCTTTGACTGCACCGCAAGCACAAGTCGGAAGTCGCGGCGGACAAAAGCATTTTCCCGCTAGTTTTTGCAGTGTTTGTTTCACTATGCGGTCTTCCAACGAATGAAAAGTTATCACGGCAAATCGCCCGTCTTTTTTCAAAATATCAATCGCATCGCGGATAAATCCTTCCAAAATTTCAAGTTCTCGGTTGACCGCGATTCTCAATGCCTGAAACGTGCGCGTTGCCGGATGAATCTTGTCTTTTTTACTTCGCTTGACCGATTTTTCAACCAATTCAGCTAACTCTTTCGTGCTTTTTATCGGTGCGCCATTTTCTCTGCGTTCAACTATCCGACGGGCAATGCGCCGCGAAAACCGTTCTTCGCCGTATTCGTAAATGATCCGCGCGATTTCAAATTCGGAAAGCGTTTCAAGCAATTCGGCGGCGGTTTCCGTATCCGCATTTGCATCCATTCGCATATCGAGTTTTGCGTCAAAGCGAAAGCTAAAACCGCGCGATTCGCTATCAAACTGCAACGATGAAACACCTAAATCGGCAAATACTCCGTCAACTTTCACAAAATCCAAAACCTGTTTAATATCGGAAAAATTCGCCTGAAAAATCTTGATTCTTTCGCTGTATTTTTTGAGTCTTTCATTTGCCAATTCGATTGCTTCCGCATCTTGGTCAATCCCGATAATTCGAGTTTCAGCAAAATTCGCCAAAATCGCTTCCGAATGTCCGCCTAAACCAAGTGTTGCATCAACAAAAATCTGATCGGCTTGCGGATCGAGCAATTGCAGAGTTTCCATCAGCAGAACAGGTTTATGTAAATTTTCGGCTGTATTTTTTGACACTTCTTCAAAGATCTCCCGCGCTCTTTTCCGGTGCTGCGTTTTATGATGTCAAGACACATCGGTATTCGGATTGTCAAAATATCTGACAACAAACTTTATAACTCTGATTTTTATTGATTTTACGCGGACATTAAATTATTTTTTTACCGTCCTACTGGCTTTTATCATCTCCGCGCATCATCAGTTAGAAACTCATTTAGGGGAAAAGTGCTTAAAAAATAATCAAGTTTCTTAAACACACTTGGGGAAAATTTTCCGCGTCCAAATTCCGCTTTGAACTGTTTTCAACTAATTAGTAAGCATCTTACGATTATTTTTAAGTATCTGTCAAGAATTATTTATAATTTTTTATTTTAATCAGATGCTTAATTTTGTCTGATATTGTGATTAAGATGTTTTCCGTTAATCGATAATTTCTTTCCGGTTAGATTTGCGATAAAGTTTGTGCTTTACTATGCTCTAAAATATTCATTGTTAAGTGCGGATTTAAGATAAATTTTCGCTATGGAAATAACTCTCGTTCAACTTCTAATATTCGGCATTTTTGCAGGTTTGGCAAATATTCTTGGCGGTTTGATTCTTTTTCCGCCCGGAATCCAAAAAAATTATAAAAAACTGCTCAAATACATTTTGGCGTTGGGCGCAGGGTTTATGCTTGCCGTAACTTTTATTGATGTTTTGCCGGAAGTTATCGGGCTTTGGCAAAAAAAAGAAAGTTTTTACAACAGTGAGGTATTGATTTATCCGATGGTTTTACTGCTCGTCGGTTATCTGATAACGCAGTTTTTTGAACATACGATTGCACCGCATTTTCATTTGGGCGAGGAAATGCACAGCGATCATCTTATTTCGACATCTTCGGCTTATACGGCAATCGGCGGGCTTCTTATTCACACATTTTTTGACGGCGTTTCGATTGCCGCCGCCGCGCAAGTTGATTATCGTGTCGGACTTCTTGTATTTTTTGCGGTCTTTCTGCATAAATTTCCCGAAGGTTTTACGATTGCCTCAATGGTTTTAGCGGCTGGAAAAGGCTTAAAAGAGGTTTTGTTTGCTACGGCTTTAGTTGGATTGACAACTTTTCTCGGCGTTTTACTTTATTATTTTATCGGCGCAAGCGTCGGTTTTACAGTAGCTTACGCGCTTCCGTTGGCAAGCGGCGTAACGCTCTATGTGGCGGCAAGCGATTTGATTCCCGAAGTTAATCATCACGGCGGCAAAAATCCGCTTGTGTCCTTTTCGGTTTTCGCGGGCGTGGCGTTGTTTTTCGTTCTGCATTTTATTTTGCATTCGTTTTTGGAACCATAATTTCAATGGAACATTTTACTGAAAATCGTCGTATTAGCATCTGACTGGGCAACATAGTATTATTGAAAAAATGAAAACGATTTTTCCAACGGCAAAATTAAGTGTTTTTCTCTTTGTTTTGCTATTCAGCTTAACAATTCAGCAGACGTTTTCCCAAACTTCAGAATCGCCTTTGCCTGCGCCGACTGCACCTGTCAATGATTACGCCGGTGTTATCGAAGCAAATGTAAAAGCGCAACTCAATCAACGCTTAATTGAATTTCGTGATAAATCTAACCCGCGTGTCGAACTCGCCGTAGTAATTGTCAAAACTACCGGCGGCAGAGATATTTTCGACTATTCTCTGGCAGTCGCGCGTGGATGGGGCATCGGTTCAAAGGAGACCGACAATCCAAGTGCATTGCTTTTTATAGCGATCGACGACCGCAAATATTTCACACAAGTCAGCCGTGATCTGGAAGACGAACTGCCCGACGGCACAGTCGGCAGTTTGCAGCGGCAATATCTCGTTCCCGCTTTTAAACAGGCTAATTATACCAAAGGTGTTGCCGACACGATCGATGCTTATATTCGCACGATTCAGGCAAAACAATCCGGCGAACCGGCACCGACACCACAACCGCAAGTGAGGAATGGTGAGAAAAATAACAAATCTTTTCTCGGTAGTGCAGGTTGCTTAATAATTCTTTTTATTTTGATGATTATAATTTTTAGTCGCGGCGGTCGCGGCGGCGGAGGTTCGGGCGGCGGCGGAGGTTCGTTTTGGCTTCCTTTTATTTTGAGTTCAATTATAAATAGTTCGGGCGGCTCATCATCAGGCGGAAGCAGTTGGGGCGGCGGCGGTTCTTCAGGCGGCGACAGCGGCGGATGGGGCGGATTCGGCGGCGGCGGCGATTTCGGCGGCGGCGGCGCGGGCGGTGATTGGTAAAGTTAGCCGCGGGTTTATGGTTTCGAGGTTGTTCGGCAAACCCGCAACTTGAGATTGAAATTTATGAAACAGCAATTTGACGCATTTATAGACGATTTGAAAACGACTCACGGCAAGAATCTGGCTTCCGTTATTCTGTATGGTTCGGCGGCAGCGGGCGATTTTGTGCCGCGTCAATCGGATTATAATTTGCTGATTGCCTTGCATCGAATAACGCCGAAAGATTTGCGAAACGCCAATGCCTGTTTGCGCGAATGGAGCAAATTCGGAAATTCGATTCCCGTCTATTTTACCGTTTCGGAACTGCAAAATGCGGCGGACGTTTTCCCGATAGAGTTTCATAATATGGAACAAGCCCGCAAAGTTCTTTACGGTGTTGATGTTTTGGCGAATTTGAATATCTCCGACGAGTATTTAAGACATCAAACCGAATATGAATTGCGTAGCAAATTGATGAGATTACGCCGCAGCTATATTTCCGCATCGACTTCGGTTGAAGGTTTGACAAATTTAATGGCGGAAAGTGTTTCGAGTTTTGTTGCGCTTTTTCGCGCTGTTTTGTTAATTAATGGACTTGAACCGCCGGTAACAAAACACGAAATCGTCGCTTTGACTACCGAACATTTAAAGATAGACGGCAGACCGTTTGTAGAAATCTTTAACATACGCGAAAATAATTTTGCCAAAACGCTTGATGAAATTTCCGCTAATCAGCTTTTCGCCGATTATTTGGAACAGATTGAAAATGTCATCGAAGCGGTTGATAAATTACAAAAATCGTAAATGGTTAATGGTTAATTGTGAAAAGCGATTGCCATTAACATAACAATTAACAATTAACTTTTTATGAGGAGATAAAAATGAGAAGAACAGTTTTATTAACAATTACATTATTGGTTGCTTTCGGTTTAAGCGGTTGCAGTTATAACTCGCTGACCGCCGAACAGCAACAGGTCAAAGGTGCGTGGGCGGATGTCGAAAGCCAACTGCAACGCCGCGCCGATTTGGTGCCGAATATGATAAGAACGGCACAAATGGTCGGTGTTCAGGAACAGGAAGTTTTCGGACAAATTTCCGACGCGCGCTCCCGTCTTTTGGGTGCAACAGCCGCCGCGCCTGCTAATGATAAAACCCCGGAACAAAGACAAGCCGTGATCGACGCGGCAAATAGTTTTGGCGGAACAATCGGACGGCTTTTGAGTTTGCAGGAAAGCTATCCGCAGCTTCGTTCAAGTGAAGCGTTTATGAAAGTGCAAGACGAACTTTCAGGCACTGAAAATCGCATCGCTACCAAGCGCGAAGATTATAATAAAAAGGTTACTGATTATAATACGATGCGAAATCAATTTCCGGCAGTTATCACGGCGAGTTTGCTCGGATTTAAAGAGGAACCGTTTTTCAAAGCCGAGGAAGGTGCAAAACAAGTTCCTGATGTCGGCGACCCGAATTCTTTGCGAAAAAATAATACGACTTCGCCCGCCAACAAATAGTCATAAAATCGTGTTGCAAAGTAAAAAAGGCTTACCACTCCAAAAAAGTGAACAAGCCTTTTTTATTTTGCAAAATTTCCGTAATCAGGATAAATGACAAATTTTTAACTGACTGCACGATGCCGCTGATGTTTTTGAGCAATGGGAAAAGCAAGGCGGAAAGTTGTTCCATTGCCGATCTCACTTCGTGCTTCGATTGTTCCGGTATGTTCCTGCACGATACCGTAAGAAACGGCTAAACCCAAGCCGGTGCCGCTTCCAACGCCTTTGGTAGTGAAAAACGGGTCGTAAATTTTATTGAGATTTTCAGCTTCGATACCGCTTCCCGTGTCGGAAACTTCGATGATAACTTCATCTTCGTCTGAACAAGTCGTCGTTAAAACGATTGTTCCGCCGCCAAACATTGCGTCTCTCGCATTGATTATCAAATTTGTGAAAACCTGTTGCAATTTCCCCGCGTTACCGAAAATTTTCGGCGGAATATCGGCATAATTTTTGATGACTTCGACGTTTGATTTTCGCATCTGCAGTTCGAGCAATTGAAGCGTATCATCGAGCAGTTTATTGATACTTATTTCGGTAAATTCGGTGGTATTGCCGGTGCGGGAAAAATTGAGCAGATTGCCGACGATATTTGAGGCGCGGTCGGTTTGTTTTTGGACTTTTCGCAGAAGCGCGTGTTTCGGGTCGGTTTCGGGAATCATTCCGAGAAGCATCTGTGTATAACTCGAAACACCTGTCAAAGGCGTGTTGACTTCGTGTGCCACACCTGCCGCGAGAAGTCCGATGCTCGAAAGTTTTTCGCTTTGTTGAAGAGTTTCTTCGAGTTTTATCCGCGAAGTTACGTTTTCAAGCACGATAATTGCACCAGTTTGATTATGCGAAGCGGAACGAAGTGGCGCAACGGCAACATTGATGATTAATGGCTTGCCTTGAGCATTGGTCGTGAAAAGTTTGTAAGCGTTGCGAATTTCCGTCAGATGCCAACGTGATTTACCCAAAATATTTTCCAAGTTCAAGGCAAAAGATTCGTCAAAAATTTCTTCCACGAGTTTGCCGATAGTTTGCTCACGACTCAAATCCATCATTGCTTCAAACGTCGAGTTACAGCGGGTTATTCGTCCGTCTTCGTCAACCGCAATCAATCCGACATTGACCGATTCAACGATTGATTCGTTAAATTCTTTGAGAAGAGCGAGTTCTTCGGCGCGTGCCTCCTGCTCTTGATAAAGCAAACTATTTTCGACGGCGATAGCAACATATCCTGAAACTGTCTGCAAAATGTCCAAATCTTCCGACGACAATAAAGAACCATCCGAAGCACGTCCCAAACCGATGACCGCGACCATTTTTCCGCGCACGACGCAAGGCACAAAATAGTGCAGTTCCTGTCGAATTATTTTCTTTCCAATCCCGAATATTTTAGCCGTGCCGTTTCCGTTCCCGTTGTGGTTTTCGTTGTGCTCTTCTGTTTCAAGCAATTCAAGTTCATCAGCCCGAACAATTCCTTTAGCGGCAGATTTCTGCCTAATCATTTGGCGAAAATCATTCGGAATCAGATAATTTTCCGTGATTCCGATTGATTTAGCTATTTCGTAACCTTCCGACAAATTTTCGTTTTCGATAAAAATAGCAACTTTTTCGACATCGAGAACTTGGCGTAACCTTTCTGTTAAAGCATTTAAGAGCGGCTCAAGGGCAGTAGTAGTAGAAATTGTTCTGCCGAAATCGAGCAAACCATTTCTCAAATCATAGCGTTCCCCATAGAAAAATCGGTCGGCGCGTTCTTGCAAGAATTTTTTAAGCGGTTCGCTCAATAAGACAATCGCCGCCATTGCAATTATCGCAATCAAAGCACGCAGCGTAATTTCTGTTCTCGATAAATTATTGCCAACAGCAAGAAAAACAAGACCGAGCGCAACCGTGCCGATCATCATCGCAATCGCCACGGTCGTCATCGCATAAACAAGTGCACGGCGCACGACAACATCAACATCCATCAAGCGATAACGCACCACCGAATGACCTAAACTCAAAGGAATAAGTCCAAGTGGAAGCGTCGTAATTGCCACCGTAAAATTATCTTCGGGAAGATAAAAAAACCGTTTTGCAATTTGAAATGCAAGAATCGGAACGACGGCGACGATAGTTCCCGACATTGCCCATTTTATACGCTGACGAATAAGCGGTTGCTGATTATATTTGAAAAACCGCCACAGCAAAATGATCGCTCCGAATGAAATTCCGGCAATGAAATGATATAGATTTGCTTGATAAAGAATACCGAAAAGATTGAATTTGTCGGTAAAATTAGCAAGACCGGCGACAAAATCAGATTTCGGAGCAAGATAATAAGTTAATGAAAGGGCAAAAATTCCGAGCGAAATTAAACTAGCCGGAATATAAAGGGCATAGGTTTTCCAGCGATGTTCGTCAAAAACCGCACTTCTAACCGGATAACGCAAACAAAAATGCAGAAAAAGCGGGACAAAAAATGCAAATGCCAGATCATCCAAAAGACTGATGGCTAAATCGAAATCCTCACCGAGTCCGAGCGATTTGTAAAAGTGAAAAACAAAAGCGGCGAGACAGATAACTGCGAAATGCAGAACGAACGGCGAATCACTGCCTTGTTTGAACAAAACAAAAATTCCGACGCTAAGCCAGATCAGACCGACAATCGAGAGAAAAATTATCGCCGCCGTCCAACGCGGCAGCGAGTCAATATGTTTTAGGTCGGCGTAGTAAAAATTATTGGAAAATGAATAAGAAGGGCGTTGATAAAAATAAGTTAGATTACCGTCAACGCCAGCCGTTTCCAGATATGTCTGCACATCAGCCGACGAAACAACTTCATCAAATTGTTTTTCATCAAGTGAGATAGCGATCAGTTTGTCACCGACAGAGATTCCCGCTCTCGATGCCGCCAGATTCGGTAAAACTTTTGAAGCATATATTCCATCTGCTTTTTGCGCCCAAATCACGCCGTCGGTTGGCGGCAAAGAATGAAGAGCGCGTTGGGAAAAATTCAGTGCGCCGCCGACAACCAACAAGACTGTTGCCAAAAGCCAAATTAAACTCCAACTTGTCAGAACCTTACCTTTCATCTCTTAGGCAAACTACGCCGTTTTTTATTACGCAAGATTTGTTCCAACAATTTCGTTGCGCCATCCGGCAAAATTTAATCTAAAACAAAGCATTTTTAATATAAAAACTCGTAATCAACTCATTATTCATTCAATTTTTTGTTTTATATCCGAGATTTTGGAAAAAAAAATCAATGCCCAAAGTAGAAATCAACTTACATTGGACATTGAACTTTATATTTTAGAACTTCGCGCTTTATTAAAATCTGACTAAAATTCCACCGCGCAGAGTTCGTCCCTGTGAATTGAGTTTCAGGCTTCCTTCTTCACTGTTAACATTTATCTGAAAATCAAACAAATTCCGTGCATCCACCATTGCTTCGGCACGAATCGGCAAACCCCAATTGGGCAAAGACTGTGTAACTAAAACGCTCAAACCCGGATCATAAATCGCCAGTCTGCCCTGAAACGGATCGATTGCAAAAACGGCGGCTTGGGGCGAAAGCCGGAAGATAGTTTTAACTTGAGTTCCGGTCTTAAAATCGGCATCAAGTTGTCCGATAAATGTGTTGAACAAATCATTACTAAGAACGCTTTGAGGATTCGAGATCGCTTTTTCGGAAAGTTTTTGCCCGTTGCCGAAAGCATAACCCGCTGAGGTGCTAAAAGTTCCGTTAATGCGTCTTGTATAGACAACTCTGATGCCTTGTGCAGAACCATTTTGGTTAGCAACAAACTCCTTAAAGGCATTGCTATTGAGCGGATTTAATGGAATATTTACCAAACCGATTCCGCGATTTATCGTGGTATCAAAAAACACATTTGCTTCGACATTCGATTTTTTGTCTAAAATGCGTTCTACCCCGAATTCGAGTCGCGTATTTTTATTCAATTGCGGTCTTCCTTTTTCAACAACAAAATCTTGTATGGCTATCGGTTCTTGAAAAAGAATTTGCGTGTCTTCGAGCTCTACGGCACGTTGCCAATTTTGCTCCTCGGTCTTCGTCGTATAAGATGTGCGAAAACGGGTTTTTGAATTTGCGTCGAATTGCAGACCTAAGCGTGGACTAATCGAAAAATCGTTTCCTGCGCCAATAAATGTTGAATAATCAAACCCGAAAACCAAAATCACGCCGCTGCGGACTTTCCATTCGTCAAGCGTTTGAAATGAAACTTGTCCGAGCGTTTTCTCCGCTTTTTCAGATTTAATTTCACCTAGTTTGGAAATTGAAGCATTAAAACGAATTTGATGATTATCACTTGGTCTTAATTTGAGTTTTGCTTCAAATCTATTGGGAGCAGACTTGTTTGTGCCGGTTTGTCCGGCAAAAATAATTTCCGCATTTTTGCCCAGCGATTGGAGCGTTGCAAAATTTACGCCGGTAAAATTTCCATTATCCGAACCGGCAAAATAAGTTTCAACCACAGTTTGTCCGCTTCGTTTCGCATCTTCGCCGTCGTCTTCGATGATTTCTTCAGTCGCCGTTTCATCCGACTTATCTTCTATGATCGGAGAGTCGCCTTCTTTGTTTTGATAAATTGAACGATTTAACTGAGCGGCGCGAATCCGCGATTTTGAACTGTTACGATCGATCCGTTTTTCCGGCAACGTATTGCCGCTTCCCGAACGCTCTAACTTAAAGCCGTAAACTAATTCGGCAGAGCGATTAACTTCGACTTCGGAAAGTGTAATCGGATTAAAACCTTGCGCGACGGCTAAAACCGTATAAGTTCCGGGAATGATTTTCGCCAAAAAGCTTCCGTCCGAATCTGACCGCACTTGCTTGAGAAGTTTGTCGGTTCCAACCCGAAAAATCGCTACCGTCGCATCCGCAATCGGACTTCCCAAGCTATCGCGGACAATTCCTTTGATTACGCCGAGATTTCCGTTTTTTTCGCTAACAATTTTTGCTGATGTTTCAGACACACCAATAAAAGACACAAAAAAAGCGGTCAGCAAGATTGAAACTACTTTAGTTATTTTTTTTATCGGCAAAATCGAAGCAACCATTTGGAAAAAGCGACCTCCAAGCAAAACAAGTTTAAGGGCTAACCTATTCGGGAGTGCTGAAACTTTTGGCAAGTGCATTAAGCAGATGTTTTCACGCACGCCTTGTATTTTCTTTCTAAAACCCAATTGTGTCAAGCACCGACACGGAAACTTTGCCGGTTATGATGCGACTAACTTGACAAAGTTTGTCCGTCGGCTAGAATATCTTTTACACTTTGCTTATAATTTTTAGAGCGTGTGTAATATAAAAATGTGGAGACGTGGCTGAGCGGCTGAAAGCGGCGGTTTGCTAAACCGTTGTAGTTCAAAAGACTACCACAGGTTCGAATCCTGTCGTCTCCGCCATACATTTTTGAGTTTGCTTAATTTACCCTATTCATTTTTTGAATAGCCTTAGCAACAAAACTTGTAATGGTATAAAGTCGAATTTATATAAATTTACCGGAAAACGCTGGAATTTAATTTGTTATGTTTTCCGATTCCGAAATTAAAAATCCCTCAATGCGTCAAGCCGTCGAACTTTTCAACGAGGCTTTAGCCGCGCAACAATCTTCTGATTACCAAACCGCAATTAAACTTTATAAACAATCCATCAAAATTTTCCCAACCGCCGAGGCATTTACTTTTCTGGGCTGGACATACAGTTTTCAAGGCGAATACGATCTGGCGATAGCCGAATGTCTGGCGGCAATCGCAGTTGACGCGGATTTTGGAAATCCGTATAACGACATCGGCAGTTACCTGATTGCCAAAGGGAATTTTTACGATTGTGTGAGTTGGTTTAAGTTGGCGATAAAAGCAGTTCGCTACGAAGCCCGCGCCTTTCCGCATTTTAATCTTGCTTTCGTTTATGAAAAACGAGGAAAATTGCTCGAAGCCGCCAAACATTATGATCTGGCTCTCAAAGAACAGCCGAATTACACACAGGCTTATCAGGCGTTGCGAAGATTGCAGGAAAAATTGAATTGAAAAATATGTCCAAAAAAAATGTAAAAGTCGCGCTTGTCCAACAGCCGCCGGTTTTTCTGAATCTGCCAAAAACTCTGGCAAAGGTGGAAACAATCGCGGAAGAATGTGCTAAGAACGGCGCGAAAATTATTGTCTTTCCCGAAACTTGGGTTGCGGGTTATCCGATTTGGCTGGACGAAGCACCGAAAGCCGCGCTGTGGGACTACGCGCCGACAAAAAGGCTTTATCAGTATTTGACGGAAAGTTCTTTACAAATTCCAAGTTCGGAGTGTTCTCATTTACAAGAAATCGCCAAACAAAATGCAGTTTATATTGTCATCGGCGTTCACGAGAGATGTGGCGGAACGCTTTACAACACAACTGTTTATCTTGCGCCGGACGGCAGTTATAAAATTCATCGCAAACTCACGCCGACTTATACCGAAAGACTTGTTTGGGGCGTTGGCGACGGAAGCACGTTGAATGTTTTGGAAACGCCTTACGGAATTTTGGGCGGTTTGATTTGCTGGGAACATTGGCTTCCTTTGGCACGCGCCGCGATGCACGCCAAAGGCGAAATTATTCATACCGCGCAGTTTCCAACTGTTCACGAACGTCATCAAATCGCCAGCCGTCATTATGCTTTTGAAGGTCAATGTTTTGTGCTGACTTCGGGTTGCGTGATGTCGAAAAGCGATGTTTTGGAAGGTTTTGATTTGCTCAAAACCAACGATAAAGAAGTTTTCGATTTGCTCGATTCGATGGAAAAAGATTTGCTTCAACGAGGCGGAAGCGCAATCATTGCGCCCGACGCAAGTTATGTTGTCGAACCTGTTTTTGATGATGCAAGCACAATTTATGGCGAACTCGAACTCGATTTGGTCAAACAAGGTCGTCTGCTTCTCGATACCGACGGACATTATTCGCGCCCTGATGTTTTCGAGTTGCGGGTGAATGACAAACCGAACAAAAACGTAATATTTTCTAGCAATGAGTAGCATTTATTGACATCTATTGCCACAATGCTACAATTTGGATTGAAAGGAGTTTCAATTATGGCAATATCAACGATTAACATTTCACTTCCCGACACGATGAAAACAGCAGTCGAAGAAGCAATTGCTACCGAAGGTTACGGAAATACGAGTGAATTTTTCCGCGATTTAGTGCGAAATTATTTAAAAACACGCCAAGAGCAACAGCTGGAAACTCTGTTGCTCAAAAGGCTGAATGATAAAGATATAGAAGAATTTAGTGTTGAAAAAGCAAAGGAAGCATTGGCAAAACGAATAGGCAATAAAATATGAGAGTAATTCACGGTGAAGCCGTTTTTGAAGAACTCATCGATCTTTCGTTTCATATTGCTACGGAGAATGAAGATGCGGCACACAAATTTCTCGACGCTTGCGACGAAACATTCCGATTTTTAGCAGAAAACAGATACGTCGGCGCAACTAGAAATTTTAACAATTCGCGGCTCAAAGAAATTAGAATGTGGCGCGTCAAAGGCTTTGAAAAATATCTGATTTTCTATCAACCACTAACGAACGGCGTGAGTATTTTGCACGTCGTTCACAGCGCACAACGCTATAACCTGCTTTTTGAAGAAGAAAAATGAATTTTCACGAAACAATTTTCCTAACAGGATTCCCAGGTTTTATCGCTGAACGATTAGTGAAGCGTCTGGCAAATCCCGACACGCAATTTTTTCTGCTCGTGCAATCGCAATTCGTTGAAAAAGCGATGCAGACAGTTAAAGAAATAGCGCAAACAACTAACACATCTTTAGAAAATTTCGCGCTGGTCGAAGGCGATATTACGCGCGAACTTCTCGGTATTTCCGAAAAAGATTTGGCGGTTGTTCAAAGCGAAACAACTGATGTTTATCATCTCGCGGCAGTTTATGATTTAGCGGTCGAGAAAGATTTGGCATATCGCGTCAATGTTGAAGGAACGCGCAACGTCAATGAATTTGTCAAATCTTTGCCGAAACTGCGCCGCTATAACTACGTTTCGACGTGTTATATTTCGGGAAACCGGAAAGGTGTGATTTATGAAACGGAACTCGAACACGACGCGGGCTTTCGCAACTTTTATGAAGAAACGAAGTATTTTGCCGAACTCGAAGTCGAAAAATTAAAAGCCGAATTTCCCATAACGATCTTTCGCCCGTCGGTGGTCGTCGGCGATTCACAATCCGGCGAAACAGCCAAATATGACGGTATTTACTATCTGATTCATTATTTGCGAAAAGCACCGAACTTGCTTCGTTTAGTCAACGTCGGCAATAAAAATGTAAAGGTCAATCTCGTTCCCGTAGATTTTGTGGTTGAAGGAATAGCGGCTTTGAAACAGGATGAAAGCGCAGTCGGCAAGACGATTGCTCTGGCTGACCCGAATCCGTTGACTACCCAACAGGTTTTTGATGCAATTTCCGATGCGATGACGGGCAAAAAATCAATTATTAAACCACCGCAGAGCCTCGTCGAAAAGTCTCTGATGTTGCCGTTTTCGCCGACGGTAAGCGGTCTGCCTCATTCGAGTGTGCCCTATTTTTTCGTTCCGCAAACTTATGATACAAGCGTGGCTAACGAACTTCTCTCGAAGCACAATGTAACTTGCCCGAACTTTCAATCTTATGTCAAAAATATGCTGAAATTTGTTGAAAAATATCCGAATTTATAGTTTTATCCGGCTTTTATTTGCGGTTTTAATTCAATTGTTTAATCATTGACAAAACAGATGGCACATCAAGAAATAAAATGCGTCGGCGTAGTTGTTAAGCCGAATCATAAAGAGGCTTGGGAAACAGCTTGCAAACTTTCCGATTGGCTGGCTGAGCGAGACATTGATTTGGTCGGCAAACCACACGCTGAAACCGAAATCTGCGATATTCAAGTTGCTGGAATTGAAGAGTTCAAGAATGATGTTGATCTTATCGTCGTGCTTGGCGGCGACGGCACGATGATTTCGACGGCACGGCTGACCGGAAATCGTGAAGTCCTGGTTTTAGGCATCAATTACGGCAGTCTCGGCTATCTGACCGAATTTCGCATCGAGGAAATGTTTCCCGCGTTGGAAGCGATTCTCGAAGGGAATTACGAGATTGACCACCGCGTTATGCTCGATGTCGAACATTGGCGCGGCGATGAACAATTGGCAACAGGGCGCGTTTTGAACGATGTCGTCATTAACAAAGCGGTTTTGGCGCGAATTATTGAAATCGAAGTCAATCTCAATGATCTTTTCGTCAATTCCTTTCGCGCCGACGGTTTGATCGTTGCTACTCCGACGGGTTCGACAGCGTATAGTCTTTCAGCGGGCGGTCCGATTATTTATCCTTCGATGAATGCGATGGTTTTAACGCCGATTTGCCCTTTCACACTGACCAATCGCCCGATCGTCGTCCCGGACACGGCGGAAATAAGCCTGCGTCTGAAAAATCAAAGCGACGGCGTAGTTTTAACTCTCGACGGACAAATAGGTTATGCCGTGCAAACGAACGACTATATTTCAATCCGCAAAAGCGCGATAAATTTTAATCTCGTCCAGCCGCCAAACCGCAATTATTTCGACGTTTTACGCAATAAATTAACCTGGGGAAGATAGCGGCAGCTTAAAGATAATATTTTAGTCACGATAAATTATTTTTAAACATTTTGTTAAAAAGTTTCGTATAATTAAATTTGAGGGCAACGCTCGGAAGTATTTTTTGAAACTTTGTAAAAGTTTCGCGTTGGCTTTTGGCAAATGCTTCTCTTTACATTAATTTTCTCGACGATAATAATCACGGCTGGACTCTCAGTCATATTCGGAGTTTCGTTTTTTCAAAAACGAAACATAAAATCACTCCAAAACAGCAATAAAGATAATTTCGAACCGTCATACAAAAGTCTGTTTGCGCCAAGCGATGAAGAAATACGCGCTTTTGAACGTGAAGCGGAGACAAAAGCGCGAATGGAAAAATCAGAATCGGAGCAAAAAATCCGTCTTTTAGAATCAGAGCGATTGAACGAAATACAAAAAGTTTGGACGGTAAATCCGAACAAAAATAATTCAATCGAACTGCTTTTTCTCGCCGCCCAAAGCAAAAGTGCCGAAACTTTCAGCAAAACGGCGAGAAGTGTGATAAGAGTTTGGCAACAGGGCAGTCTAACAAATTTGAAGGCAGTGGAATTGGCACAACTGATAGAAAGTCATATATGGCTGCTGCCGCAAAAGGAAAGAACTTCGGGCATAAATTTTTGGCTAAAACAGGAGCTTGCCGAATTGCGCCGGAAGTCAGAGGAAAGTAAGTAAAGTTTTGAAATGATATGGAATTTAAAGAGGAAGGTTAGTTCGACTCTGTAAATTTCGTATAAGGAAACCACAATGGAACAAAATATAATTCCTTTAGTAATTTTAGCAGTTGTCGCCCTGATTATTTTGGGCATAATTTGGTATGTCGTGACGCGCTTTTTGGTCAACATCGGCGCGACCGAAGTCGGCATCAAAGAGCGTCGTTATATGGGAACGAAAATGGCGCAGGGTCGTGTTGTGGCGACCGACGGCGAAATTGGTATTCAGGCGGAAGTTTTGAAACCGGGACTTCATTTTGTGCTTTATCCGGTTGAGCGCGTGATTCAGAAAGTTCCGCTCGTCGAGATCGGCGCGGACGAACTCGGCGTGATCGAGGCGATTGACGGCGAACCGATGCCGATGGGCAGTAACTTCGCGCCCGACCGCGCACAGAACGCGCATAACAATTTTCAGGACCCGATTGCTTTTATCAAACAAGGCGGTGTCAAAGGTATTCAACTGCGAACTTTGCCGCCCGGAAAATGGGCGATTCACCCTTATCTGTTTAATGTTTCGATTGCCAAAACGACGATGGTTCCGCCGGGAAAAATCGGTGTAATGACTTCCGCCGACGGCGCACAGCTTGAACCGGGACGACTGCACGGCAGTGCGATTCAAGGGCATAAAAACTTTCAGGACGCGGAAGCGTTCGTCTATAACGGCGGTCAGAAAGGTCCGCAGGTCGAAACTTTAACGCCTGGAACTTATCGTATTCATACGCAGTCGGTTTCGTTTGACGGACAGAATGAACAAAAACCGGGACTGTTTACCGTGCGAATGTTTGATGCGACGGTGATTTCCGAAAATCAAATCGGCTTGGTCGAAGCCCTCGACGGCGCACAATTAGACCCGCGCGATTACGTCGCGCAAGCCGTTACCGGACACGATAATTTCCAAAATCCCAACACGTTTATCACCGGCGGCGGACAGCGCGGACCGCAGAAAGACATTCTTTTGCCCGGAACATATTACGTCAATCCGTTGATGTTCAAAGTCATTATGGAATCGGCGAAGGAAGTCAAACCCGGCGAAGTCGCAGTCATCGTATCGAATGTCGGCAAAGACCCCGGCGAAGAAATTCGCAAAGCGATGGCGGACAAAATTCGTGAACGTCTGGAACGCGAAGAAGAAGAACAGGTCAATATCGCCGCGGAAAAACTGGATAAAGTTGACGGCGACAATCTTTCGATTGAGCAGATCAAAGCCGAACTCGTCAGCGATCCGGCGGACAAACGGCTCGACAGCGGAGCGCACGAAGCCTACGTCGTGCCGGAAGGTTATCGCGGCATACAGGAAACGGTCGTCGGTCCCGGACGTTATTACGTCAACACTCTGGCGACGACACCGATTGTGATTCCGACGACAAATATGACGGTTGAATGGACGGCGGAAGAAGTCGGCAATTCGTTCGATCCGTTTTCGGTAATTTCCAAAGACGGTTTCACGATGCAGTTGGAAGTTCGCGTCGTGTTCCGCGTCAAACCCGAAGACGCGCCGTTTATGGTAGCCAAAATCGGCAGCACCGAGAAACTGGTTCAAAATGTTATGCACCCGCTGATTGATTCGATTTTCAGAAACCAAGCGTCCGAATCTTCAGCGATGGCTTATCTGCAAAATCGTCACGAAGAACAGGAACGTGCCGAAGCGCGTGTGCGGATGCACCTTTTGAAATATCACGTTGATGTTGTCAACGTCCTGATCTGCCACATCAAACTGCCCGAAGAGTTGATGAAAACGCAGACTGAAAAGATTTTGGCGGAACAGAAACAGTCAATGTTCAACGCGCAACGTGAAGCCGAGATCAAACGTATCGAACTCGAAAAAACCAGTTCGCAAGCCGACAATCAGCGCAGTCTGATGGAAGCGACGGTCGGCGTCGAAATCGCCGGCAAACGCTCCGAACAGCGCAAACGCGAAGCTGACGGCGAAGCGTATTACATTTCGGAAACGGGTAAATCCGAAGCCGAAAAAGTTCGCTTAATGGGCGAAGCGCAAGGCGTCGCGTATAAAGAACAAGTCGCCGCGCTCGGTGCAAACGGTGTCGCGCTCGTCGAAACTTTGAAAGTCATCGGCGAAAAAGGCGTTCGCATCACGCCCGACATTATGGCTTCCGGCGGCGGAAACGGCGAAGGCGGCGGAATTGGAACGCTTCTGTTATTGAATTTATTCCGCGATCAAATGCAGAAAAAAGGCGATGTGCCGGAAGTTGTGCCAACCAACGGCACGAAATAAGTTTCCAATAAAATAAAAATCATCCGAGATTTTCAAGAAGTCAACGTAAAT
>JANMAA010000018.1:0-18611 GCA_031359215.1 Acidobacteriota bacterium | reverse complement strand
GATGGCTTTTGCAATCGCTTTGGAATCGAAGTTACCGGAAACGACGTGATATTTCAAAATATTTTGTAACATCGTCTTGTTTTCCGGTTTGAGTAAAGTATCAACCGTTCCTGCCGGAAGTGCGTCAAATGCTGAATTTGTCGGTGCAAAAACCGTGAAAGGTCCTTTGCCTTTCAACGTATCCACCAAGCCGGCAGCTTTGACCGCCGCAACTAGGGTTGTATGATCCTTCGAGTTCACAGCATTATCAACAATATCTTTCGTTTTGAACATTGCCGCGCCGCCAACCATCGGGTTGTCGCCTTTCTTCATCATTTTCTTATCCATCATTTTGTCATCTTTCATCTCTTGCGCCGAGATGTTGTTGACATTAAATCCGAATACTATTGCCATTGCAAAAACTGCTAAAATTAATTTTTTCATTTTTTCTTTTCCACTCCCTGATTGTTTATAAAATTAAGGATATATTTTTTCCTTGTGAATATGATTTCGCTTGCGGTTTATTTTTGGATTCAATAAAAGTGAAAAAATTCACAATATTTATTTTTCACCTTTTAATCATTAGTGCAGATTTCAGGGATTGTCAGATACACAGGGTAAAATAGCCAAATGAAACCATATTCTTCGGACTTACCAAAAAAGTTAATTGGACGCTATTAAGCCAGCGGGGTTTTGCAACCACAACTAGCCAATCAATTCGTGATGTCTTTTTCTTCCTTGAAAAGATGTTCAAGTTCCCGCAAATCGGGATGAGTCTATCATCACCTAATGTCGGTTAAAATTGTCTGCTGATCTTGGGATATAATTGTTCGACTTCATAGTTTATTAAACATCTGAATTCAAAAATTCGAGTGCTGGAAGTTTGATACTTTAAGAGATTTTTGTTTGAAATTTCTCAATGGTAAACCGTGAAAAAACATAAATTTGTAGAATGAATAAAATTGAAATCAATAGAAATAAATTGAGTTCCCAAATTGTTGAGTTATAAAGCAAATAAGTATTGAGTGTTATATTTTCGGTATGGAAAACTTCATTTTCCCTCCTTACGCTATAAGTAAAAAACATCCAACTAACATATCCAAAAAATGTAAAAAAAGTCAGAAAAGTGGAAATAACAAAAAAAATAACCCTTCTTTTCAATAAAGTAAAAAATAAAAAAGGAATTGTTAAAAATTGAAATCCCAAAATTATTTTATAAATTGGTGTTACGCAAGGATTACAACCACTGAAGTTAGGACGTTGTTCATTGTTTGAAAAGTATAATTTTTCGATTTGTTCATTTTCTACGGCTTCATTGTAATTGGTAATAAATTTGTCTGAAAGGGTTATAAAATATAGACTGCAAATCAAAACTCCAATTACGAGTAAAAGTTTATGTTCAATTGGCGAAAGTAGAGTATCTGAAGACATAGTTTTTATTCTCCTCAATTTATATAGACACCAACTCAAACAAAAAGTTCCTCCAAAAATAATTCTTTCAATTATTTGTTTCGTTGTTCGGCAAGCCATCTTTGGTATGCGGCTTTAGCGCGTTCAAAGTCGCTCGCATTATTGAAAAAGACGGATGTGCCGTCATTCTTTGATACGTCCAAAACGTAATAAATATAATCGGTGGTTGCAGGATAAAGTGCGGCTTTGAGTGCGCTTTCGCTGACCGAAGAGATCGCGCCCGGGGGAATTCCGCCGAAACGCCGCGTGTTATAAGGCGATTCAACTTCCAGATCGCTTTTATTTATCGTGCCGTCCCAACGATTTTGCATTTTGGCGACATAAACCGCCGTTTGGTCAATTCCGAGCGGAATGTTTTTTGCCAAACGATTGTAAATGACCGACGCAACGATCGGGCGTTCGGCTTCGACGTGCGATTCGGTTTCGATAAGCGAGGCAATTGTTACAATTTCGTGCGGAGTTCTGCCGAGTTGTTTGGCTCTTTCGTTCCATTCCGGTTTCCATATTTTTTTGAATTGCTCGACCATTGTTTTGATAATTTCCTGTGCTTTTGAATCTTTCGGGAAATTATAAGTATTTGGGAACATATAACCTTCGAGGTTTTTCGTGGTTTGGTCAAAATCTTTTATCAACGAAACATCGTCCATCAGATATAAAACCGCTTTGTCGTCCATCGGCGGTGTTTGCGGGAATTTTTCGACGATTCTTTTGGCAATATCAAATCTGGTAAAACCTTCGGGTATGGTTAATTTAGTAGTGCGTTCTTCGCCTTTTTCGAGTTCTTTTAAGACTTGAAGCGGTGTGATCGGTGTGTCGAATTGATATTCACCGGCTTTAAATCGGCTCGCATCGCCGAACGTCCGCAAATAAATCAGCGTCGCAAATTGAGCATCTAAAATTCCTTCAGCATTGAGCTTGTCGATAACCTCGTTAGGTGTCGAACCTTTCGGAATTTGAATTGTTTGTTTGGATTTGTCGTGCTGATGCGGCTTATTCAGCGAACTGTAAAGCCAATATGAAACACCACCGGCAGCGATAATAGCGATAATAAAAACAACGAACAGAATTTTTACAAATTTCATATATACGCTTAAATTTTATCAACGGAACGAAATTCCCGCAAAGACGCAGGCTGAAAATAGATATTTTAAGGTTGGCAGTAGCCGTAAAATCATCTGAAAAAATGTGCTGATCAAGCGAGTGCCCGACACCGGTTCTGACCATTCCCTATTTTTATCTCAATGAGTTATAAATATACGGCGAAAACCGACACAGCAAGAATCCAAAGTCACCGAAGAAGAACTAGAAGCCGGTGAAATGCTCAAAAAAGCCTTTGAAATGATGGAAGAAAATGCCGAAAGTAAAACATCGGAATAGTTTTTAATTTGCGAGATTCATTTTTTGGAGAACGGCTTGAAAACGTGCGTCGTCGCGCAGAAAATTGTAACGCGGATCAACGGCGACGTAAGGCAGCCAAAGCGACCGAACGCAGTCGGTGCAATCAACCGCCGCTCGCAGCCAGAGCAGGGCGTTTTCCTTGTCGCCGAGCGCGGCATAATGTTCGACCAGAGAAAAATCCATTGAGTAATCGGCATCGGTCGCTTTTTTCAGATTATATTCGGCGAGATGAGTTTCCACCGTTCTGCGCGTCCAGCCTTTGTAGCCTTCGCGCTCGAAAACTTCCCGTTCCGCCGCAATGTCGTCGGGCAGCGTCCCGCTCAAGGTCATAAATTTGATGTGCCATTCGACTGCCGATTTTTCGTCCTCTTTCATCAAATAAATATCGCGTAAATATTTGGGCGTGAGAACAAAATTCGGGTCAATTTCCAAAGCCTTGCGGCATTCGTTAATCGCGTTGAAATATTGGTGATGGAAATAATACATCTGCCCCAAATCGGCGTATAAATTCGCCGAGTTCGGTTCGATTTCGATGGCGCGCTGCATCTCGCCTTCGGCTTCGGTTATGTTTCCGCGAATCGAAAGACAGGTGGCGAGCCAGTGATGCGCCTGCGCCGAATTCGGGTCGAGCGCGACGGAGCGGCGCAGAGCAGTTTCCGCGCCGCTCCAATCCCAACGCCGAAACATCTTGATAAAACCGTCGGTCGCGTTCGCTTCCGCCGAGTTCGCATCGAGCGCGAGCGATTTGCGGATTGATTCTTCGGCTTCGGTTCCCTTATCGCCGCACATCGCCAACGCCGCCGCCAGACCCGAAAAGGCGCGGGCGAAATTTTCATTTCTGGCAGCGGCTTCGCGGAAATAAGGAATGCTCAGGCAAGATTCGCGCTTTCCCCGCAAAAGCGCGTCTCCTTTTTGAAACGCTTCGTTCGCGCTGCGCGCGTCGCTTTCGGAGACGGCGGAAGATTGGTCGCGTCGTCCGAGCCAAACGGCAAAAGCCGTCGCCGTGATCAAACCGAGTAGAGCGACAGCGATTAAAATTCTCGAAACAGGTCGCTGCGCCATTTGACGCTCGACCGTTAATTGTTCGAGCGCGTGGCGTTCGATGACAATCGGCTGCGGCTGTTGCTGCGATTGCGGCGGCTGTTCGGCAATTTCAATTTTCTCGATTTTCTCTGCCGCGTCGCCGACAAAGCGATAGCCGCGTCCCGATACGGTTTGAATAAAAGTTGAGTTTTTATCAAACGCCGCCAGCGTTTTTCGCAAGGTCGAGACGGCGACGGTCAAATTCGCATCTTCGACAAAAGATTCCGCCCAGATTCTTTCAAAAAAAAACTCGCGCGAAACCGTTTCGCCTTTTTGTTCGAGCAAAACTTTGAGCGTTTCCAAAGACTTCGGCGGAAGCTGAACCGTTTCGCCATCGTGCGTGAGAGCCAATTTTTGAGCGTCAAAACAAAACTTCCCAAATTCGTAAACCCTTTTGATTTCCCTTGTCATATATTTCCCTTGTCATATAAAGAGGTTTTAGTTGTCGGTTGTCGGTTATTAGTTGTCGGATAATTGAAGAGATGAGGCGTTAATTTTAAAAATCAATTTGATTTTCACTAAAGAATTACTGACAACCGACACCTGATTCCGGTCTCTTTAGAAAAATTTAGAAAAATTTAGCCTTATCTTTAGGACATTTAGAAACCTTTTTCGTTAAATTGGTCACGTTCGATACAGCAAAATTTTAGCACATTGCGAATCTGGATTTCCAACAAATTTTATGTCGCTCAGATTCTTTGTCAGACGTGAAACGCACGAATACAGCATTTTAACCAGACCGCGTTTGACGGAAAAAAAGTTTTGCGACTGTTGCGGCGCGGACGTTCGCTGGCTGTTTCCCGAAGAAGCGATGTTTTTGGCTGAAGTCAGCCTGCGAAGAATCTTTCGGCTCGTCGAAGCGCGGGAAATTCATTTTCTCGAAAACCCGCAAGGTTTTCTTCTCGTCTGTGCCGAATCACTGGCAACGAAAAAGGCTGAAAAGTGAATATTCATTTTTCTCCCGCTTTTTGCAAATTAAATAGGATTTCTTAAAAATCCCGCAACCCCGCACGAAGTAAGGGCGCAAGTCATTACTAAAACACATTTACTTCGAGCGTGTTTCTGCATTTTTAAGAAAATTTAAATTAACTAACCGACTCACATAGAAATATGGAGCAAAAAAAAATGAAAAACTTAAGGAGTAAAAAAAATATGTTCAAGAAAATTTTCAATTATCTTTCAACGATAATTTTATTAGGTATGATAGGCGCAACCGCGCTGCAAACTTTCGCGCAAACCTGTGTAGCACCACCCGCCAATTTGACCGCGTGGTATCCGGGCGAAAACAATTACAACGATATTTCAGGCAATAACCTTAACGGCTCGCCGGGCGGCATAACATTTGCGGGCGGCAAAGTTCAGCAAGCGTTTCAAGCAGCTTCGGCGAACACTCAGCCTGTCACTGTCAATGACTCCGCGTTGCTGGATTTTACCAACGCTTACACCATCGAAATGTGGGTTTCGCCAAACGCCGTGGGAGACTCGGGCAGTAGGACATTTTTCGTCTGTAAAGGCGACTGCAATACTGCCGGCGACCAGCCTTACAGCATCGTATTTTTAAATACTCAACAAATTGATTTGACTGTCGGTAATAATTCGGGGATTGACCGTTTGAGAAGCAATGCGACTTTGCCGCTCAACAGTTTTTCACACATTGCCGGAACTTACGACGGCAGCACAATGCGAATTTACATCAACGGAGTTTTGGACAATTCAAGAACAACTTCAATCGCAACTCTTGTCAATAGCAGTCAACCGTTGGCTTTCGCCGGTAGCACTCAGTTTCTACCCAACAATATACCGGGACTTTATGATGAAGTTACGCTTTACAACCGCGCTTTGAGCGGCGCGGAAATTCTAGCGATTTTCAACGCCGGAAGTGCCGGCAAATGCACATCAATGGCGACACCAACTCCGACGCCAACGCCAACAGCTACACCGACACCGACTCCGACAGCAACTCCAACTCCGACACCGACTCCCACTCCAACAGCTACACCGACTCCAACGGCTACACCAACTCCAACAGCAACACCGACACCTACGCCAACTCCGACTCCAACTCCGACACCAACACCGGGTAATGTTTGCACTCCGGTGACGACTGTGACCGAAGGTGACTTATTCCCCGGTGGCGTTGTATCTTTTGGTGTGACGAGTGGTCCGGGTTCAGTAACTGTTGATCACGTTAATGCCGGAACCGGTTTGCAATCCTTGACGGTTGTCAGCGCGACTAATGCAATTGTCAACATTCCGCCGTTTACGCCGGGAACTACTGCTCCTGTCACAGTGACATTTACTCCGATCAATCCGGGACTTGCAGTTGATTTCACTTTGCGAGCGGCAAGCACATTCCACGCGGCGAACATTCGTGCTCGTTGTGCTCAGGTTTGCACACCGACGACAACCGTGACGGAAGGCGATCTGTTCCCCGGAGGAGTCGTATCCTTTGGCATCACGAGCGGACCGGGATCAGTAACGGTCGATCACGTTGATGCGGGAACAGGACTACGATCATTAACAGTGGTTGGAACACCGACCAATGCGGTAGTAATGATCCCGGCGTTTACACCGGGCACATTTATGCCGGTGACGGTAACATTCATCCCGATCGATCCGAATCAGCCGGTAGATTTCACGCTCAGAGCGGCAAGCACATTTCACGCGGCAAATATTCGTGTGCGATGTGCCACTCCGCCGCCTATTACGCAGAACAAATAATATAAGTGCTTGCAGCAAATAAGGTAAGCCGTCGGATTGTTCACTTTGGACAATCCGACGGCTTATCCACTTTTAGACAAATGTCGAATCAATGTATCTGATGTGATCAAATTATTTTTTATAGTTTAATTTTCTAATGTGTTTGCTCAAACTATCTACCTGTTCAATTCTCGCGGAGAACGCGGAGGATTTAGTGATGTTTGTTCGCTTTTCTCTCCGGTTTCGGCAAAAACTTCTTTGATTGCGCCGATACTTGACATTAACGCCGAAGTTTCCATCGGCATAAAAATAACTTTTGAATTATTTGTTTTGGTCATATCGCGCAAACTTTCGATGTAGCGCGATGTGATCAGATATTGCGTAGTTTGTTCGGCATTGCCGATTGACTGGGCGATTTGCGCGATTGCCTGTGCGTCCGCTGCTGCTGATTTTAATCTTGCCTGCGCCGCACCGTCCGCTTGCAGAATTGCCGATTCTTTTTCGCCTTCTGAGCGTGTGATAGCAGCTTGTTTTTCGCCTTCGGCGCGTGTTATCGCGGCTTGTTTATCACCTTCCGCTTGCAAAATCAAAGCACGCCGGTTGCGTTCCGCCGTCATTTGCTTTTCCATCGTGATTCGCACATCTTCCGGCGGATTGATGTTTTTGACATCAACACGGGTAACTTTTACACCCCATTTATCCGTTGCTTCGTCGAGAATCAGCCGCAATTTAGAATTGATCTGGTCGCGGTTGGAAAGCGTGTGGTCTAAATCCATTTCGCCCATCACGGAACGCATTCCGGTAATCGTCAACTGCACGAGTCCTCCGACCAAATCGTTGACTTCATACACCGATTTGATCGGATCGGTAATCATCCAATACACCACCGAATCAACATTTATAGTTACATTGTCACGGGTAATAACGGGTTGCGGCGGAAGGTCGATAAACTGTTCGCGCAAATCTATCGATGTCGTTCCCGGACGCACGTTTGTCCAAAAAAATGCGCGTGGTGCTTCAAAAAACGGCACGATAATATTCAAACCGCTCGCCGCCACGCGATGAAATCTGCCAAGCCGTTCAATCAGCAAAACGGAAGATTGCGGGACGATTTTAATTGTTTTAGCCGCGATGACTAAAAGAGCGATTCCCAAAAAAGCCAAAAAGATAAATGCAAATCCGAGTTCCATTTTTAAGCCTCCAAAAAATTTATTAATCAGAATATAACGCATTTTTGCGGTTTTTGGAATATGTGAAATTACGATTTGCGCTATCTTCAATTGCCTGAATGAATGGATGCAAACTATAATTTGCGGATATGAGCGTTAAATTTTCCGACATTCAGGATGCCCGACAGCTTTTGCAGGGAATCATTTTACCGACTCCGATTCTTTCGGATGAAAAACTTTCAGCCGAAATCGGTGCGAGCGTTTCTTTAAAAGCCGAATCTCTTCAACGAAGCGGTTCATTCAAACTGCGCGGCGCATATAACAAGATTTCACGGCTGACGGATGAAGAAAAACGACGCGGTGTCGTTGCGCCATCAGCCGGCAATCACGCCCAAGGCGTGGCTCTTGCGGCAAAGTTGCAAGGTGCGGGTGCGACTATTGTGATGCCGACTTTTGCGCCACTGACAAAAATTATGGCAACCAAAAGTTTCGGCGCGGAAGTTATTTTACAAGGCGAAAGTTTTGACGAAGCCGCCGCTTACGCCCGTGAGTTGCAAGATGAACACGGATATATTTATGTTCACGCCTTTGATGACGACCATATCATCGCCGGACAAGGGACAATCGGGTTGGAAATTGTCGAAGATTTGCCCGAAACTACGGTTGTCGTCGTGCCGGTTGGCGGCGGCGGGATTATTTCCGGTATTGCGATTGCGGTAAAAAAACTGTTGCCGCAAGTGCGCGTGATTGGCGTTCAAGCGGAAAACGTGGCGGCAGTAAATCGTTTCCTAAAGGCTGGGAAACCGGTCGAGATTCCATATCAACCGACGATTGCCGATGGTATTGCAATTAAACATCCGGCAGAAAGAACACTTGAAATAATAAGCGAATATGTCGAAGAAATAGTCGAAGTTTCCGAAGAAGAGATCGCGCGCGGGATTTTTCATTGTATGCAAAGTAATCGGCTGGTCGTCGAAGGCGCGGGCGCGGCTGGGGTTGCCGCTTTACTTGCAAAGAAAATCGATGTTTCACCGAACGATACGGTTTGTGCGATTTTGTGCGGCGGTAATATTGACGCAAATTTGCTGACACGGATTTTAGAACAGGTTTTGGTGCGCCAAGGTCGTTATATTTTGTTGAAATTGCTTGTCCCTGATCGTCCCGGAATGCTTGCTCCGCTGCTCAATCACGTTGCCGATTCGGGCGCAAACGTCATCGAGGTTTTTCATCGCCGCGCAATGTGGCTTGCGCCGCTTGGCAGAGTCGGAATCGAAATGCTGCTCGAAGTGCGCGACGAACAACACGGGCGCGAGGTGTTCAGTCATTTAAAAAAAGTCGGTTATCACGTCGAGCGCGAAGGTGTCGGCGATTGGGAAACTTAAAAAATTTGCACTCATCAATTCGGAAAATTATTTCAACGTCAGCAAGCAACGGAATAGGAAGTTTTTATTGTTCGGCAAAGTGCAAATGCGATTGAAATAAGACTTATTTGGCTACTAACTCCTCGTTATAAAGTTCACGATAAACGCGATAATTGTTCATCACTTTATAAACATAATTCTTCGTTTCGGCAAATCCGACTTCCGATGCGAAGATCGCCGCGTCTTTCGGTTTGCTGCGGGCAAGCCAACGCGCGGCATTGTCCTCGCCGCCGTTATAGCTGGCGGCAATCGCTTCGTAAAGCCCGCCGAATTGATTTTTCAAGTCGGCAATATATGCACTTCCGATGGCAATATTAACACCCGGCTGGTAAAGATCATCGGCGTTGAAATTTGGAAATCCGGCTTTCTGATTATATTTCAGAGCCGTGTCATAAACGAGTTGCAATAATCCCCGGGCGGCAGAAGGCGATTTGGCATTGGCGCGAAAACTGCTTTCCTGCTTCATAATCGCCAAAACGAAACGCGGGTCAATGCCTTTAGTTTTGGCATAGCGAAGAAGTTCGGCACGATAGACAACCGGATAATCTTTCATCAGGCGCGGTGAAACGGAAGCGATCTGCTTGACATTTTTCGGATCTAAAATTTTTAACTTTTCCGTCGCTAAACCACCGTAATAAGAACTAAAACTATCGGGAATTATAGAAAAAATATTTATTGCCTCGACTCTTTTACCGGATTTTTCTAAAGCGACACCTTTCAAAAATAAGACCTCATCGGCACTCGTCATCGAATCACGAAAATTTCGCAGATTTGTCAAAGCATCAGCCGCTTCAATTGCTTTCGTCCAATTATTTCGAAAGATTTCCATTCGCAATCGGGCATGAAGCGCATTTGTTTCGGTCGGCAAACCCGAAAATCTAGCTCGCGCTTTTTCAACCCAAGCATTCGCCTCATCGTATTTCTTCGCCTCGCGCAAAGCATCGATAATATTCAGGTAAGCCGATTCGATTTTTTCACCGGTCGGAAACATCACGGTATATTGTTCATAAGTGTTTGCCGCTTCGATGTTTTTACCCAATCGAACATAACTTGCACCTTTATACGCCAAACCCTCGCGTCCCTCTTTTGTGCCGGGATAATCGGCGTTGAGTTTATCGAACCAAAAGACGGCTTTTTCATACTGTCGTTCCCACATATACGACCGCGCGATGCCGAAAAGCGTTCGCGGCAACGCCGTCGAATCGGTCGGATAATTATCCAAAATCATCTGCCAATGTTCACGCGCTTCGGGAAAATGACGATTCGACATATAAACATCAGCCCGAAAAAGATGTTCCTGAGCAGTCAAGATGGTTAATTTTCCGTTTCCATCACGACTCGTTTTATCCTGCGCGGTAACTCGCATAAGTGTCGCATCGGTTTGTGTTTGGGCGAATAAACTGCCGGAGAGAATAAATAAAAGCGAGATTAATATAATGTTATTTTTCATAATAATTATAAATTCGGGAGAAAATACCGGAAACAGTTTAACCGATTTTTAGACGTGAAGAAAACAATCCGGGTTGCAGTCAGTTTGGAGACGTAATATATTCATCGATTTCACTATCATTAGCCATAAAAATCAAAAGGTGTGTAGTTTTTAGCGACACACCTTTTGATTAAATCGAAGATTATTTGAATTACTTATCTATCTTCGTTTGATATTTGAGGCTCTTTCAACGTCACCCGGATCAGCCGAAACATTTGAACCGCAGAAGATTCCTGATTCGGAGCGGGAGAAAATTACGTCCGAGATTCCGGGAATGGACACATGAACACCGTTAATCGTTAGAGTTCCGCCATTTCCTGAAGCAGTGCGGACTTGTTCATTGATAATTAACTGTCCGCCATTCGGCATTTGAACGGTTTGGTTTGGAACAAGTGTGATCGGAATAAAAGTCCCGTTAAGCCGCAGGTTGTCAATCATCACGCCACCGGCACAATCCGGCGGAGTGTTGGCTGCCGGACAGGTGCATTGCGTGCTAACCGGTATCAGTGAAGCAGTGATAACTTCTCCATTTATCAAAAAAGTAAGATTTTGAACAATGGCTTGTGAACGGCTTTGATCAAAAGCTGCCTGAGTCGTTGCATCGAGATTAGAGGTTGTCAGTGTTCCACCAAGCAAACTGCCGGTCAGTAAAGTGCGATTAATAAAGCCGCCATTTGATGGTAAATTGCCCGTGTCATTTAGAGTTACGGCTGCAACTAAAGAATCGATAGTGATCGAGGTAGCACGACCGCTAAAACTGGTAATTCCGGGTATCGGTGTCGGTGTCGGAGTTCCGGTTGGAGTCGGCGTTGGTGTAGCGGTCGGAGTCGGTGTCGGTGTGCCGCAACGGACACGAATATTTGCTGCGTGAAAAGTGCTTGCTGCTCTAAGCGTGAAATCTACTGACAGATTAGGATCGAGTGGTAAAAAAGTAACATTTACCGGATCATAGACTCCTAAAGAAAAAGGTGAAATTACTACCGTTGCGTTTACCGACCCGATAACCGTGAGTGATTGCAATCCGGTGCCGGCATTGACGTGATCAACAGTGACCAAACCGGATGCGCTTGTAATGCCAAAGGAAACAATGCCTCCGGCAAACAAATCCCCTTCCGTAACCGTTGTGATCGGAGTGCAAATGTTAATTGGAGTCGGAGTTGGCGTGGCTGTCGGAGTCGGAGTTGGCATAGCTGTTGGTGTTGGCGTAGCTGTCGGGGACGGGGTTGGTGCTAAACAGCGGGCACGCACATTGGCAGCGTGAAAAGTGCTTGCCGCTCTGAGAGTGAAATCTACACCTAAATTCGGATCGATCGGTGTAAATGTTACGACGACCGGATTATATGTGCCGGGTGTATAGGCAGGAATATTCACGACTGCATTAACCGGAGTTCCGACCACGGTCAGAGATTGCAAACCGGTTCCGGCATTAACGTGATCGATGGTTACTGAACCGGAATCACTGGTTACACCATATGAAACGATTCCGCCTGCAAACAAATCGCCTTCGGTGACAGTCGTTATCGGTGTGCAGATATTTGAGCCGGCTGCGGCGGTAATACCGGACTGTGACTGCGAAATAATAATGTCGGCTACTAATAAATTAACAGAGCTAAGACTGATTCTTAGTGCATTTACCGTAATATTTCTTGTTTGACCGGTGCTGGAAACAGTTTGCTCGTTAATAAAAACGGTTCCTACGCCACCCAAAAGACTTACGGAAGTAGTAGTGTTCACGTTAATAAGTGTTCCGTTGATGCGAAGATTGGTAATAACCGTATTACCGGTGCAGCTTGGAGTGCCGTTTGTTCCCGAACATTGTGTATTTGCTCTCACGACATCTGCCGTGATCGTATTACCCAGTAGTAAGGAATTTAAGGCATTGACTGACGACTCCGATTGACTGGAGTCAGGTGTGCCAGCCGCGCTACCGCCGGAAGTCATTGTGTTAATTACTCCGGTATTAAGATTGTTTGAAGAACTTAATAACCCGAAAGATACATTGCCGGATAAGACTTGTTTTGTTAATCCGCCGCCTGTTCCGCCGGTTGCCGGAAGATTATCTGTTTGTGCGATTGTCGTATTTACCGAAACAGCTCCAAGAACAGAGACATTGGCGTTGACTCCGGTTGCGCGACCACTGAATGTATGACTCGTTTGCGCTAGTGCGTTTATTGCGAAAATGCAAAATGTTGTGAAAATTAACAAAAAATTAAGTGATTTTTTTTCGATGGTTGTCATATTTTTACTCCTTGTAGTTAGTGAAATTTTATTTAATGTTATTTGACTTGATAAAATAATTTTTTAGCTATTGGATAATTCAATAAGTCACTGAAATAAATTTTGTTTTCAAATGCTTTTTTCTTAAATTATCCATCTCAACTAAAAAGATTTTGATCAATCAAGCCAAGGGAAATGCTTCATTAAAGTAAGGATATGGAACGCTATATCTATACAATAGAAAAATGATAGCACGTTAAACATTGTTTTTCAATAAAAATATTTGACAAAAATTGTAAATGTCTAGTAACATTAAAAGTTTTTATTTTTAATAATTTACAGATTCAAATTTGAGTGTTTTCGAGGCGGCGGCATCATCCGAAAAAAAAATAAAAAAAAGAAATTCCGAAAAATATCAAAAAAATAAGGTAAGAAAAAGTAAATTTTGGGTTTGAAACTAAATTTGCAAAAACGGCGTAATAAACAGATAATTTTGTAACCGAAATACCAAATAAATCTAGGAGAAAATTTAATGTTTGTTCGTCGCCTTTTCGCAATCACGTTAATTGCGCTTTTTTCAACCTTTGTTTTCGCTCAATCAAAATCTAAACCGAGTGATAAATTTCGACAACTCGAAGAGATATTGCCTTCGCCAAATGAATATCGAACCGCTTCGGGCGCACCGGGCAACAAGTATTGGCAGCAACGTGCAGATTATGTGATCGATGTCGAACTCGATGACGTAAACCAGCGAATAAGCGGTAAAGAAACCATTACCTATAAAAATCTTTCGCCGGATACATTAAGTTATATTTGGTTACAGGTTGACCAAAATATTTTTGCCAAAGATTCCGATACGCAAAAAACACAAACCGCACCTTCGTTTGATCGTGGTATTCCGCTCAATCAAATCGAACAAATTGCAGCGCGCACATACGACGGGAAGGTCAATATAACCTCCGTTCGTGATGCCAAAGGGATTGCGCTGAAAAACACGGTTGTCAATACGATGATGCGAATCGATTTGCCGACTCCGCTCGCACCCGGCACTAATTTTGTTTTTTCGGTTGATTGGAATTACGCGATCAATAATCAGCGTATTTTCGGCGGACGAACCGGCTACGAATATTTCCAGCGCGATAAAAATTATATTTATGAAATCGCCCAATGGTTTCCGCGAATGGCGGCTTATTATGATGTATATGGCTGGCAGCACAAACAATTTTTGGGAAGCGGCGAGTTTACGCTTGAGTTCGGCGATTATTTAGTGAGAATTACTGCGCCGAACGATCACGTTGTTTCGGCAACGGGTATTTTGCAAAATCCGAAAGATGTTTTGACAAAAGCGCAGATAGACCGCTTAAAACAAGCCGAAACTGTTAAAGAACCGATAAAAATTATCACGGCTGATGAAGCCAAAGCCAATGAATCGAGCCAACCGACCGGCAAAAAGACCTGGATCTTTAAAGGCGACGACATCCGC
This sequence comes from Acidobacteriota bacterium, assembly GCA_031359215.1. Taxonomy (GTDB): domain Bacteria; phylum Acidobacteriota; class Blastocatellia; order Pyrinomonadales; family Pyrinomonadaceae. Next base: position 4,202 of record JANMAA010000018.1, on the reverse strand, counting down.
GATTTTGCCTTTGCCTCGTCGCGTAAATTTATCTGGGACGCACAAGGTCATAATGTTGACGGCAACAAAGTGATGGCGATGTCATTTTACCCGAATGAAGGAAATCCTTTGTGGGAAAAATACTCGACACAAGCGATTATTCATACTTTGAATGTCTATTCGCGGTATTCACTTTCGTATCCGTATCCCGTCGCACAAAGCATAAATGGTCCGGTTGGCGGAATGGAATATCCGATGATCTGTTTCAACGGACCTAGACCAAATGCTGACGGAAGCTATTCTGCCGGAACAAAATACGGCTTGATTTCAGTCGTTATTCACGAAGTCGGACATAATTATTTCCCGATGATCGTCAATTCCGATGAACGTCAATGGACGTGGATGGATGAAGGCTTGAATACGTTTTTACAATACTTGGCGGAATCAGAATGGGAGAAAAATTATCCGTCAAGGCGCGGCGAACCACAATTTATTACCGATTATATGCTTTCGGAAAATCAAGTTCCGATTATGACGAATTCGGATTCGGTTTTGCAATTCGGTAATAATGCCTACGGAAAACCGGCGACGGCTTTGAACATTTTACGCGAAACCGTTATGGGCAGGGAACTTTTCGATTTTGCGTTCAGGCAATATGCCCAACGCTGGAAATTCAAACGTCCGACACCAGCCGACTTTTTCCGCACAATGGAAGACGCTTCGGGAGTTGATCTCGATTGGTTCTGGAATGGATGGTTTTATACGACCGACCACGTTGATATTTCCATCGAAAATGTGCGTCTTTATCAAGTAAATACGCAAAGCCCGGACATTGAAAAAGATATATTGCGTAAAAAAGAAAATGCCCGTCCGAAAACGCTTTCGCAACAGCGCAATGAATCTTTGCCTAAGCGAATTGACCAATACCCGTCATTGAGAGATTTATACAACGATCAGGATCAATTTAAAGTGAGTGATGCCGAAAAGCAAAGTTATCAGGCATTTGTCGGAACTTTGGATGAAACGGAAAAATCGATCATAAACGCCGGTTATTATTTTTATGTAGTTGATTTGAAAAATATGGGCGGTTTGGTAATGCCGGTGATTTTCAAAGTTGAATATATGGACGGCACGAGTGAGGAAATTCGTATTCCGGCGGAGATTTGGAGATACGATAATTTTAATGTTTCAAAGTTGATAATTACTAAAAAAGAAGCAAAAGCGATCATTCTGGACCCGAATCTGGAAACTGCTGACGCTGATTTAAGCAATAATTATTTTCCGCGCCGGGTTGTGCCGACACGTTTTCAAACCTTTAAATCAGTCCAACGCGGAACACTTCAACCCGTTGCAAGTCAGCCGCAAATGACAAAGCCTTCTAATTCGAACGCAAGTTTAACGGGAAAGTGGAACATTGCGATTGATGCCGGTGGACAATCTTTACCATTTGTTCTTAATCTGACGCAAATGGAAAATAACATTACGGGAACGATCGAATCACCGCAGGGAACATTTCAAATTTCAAGCGGAAGTTATAAAGATGGAGTTTTGACATTAAAAACAATTTCGCCGATTGAACTCAGTTTTGTCGGACAAGTGAACGGCAATTCTTTAAGTGGAAGTGTTACCGCACCGCAGGGAACGACGACTTTTAGCGGCTCAAAAACACCTTAGTTTGGAAGGTTAAAATTATTGGAGTATGAAAAGAAACAAAATCAACATTAACCCGTTCGGATTCGTTCAGGGCTTGATGAAAATGTTATTAATTCTTGCCTGTGGGATGTTGACGCAAGCGGCGGCGGCATCACACACTTTTCATACTTCTTTAACCCGAATGGATTACAACGCGAAGGATAAACGTGCCGAGATTTCCATCCAACTTTTTGTTCACGATTTAGTGCCGACTCTTGAAAAACTGACAAAGAAAAAAGTTGATCTCGAAAAAAATCCTGATATTGATAAATTCATACTTAAATATCTCGACGACAATTTTATTTTAAAGGATAAAAGCGGCGAACAAAAAAAACTCGTTTGGGTCGGCAAAGAAATTAGTGTAGATACGATTTTTGTTTATGTTGAAATTCAATTATCGGAGGGTTTAGGAGGATATAGTTTGCAAAATACACTCTTTTTTGAAAGTTATCCCGAACAAACAAATTTGGTAATTACCCGTTATAACGGCAAAAAAACCGATCTGCTTTTCAAAGTCGGTGATAAGTTTAAAGAAATAAAAGAGAAAGAAGAAAAAAATTAAAGGGGAAAGGTTTTACAAATTTGTAAAACCTTTCCCCTAAAAAATCGGGGTGAAAGTGTGGTGAAATTCGAGGGATTTTGACTTCTGCCAAATACCATCTTTTGTTTTCCGACGACAAAAATAGATGGTTCAATTGTCAAAAAGTGGGTTGTTCACTTGTATATGACAAAAATCGACAAAATCTTACAAACTTTTTTTCAAATCCCGTGATAAAATCTTCATATCATAAAATCGCTTAATAAATTCAGGAGTATTCAATGAAAATAGCATTAAACGGCGCAACGACGATGCATGCCGATTTAGAAACAGATATTAAGGTTGCGTCTGCGGCGGGATTTGATCTGATTGAAATTTGGGCGGCAAAACTACGCGAGTTTTTAAAGACAAAAACAACTGCCGAATTAAAAAAACTTTTAGAAATAAACAAAATCGAGCCTTATTCGATAAATTCAATCGAACACATAACCTTTCGCACAGCCGAAGATTACGCGGCAATCAAAGCGGAAACCGAAGAGCTATCAATCATAGCGGAAGAAATCGGTTGTCCGTATATCGTTGTCGTGCCGGGGAAATTGCCTGAAGGGGCGACAAAAGATGAGATAATCGAGGAATCGGTCAGCGTCTTAAATGAACTCGGCGACATCGCTGAAAAACACAGAGTCTCATTGGCTTTCGAGTTTCTCGGGCAAACCGATTGTAGTGTGCAGACGTTAGATTTTTGCAACGAAATAGTGGAAAAAGTGAACCGCACAAACATCGGCAATGTTCTCGATACATTTCATTTTTACGCCGGTAATTCGACTTTTGAGGCAATCGAAAATCTAAAACCCGAAAAACTTTTTATCTTTCATATCAACGACGCGGAAAATCTGCCGAAAACCGAATTGACCGACGCTCACCGGCTTTATCCGGGCGAGGGAATTTTGCCGATAAAGGAAATCAAAGCAAGGTTCGACAAAATCGGCTATGACAAGATGGTTTCAATCGAGATTTTCCGTCCCGAATACTGGGATCAAGACCCGTTTGAAGTGGCGCGAAAGGCAAAAGCAGCGACCGAGAAAGTTTTAGGGTTAGACAAAAAAGAATTTTCAATTTTATAAACAAAGTGATTAATTAACTCTAATTTTAGATGAAAGACGAAAAGGACCCGCCAAAATGGAAAAAGTTTGAGAGATTAGTTGCAGCTATACATAAGGCTGAACAGAAGGGGGCAAATGTAAAATGGAATGACGAAATTGATGGAAGACAGTTTGACGTAACAATTCGATTCAAAGAGGGATTTTATGAGTATCTTACTGTAATAGAATGCAAAGATTATTCTAATTCTGTTCCGGTAAAAGAAGTTGAATCCTTTGTAACAAAATCTAGGCGCGTGAGAGCTGACAAAGCTATTATGTTTTCAGCTTCAGGATTTCAAAGTGGGGCAAAAGAAGTTGCGAGAAACGAAAAGATTTCCTTATTTAGCTTAGTGCAATTACTTGAAACTTCAGAGTGCGATTTAATCGAACGATTTTTACCTTACATCTGTCTTGTTTATTCTTTTAGATTTTGTCTCTCAGAATCTAAAACATTTGTTAGTATTCCCGAAGAAACAGGTATTTTAAGAAGTATGATGAGGGAAACAAAAATTATTGGAAATGGTTTAAATACTTGTCCTGAAGAGATTATTCATCAACATACAAAACAAATAAAAGAATTCGTAACAGAAACGCCTCAAACTTTAGAGATTCAATTCCCAGATGCAACAGAAGTAATTCATATGAATGGATTACATCAAGATAAAGTTAAATCCTTTCTTTTTGATTATTGTTTGATTCCAATAAGTAATCTTAAAAGCACTAAAGGGCTTGGTATTGACCCATATTTATCTGGAGATGTTTATAAATTTACAGATGAAATTAATAATACTTCGCAAATAATAGACAAATCCAAATATCAATTAGGTTTCGATACAGAAATTAAGGTTGGA
>JANMAA010000015.1:0-11176 GCA_031359215.1 Acidobacteriota bacterium | reverse complement strand
AAGTTAAACTTTCGTCCTTCTTTTGCGTATGCAATATGGAGATTTTAATAAATTTACTGACACTAATTTTTAAATTTTGCGTATTAAATAATTCATCGTCGTCATCAGAAGATAGTTCAGGATTGTTTTTAGATAGTCGGCGATTAAAATAATGTCGAAGCCGGTTTAAATTAATTACGGTTAATACTAAAAGATTCGCACATCGTTAAAAAAGAATCGGACACGGTTGAAAAAGTGTCGCATTCGATATTAAAAAGGTCGAATGCGATGTAAAAAGTAACGCACTTGACCTTTTAGTAGTAAATTTATACATAATTCAGTTCTCGCTAATTTTGACATCTGAACATTTTCAACACGAAAGGTGAATTATTAAAATTATGTATTTTTGCGGGAATAAATTGCATCAAAGAAAAAGTATGAAAAAATATTCGATTTTACTGTTCATTATCGTTTTTGCGGTTAATGTCTTTGCCCAAAACGATCAAAAATCAAAAGATAAAACAACCGTAACAATAACGAAAACGGACACGGCACCGCTCGAACTCGCCAAAAAAACTTTAACCGCACACGGCGGTGACAAATTTAAGAATATGCGGACTTTAGATATTAGAGGTTCGGTGGATGTTACGACCACGCAATTTCCGCAGACAATTCCAGCGACGTTTGCGACGATTTATTCAGGCGACAAATATCGGCTCGAAATCCTGAATCCGTTTCAGCCGCTTAAACAAGTTTATGACGGACAGCAAACTTCTTCCTCGATAAACGGTTTTACATTTCCGCCGATAAACCGTCTGGGTTTGCCGTTGCTGCAAAAGTTGGGTGAAAAAGATTTCACGGTTTTGCCGTTGCCCGAAGCTCTCAACAAAAAGAAAGGTTTTCGCATCACTTCGCCCGAAGGTTTTTACACCGATTTCTTTATCGATGACAAAACCGGACAGGTTAAAGGTTATGAATCGAGTTACGATATAAACGGCAGATCGGTTACGACATCGGTCGAGATAGATAAATTTCGCACCGTCGAAGGCGTGGTCATTCCAGAGCGATATTCGCAACGATTCGATCTCGGACAATTAACGGCTTATGCCGATTTTAAGGCTAAGACGATTTTAGTTAATTCAGAGGTTAAGGACGAGATTTTTACGATTTCAAAATAATTTTACAGAATGTAAATCGTTAATTGTTCTATGTTTCTTCTAATGAACGATTTACATTCTGCAAATAAATTAAACACTCATAATTTCCTGCTCTTTATTTTTAGCAAGTTCGTCAATTTTTCCCGTATAAGTGTTCGTTAATTTCTGAACTTCATCCATTCCGCGATGTTCATCATCTTCGGAAATTTCCTTCTCTTTAGCCATTTCTTTGAGCATATCGTTCGAACTATGCCGTATGCTTCGGATGGCAATTTTATGTTCTTCGCCTATTTCGTGGACTTGTTTGGCAAATTGTTTGCGGCGTTCTTCGTTCATTGCGGGCACTGTCAATCGGATAATTTTCCCGTCGTTTGACGGGTTTAATCCGAGATTCGCCATATTTATTGCTTTTTCAATTGAACCGATTTGAGTTGCGTCCCAAGGTTGAACGGTTAACATCTGAGGTTCGGGAACGGCAATCGAAGCCATTTGATTGAGCGGTGTCGAAACGCCGTAATAATCAACCGTAACACCATCGAGAATTCCGACATTGGCACGTCCGGTGCGAACATTAGCAAGTTTTCGCTGCAAATCCTCAATCACTGCTTCCATATCCGGTTTCGTTTCTTTCAATACAATTTCTACACTCATAATTTCCTCGTTTTATAAATTATAAATCAAAGTTTCTCAATGAAAAACTACTTTGCCGTCTGTTTCTTCGTTCCAACCGAAACATATGTTCCGATTGACAGGTCGCCTTTGACTGCTTTAAAAATATTTCCGTTTTTTCGCATATTAAAAACCATTATCGGCAGGTTATTGTCCATACAAAGCGAAATTGAAGAAGCGTCCATAACCTTGAGTTGTTTTTCGAGAACTTCCTGATAAGAAATCTTTTCAAAGCGCGTTGCATCAGGATTTGTCATCGGATCAGCCGAATAAATTCCGTCAACCTTAGTGCCTTTCAAGATTATATCTGCTTTGATTTCCAATGCACGAAGCGCGGCGGCGGAATCGGTGGTAAAAAACGGATTACCGGTTCCGGCGGCGAAAATTACGACCCGCTTTTTTTCTAAATGACGAATCGCCCGCCGTCGAATGAACGGTTCGGCAAGTTGCGGTATGTCAATGGCTGACATCGCGCGTGTATAAACATTAAGTTTTTCCAGCGCGTCCTGTAAAACAACGGCATTCATTACGGTCGCCAACATACCGATATAATCCGCTGCCGAACGATCCATATTGCCCGCCGACTTTGAAACACCGCGAAAGATGTTACCGCCGCCGACGACAACCGCAATCTCAACGCCGAGTTCGTGAACATCTTTAATTTCCTGCGCGACGGATTCGGCAACTTTCGTGTCGATCCCGTAATTTTGGTCGCCCATTAACGCTTCGCCCGAAATTTTCAGCAAAATTCGTTTGAACATCGATTGGTTAGCTTTAGTCGTTTTCATAATTACTAATTTAGCTGATTAACTTCTTGTAAAAAAGCCGCAAAAAGAAAAAGCCCAAATTACTTCGGGCTTTTCTTTATAAAACTAATTTCCCGCTAATGCGGCAACTTCTTCGGCAAAATCATCTACCCGTTTTTCAATGCCTTCGCCCATTTTATAGCGCGTAAAACGTCGAACGGTAATGTTCTCTTTTATAGAAGCAATTTTTTCCGCGACCAATTCACTGACAGTTTTCGACGGGTCTTTAACAAATGGTTGATTAAGCAACACATTTTCTTCGTAATATTTGTTGACACGTCCTTCGATAATTTTGTCTATGACATCGGCAGGTTTATTTGCGTTTTTCGGATCGTTTTTAAGTTGATCGCGCAAAATCTCGCGTTCCTTATCAAGCACATCAGCCGGAACTTCTTCGCGCCGCAAATATTTGGGATCTGAAGCCGCGATGTGCATCGCCACGTCTTTAACCAATTGTTGAAACTCTTCGCCGCGCGCAACAAAGTCGCTTTCGCAATTGATTTCTACCATCACGCCGACTTTTCCGCCCATGTGAATATATGAACCGACCGCACCTTCTGCCGTAATGCGTCCGGCTTTTTTGTCCGCTGTCGCCATTCCTTTTTTGCGAAGAATTTCGACTGCTTTTTCGACATCTCCATCTGCTTCGACCAATGCGTTTTTGCAATCTACCATACCCGCGCCGGTTTTTTCACGTAGGGCTTTCACTGAACTCGCTGTAATTTCTGCCATAATTTACTCCAAAAATAATTTCTGATATTTAGTTTGAAAAAAAGCGTAGCCTGTTTTCGTCTATGATAGTGAAAACAGCTACGCTTGCAAGATAAAATTTATTTGTCTAACTAGCTGTCGCTTCGGTTGATTCTTCCTTAATTTGTTCTTCAACTTGTGCCGATTCTTGACTTACGCTTTCTGTAACTTCGCCTGATGAAGATGTTTCAACTTCTGATTGCACATCATTAGTGTCGCTTTCAACCTTTGAATCATCGGCAACTTCAGATTTGCTCGATTCTGCCGCCGGTTCGTCAACCTGATTTTGGGGTTCAGCATCCTCAGCCGTATCATCATTTGCTTCAGGTGTTTCGCTTTGAACACCGACACCTTCCGTGCCGACATTTTGACCTTCGAGAATTGCATCGGCGATCCGCGAAGCAAAAAGCCGAATTGCGCGAAGCGCATCGTCATTACCCGGAATAACGTGGTCAACTCCATCGGGTGAACAATTTGTGTCAACTACCGCAACCACCGGAATATCGAGCCGATTTGCTTCTGCAACAGCAATATCTTCTTTACGAACATCGATGATAAAAAGCATATCCGGCAAACCGTTCATATCCCGGATGCCCGCGAGATTTTTCATCAAACCTTCGTGCTGACGATCAAGTTGAAGACGCTCTTTCTTTGTCAACATTTCAAAACGACCGTCTTCCTTCATCGTTTCTATGTCTTTCATTTTCTTGACCGATTTTTGAACCGTTTGAAGATTTGTCATCAAACCGCCCAACCAGCGATTATTGACATAATACTGACCGCAACGCTCCGCCTCTTCTTTAATTGCGTCTTGCGCTTGTCGTTTTGTGCCGACGAACAAAACCTTTAGATTCGGTTTTTCGGTGAATGCTTCCTGCACATAGCTGAGTGCGTCGCGGAAAAGTTTCTGCGTTTTTTGCAGATCGATAATATAAATGCCGTTGCGCTCACCGAAAATATATTCCTTCATTTTCGGATTCCAACGTCTAACCTGATGACCAAAGTGAACGCCCGCTTCGAGCAATTCCTTCATTGTAACTGTTGCCAAAATTAAATGTCTCCTTAACTTATTGGTTTTTGTAATCGCCGAAGTTTGGATTAATAAACCAAAAAACTTCGACAATGGATTTTTACAGTTATCAGTCAAAAATCATCAATAAAAAATTTGATAACTGATAACTGTTGACTCATAACTGAAAAGATTATCGTTTCGAGAATTGGAATCTCGCACGTGCGCCTTTTTGACCGTATTTTTTACGTTCTTTCTGACGCGGATCGCGCGTAACCAATCCCGCTTTTTTCAACGCCGGACGTAAATCCGCGTTATATTCCATCAAAGCACGCGTAATTCCGTGACGCACCGCACCGGCTTGTCCGGCTGTCCCGCCGCCTTTAACATTAACTAAAATGTCGAATTTGTTGGAAGTATCGGTTAAGCGAAGCGGTTGATGAATAATCATTCGCAATGCTTCGTTTGGAAAATACTCTTCAAAATTTCGCCGATTGACGATCAATGCACCGCTTCCGGGGCGAAGATAAACACGCGCCGTTGAAGTCTTTCTGCGACCTGTGCCGTAATACTGGATGTCTGCCATAATTTATATTTTTTAGGTTTCAGGCTCAAAGTTTTACTGTTGAAAACTGAAACTTGAAACTAATATTTAATCTCGATGGTTTCAGGGTTTTGCGCGGCGTGACGATGATCGGCATCGGCATAAACTTTAAGTTTTTTTGCCATTGCTTTGCCGAGTTTCGTCTTCGGCAACATACCCTTAACCGCAAGTTCGATCACCTTTTCAGGGTTTTTCTCGAACATATTTTTGACGGATATTTCACGAAGTCCGCCCGGATAATGGGTGTGATGGCGATAAAGTTTTTGGTCGTTTTTTGAACCTGTAAAAACAGCGTATCGTGCATTTATTACCACAACATGGTCGCCCATATCCATAAACGGTGTCCACGCCGGATTATTTTTACCTGACAACATCCGTGCTACTTCCGTTGCCAAGCGCCCGACGGTTTTACCGTGGGCATCCACAACAAACCATTTACGATTTTCCGCTAAACCCTTTCCACTGGGAAAATAAGTACTCATAATTGCTTACTCTGTCTAAAATTTCCGCTAAAACGCGAACAGTTAGAATATCGAAATACTAAGTTTGCGTCAAGCAAGAAAAGGTAGATTTTACAAGGGCATCGATTTCCCTAAAGTTTAATTACAGATATTTTGGTAAAGCAAAAATTAAAAGGGAGTTAAGAAACGAAATCAAAATTGTATTTTTTCAATCAATTAGAATGAACGATATTGGAAATGATTACCCAAACAGTGCATTAACAATAGTTTACAGTCGCTATTTGATTGGAATAATTCGTAAAATTCGATCATCATCTTTCGCCGGATTGCCTCGTCCGTCACGGTTTGATGTCGAGAAATAAATGAAACCATCAGGACCTTCCGCAATTTCACGAATACGACCGAAATTTCCTTCTAAAAGATTTTCTTGTCCGATCACCCTTCGACCATCAAGTTTGACGCGAACGATTTTTGTTCCGCGCAAACAACCGAAAAAGAAATTGCCCTTGAATTCGGGAAATTTATCGCCGGTATAAAACATCGCACTTGCCGGGGCGCAGGACGGTGTGTATTCGAGCAAAGGTGATTCCATTCCTTCTTTGGTTTGCTTGTGATGGATTTCCGCCCATCCGTAATTTTTGCCGCGCTCGACGATATTGACCTCATCTCCACCGCCCGGACCATCAAAACCACTCGGTCCGTGTTCCGTCTGAAACATCAATCCCTCGGACGACCAAGCTAGTCCTTGTGCATTCCGATGACCGATTGTCCATATTTCAGGGTGATAATTTTTATCTTTTACAAAAGGATTGTCTTCGGGAATACTTCCATCATCGTTCAAACGCAATGTTTTTCCTGCGATGGAATCCGGTTTTTGGGCTAATTTCCATTCGGTTGAATCTCCGGTTGTAACATAAAGTTTTCCGTCAGGACCAAAATCTGCCCTCGTTCCGGCGTGAAATCGGGCGGCGGGAATGTTATCGATAATAATTTTCGGTTCTATAAATGTTTTACCGTCATATTTATATCTAACCACTTTTACCCGTTTACCATCATTATTATAGGCGTAAGCAAGATAAACATATTTATTTTCAGCAAACTGCGGATGAATCGAAATATCCATCAAACCACTTTCGCCACTCGGTTCGACATCGGGAACTAAATAAATGTTTTCAGGCTTTAATTTACCGTTTTCGATTAGTCGAACTCTGCCCGGTCGCTCGGTAAAAAGCATATTTCCATCGGGTAAAAAGGCAAACGCCCACGGGACTTCCAAACCTCCGGCGACGGTTTCGACCTTAAACTTAGTTTCACTTACAATTACAGAATTATTTTTATTTTCGCCCAAATTGTTTGTTGAAATAACTTCATTTTCAGCCAATCCGGTCGGGGCAGGCGAGGAAATACACCCGGTGATAACCAAACAAAAAAGCGTGATAAACAAATTAATAACAACTTTCATAAACATTTAATTCTAAATTCGCTGGTGAACATCAGCAAAATGTTACTAAATTTTTTTCAGGTCATCGGCTATTATCGCCCATCTTTCGTGGTCGCGCCAACGTCCGCCGATTTTTAAGTATTTACGCGAAAAACCTTCCTTTGTGAAAATATTTTTACGCAAAACGGCGATTGAAGATAGATTCTGCGGCTGCACGTTTGCTTCTACACGATGTAACTTCAGATTTTTGAAAGCGAACTTTAATACTAAGCTGATTGCTTCACTCATCAAACCTTTATCCGCAAAATCCGCGCCGATATAATAGCCTAAATAAGCATTTTGAAATACACCGTAGAATATTTGCGACAGGTTGATTGCGCCGGCAATTTTTCCGCTTGTATTTTCGCAAATTAGCAAGCATTCATTTGCTTCACTTTCGTTTCGTTTTAAGTATTCGGCAAAACTTTTCTCATCAGTCGGCGGATTAACCAAACCGCGATGAAATTTTTTACTGGCGATGTTCAAAGCCGTAAACTCTGCAAAATCTTCAATCTTCGGATAGCGCAGATAAAGTTTTGTGCCGTGCAATTTCAAATTTTCGTTTTTCATCATAAAGCACACATCGCACTTTAGTTTCATTTGTTAGCTGATAAAGCGGAATTTCGCCCTGTGTGCAAATATTGTCCATCCGAAATTCGCAACGCGGCGCAAAATGGCAACCGTTTGGCAGATGCGTCGGACTCGGCACAGTTCCCTCAATCGTCAATAGACGGGTTTCCTTAGATTCGCCGATGCCGCGCAGTTTCGGCACGGAACGCAATAATCCCCGTGTGTATGGATGTTTCGGATGCTCAAAAATTTCGTCAACGCCGGATTCTTCGACGATCTTTCCGGTATACATTACAGCAACCCTATCGGCGACTTCCGCGACTACGCCCAGATCGTGTGTGATAAGCAAAACCGCGAGTTTGCGCGTTGTCCGAAGTTCGTCTAAAAGTTCGAGAATTTGCGCTTGAATCGTAACGTCTAAAGCAGTTGTCGGCTCGTCGGCAATAAGCAATTCGGGATCGCAGGCGAGAGCCATCGAAATCATCACACGTTGCCGCATTCCGCCCGAAAGTTGATGCGGATAGTCCTTTACTCTCTGTTCCGGCGCAGGCATTGCCACTTCTTTCATCGCTTCGATTGCCGCGTCCATCGCGTCTTTTTTGTTCAAATTTCGATGCAGACGCAATGCTTCGGCAATTTGTTCGCCAACCGTATAAACCGGATTGAGTGAAGTCATCGGGTCTTGAAAGACCATCGCAATATCGTTGCCACGAATCTCACGCATACGATTATTGCTTGCCGTCGTTAATTCTTCACCCTTAAACTTTATAGAACCGCCGACTATCTTTCCCGGCGGCGAAATAAGGCGCATTATCGAAAGCGCAGTGATTGATTTCCCGCAACCCGATTCACCGACAAGCCCGACAAGTTCGCCTTCATCAATGTAAAAACTGACATCGTTGACGGCTTTGACAAGTCCGGCACGCGTCGGGAAATGAGTTTGTAAATTTGATATTTCGATTAGGTGCGACATTTTATTCCAACGGTAAAGCAACTATTTACGTCGCTTTTTCTTCAAACAAATGTTATCATTTTTTTGCAATATAGGTTATTTTGCAGTAATAAATTCAGGAGATTCTTCTAGTGAAAATACGTTCAAATCTTTTCAGCAGTTTTCTGTTAATCATCATTCTTTCATTCGGCGTTTTTGCCCAAAACCAAACAACTTATAAAATAAATCCTAAAACCACTAAAGAAGTAACGTCAACAATTAAAACGACAAAAGTCGTAACCGGCGAAAAAATCGAGCAAGACGTGGCTGAAGCCCTGACGTTGATCGAGCAAAATCATATCGGCGGGAAAAAATTGGATTATAACGATCTTTTTAAAACCACCATTGATACGATGCTTCATACGCTGGACCCGCATTCAAACTATTTTGACGCGAAAGAGTTTGAACAGTTTCGCACCGACCAAAATTCGCAATACTTCGGCATCGGAGCAACCATCGGTGATTTGAGTGATAAAGACGATAAAGTTATTGCAACTTATATCAAGGCAACATTTGACGGTGCGCCGGCAAATCGCGCCGGACTTCGTTACGGCGACAAAATTGTCGAGGTCAACGGGGTTTCGATGCTTGGTAAATCTTTTGGCGAAGTTCGGACGTTTTTGCGCGGACCTCGTGGAACGCCGGCGAAAATTACGGTTGAACGCTATGGCACGGGAAAGCGCGAAACGGTTGAAATAATTCGTGATGCCGTTGCCCAGCCTTCGATAGCGGAAGCCTATATGATTCGTCCCGGAGTCGGTTATATGGCGATGACCGGCGGTTTTAATTCGACGACTTACGATGAATTTGTAAGAGGAATGCAGGAATTAAGGGCTCAGGGAATGAAGCAACTCGTGTTGGATTTACGAAATAATGGCGGCGGGTTAGTCAGTCAGGCATATCGGGTGGCAAACACTTTTCTTTCGAGAGGACAGGCGATCTTTACGCAAAAAGGCAGATTGGACGGAGCATCTGCACCGCCGTATTTATCAGATAATGCCTCACCCGATGAAACTCCTCTGGTGGTTTTGGTCAATCGCAACACGGCTTCGGCTTCGGAAATTTTGGCAGGTGCATTGCAAGACCACGACCGTGCTTTGATTGTCGGTGAAAACACATTCGGCAAAGGTTTAGTGCAAAACCCGTTCGTTTTGGAATACGGTTCGATGCTTTTGTTGACGATTGCCAAGTATGAAACCCCGTCTGGAAGACTTATCCAACGGGATTATTCAAACGGAAATCTATACGATTATTATACTAAAGGCGGGACTTTGAGCGAAGATTCTCAACCCGGCAAGCCAACCGGCAGAGAGAGTCAAACCGATTCAGGCAGAAAAGTTTACAGCGGCGGCGGCATCAATCCTGACGAGGTTTTGAAACCGCAAACAATTACGACCGAAAGATCACGCTTTCAAGCCAGACTCAACGATCCGATTTTCGCCTTCGTGCTCGATTTAGCATACGGCAAAAATAATACTTTCCCGACCTACAAAGTTGATCGCCCGATTTCATTTGAATACGATGTCAAAGCAACGGATTTTCCGGTAACTGAGAATCTTTTCCAAAACTTCAAAAAATTTGCGACCGAAAAATATAAATTCACGGCGGCACAAATTGACAAAGAACGGGAATTTGTCGAACGCACCCTGCGAAGCGAACTCGTTACCGCCGCTTACGGTTCGACAACCTCGTTCCAAGTTTTCAACGAATACGACACCCAAATAAAAAAAGCCATCGAACTTTTACCCGAAGCCAAACAACTCGCCCTCGAAGGCGCAAAGGCAAACGCCAAAAAAGAGAATTCAGGTTTGAATCGTTAAAAATTAGTTTACATATAGGTAAAAAGCTGGATAGAATCGAATTGACTCGTTTTTATCCAGCTTTTTGAACGATTCCACAGAAAAAACATACCTTGCTAATACCCGCAAATTGCTTTATTATCAACGGCATGGAAAATCATTAAACTTGCTGATACAAGGTGGAAAAACCGAAAATATCGTTGATAACACGCCGAAATAAAAGTATTATCAAGTGCAATGAAGTTAATCAGTAGTTCGGTGCTTTCTTGTTTCAATCGAAGCCGCCTTTATGCTAAAAGAAAAATACGAGTTTGAAATCTTTGCCGACTACCGCCAATTTTATTTGCAGGATGAAAACGCTGACTTTGATTCGTCCGAAAATTGGACGGAACAATCAACCAAAGATTTGTTACTTGTTACACCCGGAACTATTACCGTTGGAACGGTTCGCCCGATGGACGTTCCTGTTACCATTGAAATTCACGATAGCGAACCCACAGATGACTTTGCTTTGTGGGAACATATAAATGAATGTAGTATGAATATTTCTTCCGGCAAAATTGTTGTTGCCGGTTGCACCGAATATTTTCCAGACGCGGCGCGTATTTCCGTTGAAGCAGGAAATTATCGGGCAAAGATTCTTTATGGCGACCTTGACACCTTGAGCGAAGATGGCTTGGACGGAGACGACAAATACAAAGTTATTTTGTGGCGTGGCGAAGCAGTCAAGCCGAAAGTTCTAAAACGGCGCATCGAAAAATAAAGGCGCATCGAACAATTCAGCTATGAAAGAAGCAGTCAAGCACGAACTTCCACTTGCCTGCCGAATCTGCTGACTGCGGCGGGCTAAATGTTGATATTCGCCGGAGGGCGTTTCAAGTTTGCTCTGGAAAGAATGTTG
>JANMAA010000011.1:0-21535 GCA_031359215.1 Acidobacteriota bacterium | reverse complement strand
TTTTAGAGCAACTAGAATTTGAAGATGAAGAATAAAAATTAGCTAGTGGAAAAATTTTTCCACTAGCTAATTTTTGCCTCAAAATACTTTTGAGACACCATTAAGCACTTATGAGACTAAACCGACTTTAGACACAAAGCCTATTTTTTGTAGAAATTTTAATATAATAGCCTGTGCCTTTACTCTAAAACCACAATAAAAAGGAATTTTGCATTTTATGAAGAAAACATCTCTATCATTTTCAATCGTATTTTTTGCTGTAATTTTGTCTTTTGTCTTTTTTTCTCAATCCGCTTTTGCACAAATCAGCGGCAGCGACCGTGATAATGGTTACGGAATGCTTGAAATATTAAAAGACTCGATTAAGAAAAATTATTATGACCCGAAATATAAAGGCGTAGATTTGGATTTCGTTTTTAGTCAGGCAAAAGAATTGATGAAAAATGCCAACACCCGTGATGAATTAATGGTTATTCTGGCGCAAACAACTCTTGCCTTTGATGATTCACACACTTTTTTCGTTCCGCCTTCGCGGTCGGCAAATGTTGATTACGGCTGGCGACTTTCGATGTTTGGCAATGATTGTTTTGTAAGCGGTATAAAACCTAAAAGTGATGCGGAAGCCAAAGGATTAAAAGTCGGCGATAAAGTTTTGGCAATTGACGGTTTCAAACCGACACGGGAAAATCTTTGGCAAATGTATTATCGCTATTATTCAATCAAACCGTCTAGCCGGGTTCGTTTTATGGTTCAAAGTCCTAATGATGCAAAATCTCACATAATCGATGTGGACACCAAAATAGTCAGAACATCGAATGCTATCAGTTATGAAGACATATTTAATCGAATAATCAAGAAAGGTTGGGATCAAGAAGAAGATCGTTATATTGAGGTCGGCAAAGAACTATTGATCTGGAAAATGTCCACATTTTCAACGTCTGAAAAACATATTGACGATATGATGAAAAAAGCCTCTAACTTCAATTCCTTAATTATTGATTTAAGAAATAACGGTGGCGGCTATGTTGATGCTATGAAGCGGCTGATCGGTTATTTTTCAGATAAAGACATAAAGATTGGCGATGAAAAATCAAAAAAAGAAACTAAACCCGTAACTGCTAAAACTCGCGGCAATAATATCTATAAAGGTAAACTGACAATTTTAGTTGGTAATGATTCGGCTTCGGCTTCAGAAATTTTTGCCCGAATCATACAATTAGAAAAACGCGGTAAAGTTATGGGTGATAAAACTGCCGGTGCGGTAATGGAATCGAGATATTATCCGATGGAAACAGGTGTTGGCAGCGTTCTTTATTTTGGCGCAAGTGTAACGATTGCCGATTTAATAATGACTGACGGAAATTCTCTGGAAAAAGTTGGAGTCAAACCTGATGAAATTGCCCTGCCGAGCGGAGAAGATCTGGCAACGTCGAAAGACACTGTTTTATCGAAAGCGGCTAAAGAATTCGGTGTAGATATTTCCCCGGAAAAAGCCGGAACATTTTTTCCGATAAAATGGAATAATTAGATTGTATAAAAAATGGGATTTAGTCTTTACTTGACTCTTAGCTGCTAAAATCGCATTATCTTATTTACTATTCGTGGTGAGTTACAGCAACTTGCGACCACGTTAAATAATCAGCTAAACAGCAAATCAAAGATTTTAAAAAATTCTCGTGCTGTTTGGCAGTCGGGAATTTTTTAGTTTGAAAAACGGTTTTGGTTATTGAAAAAAAGACCAAAGACTAACCAATTATAATGAAAAACTTCAAAGAACTTTTAGATAGTAACGGCGTTTACGTTTTCGACGGAGCAGTCGGCACACGCTTTTATGATAAAGGTATTTATATCAATCGGTCTTACGATGAACTATGTCTGACTTCGCCCGACCTCGTGCGCGAAGTTCACGACGAATATGTTCGCGCCGGTGCCGACATTATCGAAACCAATACTTTCGGTGCGACGCGCCATAAACTTCAACAATACGGTCTCGAAAAAAGTCTGCGCGAAATAAATATCGCCGGTGCTAAGATTGCCGGTGAAGCCGCCGGAGAAAATGTATTTGTTGCCGGCGCGATCGGTCCGCTCGATCTGCGAATCGAGCCTTACGGTCCGACCTCGTTTGATGAAGCCAAAGAGATGTTTGCCGAACAAATTGCCGCGCTTTTGGAAGGCGGAGTTGATTTGTTCGTTTTAGAAACCTTCTCGGATTTATCGGAGATTCAACAAGCGATCAAAGCGATCAAAGAATTATGCGATTTGCCGATTGTCGCGCAAATGACGATTCAAACCGACGGCAAGACGATTTTCGGTGCAACACCCGAAGTTTTCACGCCGCGCTTGGAAAGTTGGGGTGCGGACATTATCGGTTTAAATTGCGGTGTCGGTCCGACTCATATTTTAACGGCACTTGAGCAAATGCGAGCAGTTACGACCAAAAAACTTGCCGCACAGCCGAATGCCGGATTGCCGCGTGATGTGCAAGGACGGCAATTTTATATGTGTTCGCCGGAATATATGTCGAAATTTGCCAAGCGTTTTATCAAAGCCGGTGCGACATTTATCGGCGGTTGTTGCGGCACGACACCGCAGCATATCAAGTTGATTTCCGATGCGGTGCGCGCCATCAGTCCACGTCAGGCGAAATCCAAAGTTTTGACAGTCGTTCCCGCACAAATTACCGAATTAACGCCACCCGATGTGCAGGTTGTTCCAGCCGAAGAAAGATCGGATTGGTCGCGGAAAATTGCGCGTGGTGAGTTTGTTACTTCGGTTGAAGTGTTGCCGCCGAAAGGCTGTGACGCGGCAAAGACATTGCAAGCGATCAGCAGTTTAAAGGCAGCAGGTGTTGATGCAGTAAATATTCCCGATGGTCCGAGAGCGCAAACACGAATGAGCGCACAAGCAACAGCGATTTTGGTCGAACAAAATCTCGGCATCGAATCTGTTTTGCATTACTGTTGCCGCGATAGAAACTTGCTTGGAATGATGTCGGATTTACTCGGCGCGGCGGCACTCGGACTTCATAATCTTTTAATTATCACAGGCGATCCGCCGAAGATGGGACCTTATCCCGATGCTACAGCAGTTTTTGATATTGACTCCATCGGCTTGACCAATATGGTCAACAAACTCAATCACGGACTCGATTTGGGCAACAACCCGATCGGACGACCAACGGCATTTTCCATCGGTGTCGGTGTTAATCCGGGCGCGATGAATCTCGAAGAAGAAATCCGCCGTTTCGAGTGGAAAGTCGAAGCCGGCGCGGAATACGCCATCACGCAACCCGTTTACGATACGGAACAACTACGCGAGTTTATGGAAAAAATCTCTCACGTTAAAATACCGATTGTCGCCGGCATTTTTCCGCTTGTTTCCATCCGCAACGCCGAATTTATGCACAATGAAGTTCCGGGCGTGCGCGTAACCCAAGACATTTTGAAACGGATGCGAAAGGCTTCGGACATTTCCAAAGAACACGCCCGCGAGGAAGGCTTGCAGATTGCGCGGGAATCTCTGACCGATGTGCGCGAATTGATAAACGGTGTGCAGGTTTCCGCACCGTTCGGTAATGTGAAATACGCGCTTCAAGTTTTCGATGTTTTGGAAGAATTTAAGGCGAGAAAAGAAGCGGTAACAATTTGATTGAAGAATAAAATCATAACAACTTAAAACTTTTCTTGATTAGCAGTTATAATCTTTCCGACAGACCATAGCACGATTTGAGAGGTAGGTTAAATGAAATTTCCACGCATTATTTTAACACTCGTTTTGATTTGCTTCGGTGCCGTCGGGTTTGCTGACTCGCAGACCAAATCAAAAGCTAAAAATTCCGATCAAAAACTTGTCGAAGTCAAAGCAAATGTAATGGTTTTGAATACGGCGAATCAATTTGTTAATGACATAAAAGCCGAAGATTTGAAGGTTTTTGAAGACGGCATTGAGCAAAAAATCACTTATTTCAGTAAAACTTTGCCCGTCTTAAACCTTGGGATTGTCGTTGATAATTCAGGCTCAATGAGAAATGTATTAGACGAAATCATCTCCGAAGGAAAAACAATCATAGCGAATCTGAATCAAAATGATGAAGCATTTGTTGTCCGCTTTGTTGACAGCGACAAAGTCGAAATTTTTCAAGATTGGACATCCGACAAAGCCGAATTAAAATCAGCTTTGGAATTTATGTATATTGAAGCAGGATAATCAGCGGTTATTGACGCAATTTATCTGTCGGCTGAGAAACTTTTAGAACGCGAAAAGAAAGCCAAGACAAAAAAATATGCTTTGGTTATTATTTCCGACGGCGAGGAACGCGACAGTTATTACAAATACAAAGAAATGCTTTCGCTTTTCAACGGCTCGGATATTCAGGTTTTTATGCTTTCTTACGCATTTCAAGCATCCTTAAAAAAGAAAGTTGCTTCAAAATTTGCTGATAAAATCGTATTTGAAACAGGCGGTTTGGTGTTGGCTTTAACTGAAAAGAGAACCAAACAAGATATAGTCAACACGCTCAAGGCATTGATGATTGAACTGCGTTCAAATTTTGTCATCAGCTATACTTCGACAAATCAGAAACGTGACGGATTGCCGCGAAAATTGCGAATCGAAGTTGCCGATAGCGAAAAGGCAGAGAAACGTCAAGGTTTTATTCGGGAAGGTTTTATCGTGCCGAAGAATTAAGAGGAAAATATAAAAATGTATAAGAATTTGTTAGCAATAACGCTCGTTTTGAGTTTGTTTTGGCTGTCGATTTCCGTTTCGGCGCAGACGAAGCAGAAGATTAGTTTGTTGCTTTTCAACGGCAAAGTTTTTTCCGCCGACGAAAACAGCACGATTTACGAAGCGGTGGCGGTTGACGGCGAAAAGATTGTCGCGGTCGGAACGACAAACGATTTGAAAGCGAAATATCAGGGCGCGAAGGAGATTGATTTGAAAGGCAAACTCGTTACGCCCGGATTTAATGACGCGCATATTCATTTTGTCGGGGTCGGGCTTGCGCTTTTGCAGGTTGATCTGAACGGTTCGCAGACTTTGGACAAAGCGCGTCGGCGCATTGCGGCAAAAGTTAAAGAAACTCCGAAAGGCGAATGGATTCTGGGGCGCGGTTGGGATCATACTTTGTGGAATAATCGGCTTCCGACGCGTCAGGATTTGGACGACATCGCGCCAAATAATCCGGTTTTTCTGCAAAGAGTTGACGGACATATCGCGTGGGCGAATTCGGCGGCTTTCAAATTAGCGAAAGTTACGCGCGACACGAAAGCACCGGGCGGCGGCGAGATCGTGTTTGATAAAAACGGCGAACCTGCCGGAGTTGTCAAAGAAACGGCGCAAGGTTTGATCGGAAATGTGATCCCGCCGCCGTCAAGCCAAATGGTGACGAAAGGTTTGATGCTCGCGCTCGACGAGGCGAAAAAATACGGTTTGACGAGCGTTCAGGGCGGCGAAGATGCGGACGCGATGCCGCTTTATGTGAAACTTTTAAGCGAAAATAAACTGACGGCGCGCGTGGCGATCTGGCAGGATTTTGAAAAATCGGTCGCGGATTTGAAAAAGGAACGCGCCGATTTTGACGCGCTGAAATTAGATCACTCGCGTTTGAAGTTTTCGATGCTCAAAGGCTATCTCGACGGTTCGTTGGGATCGCGCACCGCCGCGATGCTCGCGCCTTACTCGGACGATCCGGCAAATAGCGGAATCCCGCGCCGACCTGCCGAAGAAATGATAAAAATGATTGTCGAACGCGATGCCGCCGGTTTTCAGATCGGTCTTCACGCAATCGGCGATAAATCGAATCGGATTGCTTTGGATGGATTTGAGCAAGCTGCGAAGAATCAGGCAAATGAAAGAATTAAGACATCTAACAAACAAGCTAAAGATGCAAAAGAAACCTATAAAAAAACTGGAGCGATAGTTGATTATATTCAAGTTGATCGAGAGTCACGCCATCGCATCGAACACGCGCAAGTGGTCGCGCCGTCGGATTTCAAGCGTTTTGCCGATCTCGGCGTGATCGCTTCGATGCAGCCGACGCACGCGATTTCGGATAAGCGTTGGGCGGGCGAAAGATTGGGCGAATATCGCGTTCTCGGCGCATACTCATGGCATTTATTCGAGTCTTACGGCGTTCACGTCGCCTTCGGAACGGACGCGCCGGTCGAACTTCTTAACACCTATCAAACGCTCTACGCCGCCGTTTCGCGTCAGGATTTAGAAGGAAATCCGGTCGGCGGTTGGCAGCCGCAGGAAAAACTCTCGATGGCGGACGCGATTCGCAAATACACCTACGAATCCGCTTATGCCGAATTTGCCGAAAAGGAAAAAGGCGAAATCAAAGTCGGAATGTTTGCCGATCTCGTCGTTCATTCAAAAGATTTGTTGACCATCGAAGCGAAAGAAATTATGACGACCGAGCCAATTTATACGATTTTTAACGGCAAGATTATTTACCAGAAGTAGTCAGAACAGCCTGCGTCAGTGGGCTGGTAAAATGTTGATTACGTTGGTATTAAATGGTGATGAAAAACCAGCCCGCTGACGCAGGCTGTTCTGACTATCTTGAACCGATTTTCACGCCGCCGTTGGTCGTAATGACGCGAATCGTTGCGCCGCCGCCGTTGAGGTCGGTCGAGATGCGTTTTTTGCGGTTGTAATTGTCTTGTTCGTTGTCGGCTTTTTCAACCTTCAAACCCGCAATATCGCTTGTAAAACCGCCGTTGACCGTGCCGGTTTCGATGCGTGCGGCGTAATTTTCGCTCATCGAAAGATGCACGCCGCCGTTGGTCGTTTCGACATCGAGACCGCTGCCGCGCCACGAATTTCCGGCAAGTTCGATGTGAACGCCGCCGTTCGTTGTCTTGCCTTTCACGTCGCCCGCCACATTGCTGAGCGCAACGCCGCCGTTTTTCGTCTGAAATTCGAGTGTGCCTTCGACATCGGCAATTGCAATGCCGCCGTTATTGGCGGTCAGACTCAAAGTAGTGTTGCGCGGCACGCGAATTTCATACGAAACGCCCCAATTTTTTTCGTCGCTCAAGCCTTCCGCCCGCACCTCGCCGTTTGTTTCGATGCGGAGACTTTTGGCTAACGCATCGGCTTCCTGCTTGGTCGCCGCCCAAGTTTGCACACAGGCGCGAACCAGTATGTCCGAACGATTTTCACCTTTGACGGAAATGCTGCCGTTGCGTTTGCCGTCAACATTCAAACTACTGCCACTCAAAGTGATTTCGCGCAAATCTTTTGCCGAAACCCGCGCGTTGTCCGACCAATTCCAATTGTCCGAACAAAACTCGTAGTTTTTATTTTTAGATTTTTCCTGCGCTGAAGCATCAACACTACCTAAAATAAAGACTAATAACAACAAACCATAAAAACTGAAACGTATTTTAACTGAATTTAATATCACAAGATTTCCTCCAAAGTTATAAATTAATTTTTTGCCAGAAAATGCTTTCTGTGATAAAAACACCGACGATTGAATTTTTGTGACAAATATTTTACGAGCAATAATTTTGGCGGATTTGCTAATAATCGGAAAAAACCCGGACGGAATTCAAAACTTTCGTTCATTTGCTCTCGTTTTTCTTTTCGTGCAGAATTATAAAACAGGAAATAATTATGCGTTTTAGATTTTCAGTTTTATTTATCGTTTCGGTTTTATTATTTACCGCCTGTCAAAAGGCGCAGCAACAAACTATTTCGGCGGATGCCAAGCATTACACGCTGAAAGGCACGGTTATCGCGGTTGATAAGATAAAGAAAAAAGCAACTATCAAACACGAAGATATTCCCGATTATATGGACGCGATGACGATGGAATTTCCGGTTCGCGCCGACTGGATTTGGGAAGATTTGACCAAAGATTCGGAGATTCGCGCCGATTTGGTCGTGGATAATGCGAAGGGAGAATTTTGGCTGGAAAACATCGCCATTGTCGCCGCGCCGAATCCGAATCGACCTGCGCCGCCGGTCAATGAGAATTTTACTCAGATCGGTCAGGAAGTTCTACCTTTTACTTTGACCAATCAGGATGGCAAACGGATTTCAATTCAGGATTTTCGCGGAAAGGCGTTGGCAATCACGTTTATTTATGCGCGGTGTCCGCTGCCCGATTATTGTATCAAGATGTCAACCAATTTTTCCGATCTTGCCAACGAATTGCAAGATTCGGATTTGAAGGAAAAAATTCGTCTTTTGAGCGTTTCTTTCGATCCGAAAACCGATACTCCTGCGAAATTAAAGGAATACGGAATCGGTTATCTCGGAAAAAACTCGAAGACTGATTTTACCGTTTGGCAGTTGGCGACGGGTTCTGACAAAGAAGTCAGAAATATGGCGGACTTTTTCGGTTTGCGTTACGAAGTTGACGCAAGCGACAAAACTCAGTTTGCCCATTCGCTTCGCACGGCGGTTATTTCACCTGACGGCAAAGTGACCAAGATTTTTGCAGGCAATGAATGGACACCGAAAGATTTGTTGCGCGAACTGCAAAAATCCTTGGAAAATAAAGCGGAATGAAAAGATTTATCGTTCGCCGCGTGAGGCTTCGACTTCGGTTTCCAAATTTACAACCAATCTTTTCGCCCCGGGCTGATCAAAAGTTTCAATCCAGCGCAGTGCTTCGTCCAGAATGCGAAGTTGGAATTGTTTCCAATTCGGTTTTCCTGCGACTGAACCCAATTCGCCTTGATAATAAGCGGTGCGTGGCGGGCGAACTTTGTCGGTCATACTTCGGTCAACTGCCAAAAGCATCGTCGGAATATTGGCAAGTTCAATCGCGCGGGCGACGATTCCCAAAGTTTGATGGCACAAACGCGAAGCCGGAACAAGAATAGCGGCTTGCACTTCATAACGGACAAGTCTTTCGGCAATCTGCGGGGCAAGTTCTTCGGCAACTAATCGCGCGTTCGGAATATGACCGCACAAACTCCACCAAACATTATTCAACCTGCCGATCACACCATTTGCTTCATATTCCAGCAACCGCTCCACGGGAATTTGGGCGTTCATATCTTCTCTAACGGCAGTCGCATCGTAACCACGCGCCGCATAGAGCAAATCTTCCGCTTCGACTTCTATCGGAATTTCCCGAAACCCGGCATCGCCGTCACGATCTTCGATGTCAAATGCGGTTGTGCCGTCAATATACGCGCCAGCCGACGAAATTAATGCCAAATTCAGCATCGGAAGCGCACGACGCATCGGCGTAAAAGGTGCATTGACGTTTTCAACAAATGGATAATTTTCCAAGTTTTCGTTACTGCGCCAACCTTTGTAACGCCCCGAAACATCACTAAGTTTTTCGATTAGTTGCATAAATATTAAATTTTGAATTCTTTTTGAAAATCAAAATCATTGGAAATTTTCTCTTTAGGATTGTTAAAACTCTTTCTGGAAACTATAAAAAATACCAAAAGCGCGGCAATCATCGCGCTGCCCAAAACCCAAATCGAGTATTGATGCCAAATATTAAACTGAAGGCGAAGCGGATCATCAGCCGCAACTTCTTCAACCGAACGACCGATTTGAGCACGAATCACCGAAAGCCACAAAGCAATCACAAACTGACCGACGGCACACGCGGCAGTTAAAATCAGCAGTAAAAATCTTTCTGTCCACAACCAAAAACGATTGGTCGTTTCTTTGGAAATTAATGAACTCGCTAATAAAACTACGCCGATAATTAAGCCGCTGTAGTTGATAAGTGCTAGAGTTCGATTGACTACCGAACCTGCCATTTCCCGCGATTCCAAAACGGCAAATACACTCGGCGCAACAGCGAAACTAAAGAAACAGGCTGCACCAAGCCACAACCCGATGAGCAAAAGTCTAAAGTCCGATAAAAGTTTCATATTTGTTGCCGCCTAAAATAAGTAATTATTATGTAGCCTTTCGTGCAAAAGTTCAAAAAGTAAAAAGTAAAACTTTTCAAAGTATTTAAGGTAAAGAAAGATTATCACAATTTAATGGTTTCCTTAACTTTTGACTTCTTTACTTGTTATTTTTTTCTTGCTTTCAAACCTCCGATTAGTGCATAATTTCAGAGGTTAACATTGTTTATTATTTACCAAAAATTCTAAATCTATATCAACTTCTTCTGCTAAAAACCAATCAAAATAATATTTATTAAGTTATCGAGTATGAAAATTCTCAAAAGCAAAAATGTATTAAACTCGCTTGCCTGGTCGGTTTCCGTCACTATATTTGTTATGGTTTTATGGAACTTCGGCGGAATTATGTTTTCCTCATTAGTAAAACTTCTCATTCCTGCCGGAGCGGTTTTTACTTGGTGGAAAGCCGTCATCCTAATTTTAATGGGACTGACAATTGGCGTTTTAACCCATTATTTCAGCGTCAGACGAATTGCTCCAATCATATCCGGTTTTTTGGCACTGTGGTTTTTTATCAGCATTTTAGCGTCTCAATTCTTAAATATCTCTGTGCTTTTTATTCCGGTTTTTCTAACAATTTCTTTAGTTATGTTGACAATCCATTTAAAGAAATTGTGGGAAATTGATAAGGAGCTCACCAATAAACTTGTTTTTTTAGCTTCAACCGGACATTTGCTGGAAGGAAAACCGGCAGATTTACGCATTGAAAGCGGATTGAAACTGCTCGAAACCGTTTTACCTCTTTCCGAAGCGATTGTTTTTCGCTATACGGTAGAAGGCGCACTTACTCCGATAGGTCGGGCACGAAGTGGGAAAACTTCTGATTCGGATTTAGCGCGGCAATCAGCCTGGAGAGAAAATGTCGGGCTTTGCGAAGAAGCATTGACTTTGCGAGAGACCGTCATACAACCCGTTAAAGCAAAAGAAGGCGCGGTTCGCGTCGCTCTTCCGTTAATCTATGAGGGCTTAGTCGTTGGTGTTTTATTTATCAAAGTTCATCAAAATTTTGAACGCTCCGACCAATATCTTTTAGAATCATTCAGCGGACAGTTGGCACGAAATTTTCAGCGCAAAGAATTACGCGAAAAAAGTTTGCCGCATAAATCATTGTGGGGATCATTTTCAACTTTTTCGGCGGAAAACAGGCTTGACATTATCAGCCTTATTCACGGGATCATCAAGGAACAATCTTTTAGCGCATTTGCCAGTTCTTATCTTCAGGAGGCGCACGCCGTCGCTTATTTAGACGGCACTTTGGCTTATTTGAATCGGCAAATGCGCCAACTCGCTCAACTCAATTCGCAGGAATTTTACGAAACCGATCTTTTCGGTTTATTGGAACGCTTTAAAACGGATGTTTTTAACGAGCCGAGTCTGGCAATTCGGCGCGTTTTGCAGACAGGCAGCGCATACAAAGGCGAACTTTATTTTCCTCAAAGTAATAAAACTTTGGATATGCAAATCTCGCTTGTCAAAGTTCCGCTGGACAATGAATCGATCCATGAAACAAATATTCCGATGAAACCGGCGTGTTTTTTAATTACTTTTCGGGATGTTTCCGCCGTTAAAGAAAACGAAAAACTACGCAGTGATATGGCGACCTTAATGTCGCACGAACTTCGCACGCCAATTACGAGCATCAATGGTTTTGCCGATCTTTTACTTGCCGATGAAACTCTTTCCGAAGAAACTCACGAATTTTTATCTATAATCAGCAATGAAGCAACCCGACTTTCCAAGATGCTTTCAACCTTTCTTTCGGTTTCACATCTGGAACAATCCGACAAACAGGAAGTAACAAAAACAACCGTCAAGCTCGATTCGGTGGTTCACGAAGTAGTCAGCGATATGGAAGAAACTGCCAAGAAAAAGCGTATTTGGCTGGTCGAACAGGCAAATACGCATCTGCCGCCGATTGCCGCCGATAAAAGTTTAATAACGCGGGCAATTTCACATCTTGTTGATAACGCTATTAAATATAGCCCGGAAAGAACTTCCATCATTGTTTCAACGATTCTAGAATCCGATTTTCTGCGGGTCGTGGTCGAGGATCGGGGTTATGGAATTCCAAACGGCGAACTGGAAAAAATCTGGCAAAAGTTTTACCGGGTTGTCCGCGACGGGCAGGATAAAGAAGAAGAATCAACCGGCTTGGGACTTTCGTTAGTCAAAGAAATAATTGAACAACACGGCGGCGGTGTCCAAGTCGAATCGGAGATCGGCAACGGTTCAAAATTTAGCTTCACTTTGCCGCGCTTATAAAATCTCTAACCGCAAGCCGTCTTCGGCTTCAATAACTTCACAAAACGGCGAAAATTTCGCAATTTCTTTTTGAAAATCAACCGCGTCCCATTCTGGATAAAGATGTGTCAACATCACTCGTCGAGGTTTGGCATAACGCGTCAAATACATCGCTTCGGCGAGTTCAAGATGTTTTTCGACGGGTTTATTTTTGAAGAACGAACATTCCATAATCAACAAATCCACATCTCGCGCCAAAGTTCCTAAATCTTTTGTAAAGCCCGTGTCCGCTGTAAAAACGAGCGATTTGCCTGACTTATTTCTTAAATGAATCGCAAGACTTTCATCAGTATGCGGCGTTGAGATCGCTACGGCTTCGACATCCGGCAAAATCTCGAACTTTTCAAGCGGTTCGACCTCGATAATTTCAAGTGGGAAAGGTTGTTCAAACAGTCCGTAATCATTTGCTTCGTCAAATTTTCCGATAAGATTTTTCAAGCCTGTTGAACCAAAAATTTTTAAGGGCTTCTTTCTATTTTGCATTTCGGCTGCATATTTCGTGCCGAATAGAAAAGGCGCGAGTCCGCCGACGTGGTCAAGATGAAAATGTGAAATCCAAATCGCATCCAAGTTTGCCCAATCGAGTTTTTCCTGTGCGATACGATGAATAGCCGACGGGCTAAAATCAAGCATCAGCGAACCGCTGTCGGTTTCTAACCAATACCCGGAACTGCTTCTTTTCGGATGCGGAACAGACGTTCCAGAACCAAGAACTGTTAATTGCATAGATTTGATAATATCAAAACCCGGCACTGTTTCTGCATTTGAGAAAAATTGATTTGCAAAAACCTTTCAATTCGGTGATAAAGTGAAATTCAATGAAAAAAGATAACCTGATCGGTTTGGAGTTAGAGAATCGCGCGGTTGCCGATGGATTTAGGTTTATCGCGGGAATTGATGAGGTCGGGCGCGGATGTTTAGCGGGCGCAGTCGTTGCGGCGGCTTGCATTTTGGATTTGTCGAAACCGCTTCCCGAAGGTCTGAACGATTCCAAAAAACTATCGGCGAAAAAACGTGAACAAATCGCCGAAGAACTTCGCGCAAACGCGCTTGCCTTTTCAATCGGACAGGTCGAAGCCGAAGAAATTGATAAAATTAATATTTTGGAAGCGACCAGGAAAGCGATGCGGCTTGCCGTCGAAAATCTGCAACCGCAAGCCGATTTTCTGCTGATTGACGCGCTTCGACTCAAAGACGTTGCGCTTCCGCAAAAAGCCATTATCAAAGGCGATGCGACATCTGCTTCGATTGCCGCAGCTTCTATTATTGCAAAAGTTTATCGTGATAATTTGATGTGCGAATTCGACAAAATCTATCCCGAATACGGTTTTGCAAGACACGCCGGTTACGGCACGAAAAATCATTTTGAAGCGTTAAGAAAACACGGCAGATGTCCGCTCCATCGCAAAAGCTTTCGCGGAGTATTATAAAATCTTGATCATGCAATGATTTTGAAGGAATCAACCGAATTTAATTTCATCGTCAATCGCACCTTTGCATTTAATTCGGCATCAAATAATTAATTACCGTTCGTGTAAAAAAATTTGAGGAAATTGAGATGAAAATAATATTGTTTTTTTTGCTGATAAGTTTGGCTTTTCTGACGACCGTTTCCGCCCAATCCGGCAGAAGAGTTCAGACAGCACCGGCAACTCCGACGGCAACTCCGCAAGTGCGGCAAACGCAGGACAGCACGACCGGATCGTTGACGGATTCGGTCGGTTATTCAGAATCTTCGCCGAATTCGCCGCGTCCGCTTTCGACCAAAACGAGAAATGAAAAGGTGTCGAAAACCGATTCTAAAAAAAAGGCGAACACCCAACAGCCGCAGGTAACAACCGATTCTCAGCAACCAGCCGACGAAAACGATGAGGTAATCAAAGTCGAAACCAATTTGGTAACACTTCCGGTGTCGGTTTCTGATCGCAACGGCTTTTATGTCGCCGATTTGCACCAGCCTGATTTCAAGATTTTTGAAAACGGGATTGAGCAGAAAATAGAATATTTCGGCACGTCCGACCAGCCTTTTACAGTCGTGCTGCTGATTGATGTCAGTCCTTCGACATCGTATAAAATCGAAGAGATTCAAGCCGCCGCGACCGCTTTTGTCGAACAATTACAACCGCAGGATCAGGTGATGGTTATAGAATTTGATTCGTCCGTTCACGTTTTGACGGAAATAACCGGCGACCGCGATAAAATCACTAAAGCGATCCGAAAAACCGGTTTCGGCAACGGGACTTCGCTTTATGACGCAGTTGATTTTTCGCTGCGGAAGCGGCTCGATAAAATTGAAGGACGCAAGGCGATTGTGCTGTTCACCGATGGTGTTGACACTTCATCCGGCAGATCAAGTTTTGAAAGCACGGTCAAGGACGCTGAAGAATCCGAAGCAATTATTTTTCCGATTTATTACAACACATTTCTAAATACTATCGGCATCGGCGGCGGCGGCGGTGTGATGAGTACTCCGCCGACTCTGGGTTTGCCGGGTGGCATCGGCGGCGGACAATCAAATGCTTCGCTCGGCGCGGAATATGCACGCGGAAGGGCTTACCTGACACAACTGGCGGCGGCAACCGGCGGTAAAGTTTATCGCGCCGAATCAACGCCCGGAGGTCTGTCGGCGGCGTTTGAAAGCATCGCCGAAGAACTGCGCCGTCAATACGTCATCGGCTACTATCCATCGGCAAACGGTGCGGCGGGTGAAAGAAGACAACTCCGGGTGCGGGTAAATCGCCCTAAATTAATAATTCGTTCGCGTGACAGTTATATCGTCGGCGGCACGGGAAAATCTTAAATTATCGGTTTTAGGAAATGTTTATCGGAAAATAATAAAAATCACAATCTCTGGTTTTGTCCAATTATTCACGTTTTACCTCAGACTCGTGCATAATTGGTTTCAGTCCACTTTAAATCTGACCATCAAAATATATTGAAGATGGATAGCAATATTCTCTTGCACAAACTCCAAAAATCTATATAATAATCCACACTTTATATTTGTTTTTCCCAAAACAAATTTCTTTCCAATTCATACGAAAAACGAAAAGCCGATAAGAAATTTTCCGTCTTTATATTTAAGTTCAAAGGAGAAGATAATGAAAAAAACGCTTTTGCTCGCAACAATTTTGCTTATTCTGACAACCGTTTTGACGGCGCAGAATTCGTTTAAGAATCTCGCCGGTTCAGCCGAAGAGATGAATTCGATGCGTTTGCCGGACGTAAAGACTTTGGGTGTCAGATCGAAAGCCGCAATGCTTCCGATTCGGTTTCAAGACGGAAAAGCTGTCTTTGATATTCCGGTAGAATCTACCGCTAATCTGCGCCTTTCGCTGCTTGCACCGAACAGTGCAAATTGGCAAATCAATGTTTCAAATGATGGCAATAAAAACCTGAATTTGCGTGATAGTTCCGAATTTGTCGAACGCCGCGATGGTGAGATCGGTTTGGACGGCGTGAAATTTCCGGCGGAAGTTTTCAGTTTCAACGGCGTAAAAGCAGGAAATTGGCAAATCGGAATTTCCGCGCCTGATGGTTCAAATTTGCGGAACGGCGCAACGGTCGGATATTTGGTCGTAACCGACGATTCGCCGTATCAACTTTATACTTATGTTGATACAAACCAAACATTAATCGGCAAAAACATCGGCATTTTTACGAGTGTTTTTGATAATGCGAGCGAAAGAAATTCTGTTGTTCCGGCTTCCATCGAAGGCGTTGTCAAAAGCATCGAAGGCGAAATTCGTCTGCCGAGCGGCGAAACTCAAAAGTTGAGTTTTAAGGGCGGCGAAACCGGAACTTTCGGCGGAAATTTTGTTCCGCCAACAGCCGGACAATATTCGGTGCAAATCACGGTTCGCGGAGTTTCACCGAAAGGCGAAGATTTTATCCGCACCGGCGAACAGTTAGTTCAGGTTTTGGGCGACAATGTTCGTTTGGGAAGAACGAGTTTTACCAATTTACTGGACGACACGCAAATGCAGGTCAATATTCCGGCGAATGGTTTGGAAGGCGGTAGAAAGGTAGTTGCTTACGGTGAAATCTGGGCGCGAAATACAACCGGCGAAGAATCGCCCGTCGCGTGGATCGGCGGAATGAGCGTGGCGGAAGGCAAAGGTTCAAAAACAAATCTGCCTTTAATTTTAGACGGTCGCTGGCTTTCAAACGCCAATGCCAAAGATGTTTTTGAACTCCGAAATGTTCGGATTCAAGACCCTGATTATTTCATTACTTTGGCAAATGCAGATAAACTTTCTTTGGCTATCACGGCGATTCCCGAAAACGCGAGAAGTTTTAGTGGCGAGATTTCGGATGAGATGCGAACCGGCAAGCGTCCTGCAGCCGAACCGAATGCGGTGGGCGGAAAACTGATGCTCGTTCACGGATATTGTTCCGGCGGCAATCCTTTTCCGATTTCGCAATTTTCAAATGCGATAGCTTTCAGTGATCCGAATCAAAGCCGCACACACGATCAATTTGCCAATTTGATCAGAAATTTCGGCGCATCATATCCGTCGTTCGGAATCGTCGCGCATAGTCAGGGCGGTGCGGCATCGCTTCATCTTTACACATATTATTGGAGTGGTTTGGATAATTCGACGGGCGGTTCGCGCCTGATTCAATCGGTCGGAACGCCGTATCAAGGCACTGCGCTGGCGGGAAATCTCGCGCTTTTAGGTCAAATTTTCGGCGCGGGCTGCGGCTCTAATTATGATATGACCTACAGCGGCGCGGCTTCGTGGCTTTCGGGAATTCCGAGTTGGGCGCGGGCAAAAGTTCATTATGCGACCACTTCGTTTACTGACGTTTGGTATCGCTATGATTACTGCAACGTCGCAACCGATTTGTTTCTAAATGATCCTGATGACGGAGTTGTCGAAAGAGCCTACGCCCAACTTCCGGGCGCGAACAATCGCGGACACAAAACCGGCTGGTGTCATACAAGCGGAATGCGCGACCCGGCGCAAACTTCGGATTCCGCCAGAAATTCCGATATGAGCGCCAACGCGTCAAGGTAGAAGAAATGAATTAACAGGGATGAAATAGATCAGGAGGATAAGAAAAAGTAAAAGTTTTTTATCCTCTTTATCCTCTTCATCCCTGTTAATTTTCTTCCATAACATATTCACCGCAAAATACTAGATCGGCGCGTCCGGTGATCGACATTTCATCGTCTTCGCGCCAAACTGCTTCGGTTGTGCCGCCTTCTGCGTGAACGGAAACTTTTCTGTTCGTTTTGTTCGTAAAAGCCGAAGCAACTGCCGCCGCAATCGAGCAAGTTCCCGACGAAGAAGTTTCGCCTGCACCGCGTTCCCAAATGCGAATTTCAATATTTTCCTTATCAATTACTTTAACGAAAACGACATTTGTTCTTTCGGGAAATACTGAAATGTGAGATTCGACAATTTGCCCGATGCGTCGCCATTCAATTTCATCGAAATCTTCGACAAAAATACAAGCTACCGGATTGCCGACATCAACATAAACGAATTGTAAAACTAAACCTTCCTGCGGCAATAAAAGTGAGGAAAATTTAGCCATTTCCAAATTGTTTTTCTTTGCATATTCAGCCGCTTGAGAATGTGCTTCACCGGGCAAAACAAATTTCGGTTCACCCAATTCGGCAAGATACCAAAACGTATTCTTCTCACGTTTCAGGAATTGATAACTTTTAACTCCGCTTTTTGTTTCGAGTTTGAGATTTTCCTCTGCCCAGAGATTTTTGTAGTAAAGATAAGCGACAGCGCACCGAGTTCCATTGCCGGAAAATCCGGCTTCACTGCCGTCAGGATTTATGATGCGGCAATTATAATCGGCAATTTCACCATCGAGTTTTTCCAAAACCGCAATTCCGTCGCCGCCGACTCCGGTGTTTCGATGACAGATTTTTTGCGTAAATTCGCCGATGTTTTCTACATTAGCGAGTTCACTTTCTTCGATAACGATATAATCATTACCAAAGCCGTGTAATTTGCAAAACTTGATTGGTGTCATTCAATTCAATCTATCTCCGCGCCGCCGGAATGATTTTCAAAGTTAATTGCTGACCGCCGCGCAAGACGATGATTTCGTATTCTTCGCCTGCTTTCATTTCGCCCAGAACGAAAACGTAATCTGAAATGTTACGGATTTCGCGCCCTGCCATTTTGACGATTTTATCGCCCGCTAAAATTCCGGCTTTGGCAGCCGGCGAATCATCGCGCACGCCGTCAAGCAATAATCCATCACTCGTGCCTTCGGCATAACTCGGCACAGTTCCCAAAGACACATTAAATCCGCGCCGACCTTCGCCCGTTCCCGAAGATTTCGCCACCGTATAAGTCGGACGTTTCGGGTTTTCGTCAACCGCTTTAACGATGTCGCTGACGAAGTTCTCTATTTTCAGCAAACCCTCGTAATTGATTTTATCGGCTGTGTCGGTTGGTTTGTGATAATCTTCGTGCGAACCTGTAAAGAAAAAGAGAACGGGAATCTGCTTGCCGTAGAATGATGAATGATCGCTTGGTCCAAAACCGTCTTCGTTGAGTTGTAGAGAAAAAGGCTTAAAATAAATACGATTATTTTCTTCAGATATATTGTTCGTTAAAGATTTTCCACTTATCTTCTGTGAAATTATGATTGCATCAATAGTTTTTCCTTTCGGAACGGCTCCATAGAGAAAAAGATGATTGTCTTTAACTTCGACCTGAACATTTTTCAAGGATTTTTCTATCAAAGCATTTTGAATAGTTTGTTTTAATTTTAAGTTTTCCTCGCCGACAGTAATGATCTTTTCTTCTTCTTTAGGATTGATTATTTCAATTAAATTTTTCCATTCGCTCGCTGTGCCGATTCCGCCAACCGTCAACTTATCATCCCGTAAACGCCCGACCATATCCATATTTATCATTGCCACGGTTTTATCAAGCGGAAATACGGGATTATTGACATAAAATTTCGAGCCTAAAAGTCCTTCTTCTTCACCGCCGAAAGCGATAAAAATTAAGGTGCGTTTGTTGTTTTTCTCTTTGGCAAATTGCCGCGCAAGTTCGAGCATTGCCGCTACGCCGGAAGCGTTGTCATCTGCGCCGTGATGAATTTCGGTTGAATTTACTGCCAAACTTCCTTGCCCGCCGTGTCCGAGATGGTCGTAATGTGCTCCGATAATGATTGCTTCGTTTTTGAGTTGCGCGTCTTTTCCTTCTAAAATTCCAATGACATTATACGCAACTGCTTGTTTTTTAACGAGATTTATTTTGAAACTGACGACGGGTTGCGTATCTCGAAAACTGACTTTGATATTCAACGCCGAATCCTTTTTCAACGCAGTTACATCTTCCGCTGTTTTCAAATCCTTTTCCGTAATGCCGAGAGTTTTTTGTGCCGTGTTGCGCGAGATAATAAACGTCGGCAAAGCCGCTTCGCCAAGCGTTTGGTCATACTTAAATTGTGCGATTCGGTCATCGCTTAACTTTGCTTCGCGTGAAATTAAAAGCAATCCGACTGCGCCTTTTTCTTTGGCAATCAACGCTTTTGCCATCGCATTAAACCGCGCAAACGGCGACTGCGGACTATCTTCGGGTGTGCCGTCAAAGGCTAAAATGACTTTGCCTTTCACATCCAAATCTGCGTAATCGTCATATTTCAGTTCGCCCGAAACGATGCCGTAGCCGACAAAAACAATCGGCGCATTAACGACTTCGGCATTTGGCGAAAATTCGACGGATTTAACGGAAAGAGAATCTTCGATTGTTGTTTCCTGTTTGCCGGAGA
Source organism: Acidobacteriota bacterium (assembly GCA_031359215.1). Classification (GTDB taxonomy): domain Bacteria; phylum Acidobacteriota; class Blastocatellia; order Pyrinomonadales; family Pyrinomonadaceae. The sequence continues at coordinate 1,583 of JANMAA010000011.1, read as the reverse complement.
TTTTCAGACTCAACTTAAATTCATTGCCCGTCTGCGCCGCTTCAACGCCGGTAACAAAAGGAAAACTTTGTAAATAATTCTTACTCGTTTTACCTTTTTCATTCGTCTGCGAAACACCGGCTGTAAGTTTATAATTAGTAAAAATATTCGCCACATAACCGGCTGCATTCGTCGCACCCGTTTCGCCCGTGCGTCTGCCTTCAAGCCCGTCAGAAGCAAGATATGCAACGTGTGTGCGAAGATTTTGCTCGGTTATGTCAGGCTTTTGCTGCTGCAACTTCTGCGCTGACGCGCTAAGGGCGAACGATAATAAAAGAAGAAAACTTATTAAATATTTTTTCATAAAATTACTCTGAAATTATATCAATGACGGTTATTTCAGGTCTCGCCCAAAAGCGCACTCGTGGAACATCTCCGCCTTCCATTCCGATTCCACGATTGACATTTAGCCATGTTTTGTTGACTTGATAAGTTCCGCCTTCATACTTTTTTCCAAACTTTGAAAATGTCACTAACGCTCCGTAAAAAGGCATTGCCACTTGTCCGCCGTGCGTGTGTCCGGCACAGTATAGATCAATTTCGGCGCGGCTGACTTCTTCGATTAAATCTGGATAATGAAATACAAAAATTGAAAATTCGTCTTTTGGAATCGGATTAAGGGTTGCGGAAAGTTTTGTTTCATCTCCAACAAAAACACCAGCCAACCAAATCGGAATGCCGTTGATTTCTATTCTTTCCGGCACACCGTTTAATTGTTTCGCGCCGGTTTCACCAAATAAATTCTGCTCTTTCCAATACCAAACGTCCCAATTTCCGCGCACCACATAAGTCGGTGCAATTTTGGAAATTTCAGTTAAGCATTTGCGGAAAATCGGCAAACCTTCGGGCGAATTCAAAGAGTCGCCGGAAAAAATAATCAAATCAGGTTTCTGTTCAGCAATTGCCGCCGGCAATTTTTCTTCAAGTCGTGCTTTCGCGTCGCTGTGAACATCGGAAATATGAACAATGCGAATCGGTTTGCCGCCTTTCGGAATTTTCGCGCTCTTTATTTCGATGTTTCTAACGCTCAACCGATATGGCTCAATAAAATAAGCATAACCGAAGCAGCCAAACCCGAATAGAGCAATGATGAAGATAAAACGTCTGAACCAAATTTGAGAAACTGATGGTTTGGTCTTAACGAGGTTGAATTTTTCCAATGACAACCTAACCAAACCACCGAAAGCATATACATAAACAACGACAATGATGGAAAACACGAAAATCAAACTGAATCTTTCTTCCTGAGTCATATATTACTCAACCCAATCTGCAATAAAAACATTCGTGTCGCCTGTTTTCGCGGCATTGCGGTTTGAGGCGAACACTAACTTTTTGCCGTCGGGCGAGAACATCGGGAAACCGTCGAAAGTTTCATTGAAAGTAACTCTTTCGAGTCCTGTTCCGTCAACATTTATCATCGCCAGATCGAAATTGCGTTTTCTCGCGTCGGTTGCAAAATAATTCGTGCAGAAGACAATTCGCTTGCCGTCGGGCGTGAAAAACGGCGCGAAACTTGCGGCGTTCAGCTTTGTAATTTGGCG
>JANMAA010000282.1:0-22258 GCA_031359215.1 Acidobacteriota bacterium | reverse complement strand
TTTACGGTCGAACACCCGAACCATTTCGATTGTTTCGGACACTTCCTGACCGTAGGCTCCGACATTCTGCACCGGAGTTCCGCCGACAAAACCCGGAATTCCGCTTAAACATTCAATTCCGGCTAAGTTTTTACGGACACAATTTTCTACAAAATTATCCCAATCTTCACCCGCTTGTGCCGTAATAAAAACAGTATCGGCGTTTTCATTAAAAGTAGAAATCCCTTTGAGCAATACATTCAAAACCAAACCGTCAAAACCTTTATCAGCAATCAAAACATTACTCCCGCCGCCAAGAATAAAAACTTCTAAATTATTTTGTTCGGAGAATGCCAAGGCTTCGAGAATTTCGCTTTCACTTGTCGCTTTCACAAAAAGACGCGCCTTTCCGCCGATTTTTAATGTGGTAAATTCGGCTAAAGCAACATTTTCTTGAATTTCAAACTTAACCATTTTTTTTCCGACTTCTTTTTGATGAAATCTTATTTTGCCGGTTGTGCCTTTTTCTCAATTTCGATTCTCGCTTCTTTTGCCAGCTTCAGATATTTTTCACGAATTTCATCCAACTCGCTCTCGTCCAGATTCTCCAAATCCAAAAACTCGTTTCCCGCGCCTTTGATCGAACGAATGATTTCGTCCAATTTGACCTGCATTGCTTCTGAATCTCTATTCTGTGTGTTTTGAATAAGAAATACCATCAAAAATGTAATAATAGTTGTGCCGGTGTTGATATACATTTGATAATCAGATGAAAAACCGACAATAAAACCACCGATAACCCAACTTATTACGATTAAAAAGGCAATTATGGTAGCACTCATCCGACCCGAAAAATGCGATACCAATTTAGCAAATTTAGTAAATGTTTCTTGCATTTTAACTCCTTTACTGATGCCTTTGCAGAAGATTTGATTTGCGGCTGTGCCGCCTGATGTGCGGAAAGGCTCTGCCTTTCCGTTAAGTTTCCAAAGATGAAAGAGGCTGCGCCTCGACAGCTTCTGCCAAGCTGAGGCACAGCCTCATGCAAGTTGAAAGATGAATCAAGGAAAGGCAGAGCCTTTCCGCACATCGGTGGGCATAGCCCTAAAAACAAATTTTGCAAAAGCATCAGTCCTTGTTCATTTTCAAATTTTCTGCTTCGCCACCAATTCCCGCACGGCTTCGATATAAGTTTTCATATACGAATCTTTCTCGATAAACGGAACTTGTCGGCGTATTAAATTGTAGGCTTTGTTGGTTCCTTTACCTAGCGATTTTTTCGCACCAATCTTTTTTTTGCGAAAATCAATTCCTTGTGCTGCACATAAAAGTTCCAACGCCAAAATTTGTTCTAAATTTTCAGCAATTTGCCGTAATTTTAACACGGAAGTAACACCCATCGAAACGTGATCTTCGACATTTGCCGAACTCGGAATCGTATCGACCGAAGCCGGATGCGACAGAATTTTGTTTTCCGCAGCAAGTGCCGCCGCCGTGTATTGCACGATCATAAAGCCTGAATTGAGTCCGCCGTTTTCAGTCAGAAATGCCGGCAAAACGTGCGCGTTTGAAGATTCATCGGTCAAGCGCATAATACGTCTTTCCGAAATATTTCCAAGTTCCGATAACGCAATTGCCAGATAATCCATTGACAACGCCAGCGGTTCGCCGTGAAAATTCCCGCCGGAAATAACATCGATATTTTCACAATTTTCATCGCAGAAAATTAGCGGATTATCCGTAACCGCATTCAATTCGATATTTATAACCCATTCGGCATATGCAATCGCGTCGCGGCAAGCACCGTGAACCTGCGGAATACAGCGTAAAGTATAGGCATCCTGCACATTTGTTTTATCAAATCCGCGCACAAATTCGCTGCCATCTAAGATTTCCCGTAAATTTTTGGCGCATTCGATCTGTCGCGGATGCGGGCGAAGTGCGTGAATTCGCTCATCGAATGCAAGCAGTGTGCCGTGGAGTGCTTCGAGAGAAAGACACCCCGAAATATCAGCAACATCTGCCAAATACTTCGCCTTACAAGTTTCAAGCAAACCAACCGCCGTCATAACGGTCGTGCCGTTGGTCAACGCAAGTCCCTCTTTTGCGGCTAGTTTGATCGGTTTCAATTTTGCCTTTTTTAATGCTTTCCCGGCGTGAATAATTTCGCCGTCAATTTCGGCTTCGCCTTCACCTATCAAGACGCAAGCCATATGAGCAAGCGGTGCAAGATCGCCACTTGCTCCCAAACTGCCTTTTTCCGGTATTACGGGATGAACGCCATTGTTGAGAAGGGAAAGCAAAAGTTCGAGGGTTTCCAAACGAATGCCTGAAAAACCTCTCGCCAAAGTGTTGGCGCGAATCAGCATAATCGCCCGCGTCGTCGGAATATCGAACGGTTTTCCGACACCGACGGCGTGACTTAAAACGATGTTTTTTTGCAATTGCTCGACTTCGGCGCGGGAAATTATTTTATCCTTAAAAGCACCAAAACCCGTCGTAATTCCATAAGCAATTTCGCCGCGCTCCAGCAATTTTTGCACGGCATCGGCTGAACGATTCACATTTTTTTGTGCTTTCGCTGATAAAACCACAGGTGGCTGGTTAGGTTTTCCAAATGCGACTGTGACAACTTGTTCAAAGGTGAGATTTTCACCGTCTAATATGATTTCGTTCATTATGTTTCAATTGGAAAATCTACGTCCTGATAAATTTCGTCAACGCTGACCTCAAAATCGAGCGTATTCAGATGAAAGTTTTCGCCTGTCACATAATCGCTCCGCAGCCAAAATTTTTCATTATGTTTTTGATAAAGCACGACGACTTTTTCGGTCGAAGAGATCAATAGATATTCGGCAAAAGTTTCGATTGATTTGTATTCACGGAACTTTTCGCCCTGATCGTATCTTTCGGTTGAATCGGATAAAACCTCGACGACCAGAATCGGATTTGCCAGACATTGCAATCCTCCCGTTTCGACAAATTTCGCTTCGCCGCAAGCGACCGAAAGATCGGGATAACGATAAGTCGGCAAAGCCGGAACTTTGACACGAAGGTTTGCCGGAAAAACTCGACAGCCTTTGTTATTAGCTCGCGGACTGAATTTTGTAATTAAATTTACCTCAATCGTTGCGTGATTAGGCGACACGCCGCTCATTTCAAAAATTTCGCCGTCGAAGTATTCAAAGTTTCCTTCGGCATTTTTGTCGAGATCGAAGTATTCTGCCAGCGTATATTTTTCTTTCGGAACTGCGCTCATAAATTTACCTCACAGACATTTTACTTCTTTTAATTTTAGTTTCAACCGCATGTCCGAATGATTCCGCATTAGGTTGTGATATTCGGCGGACTGATTCTATAATTCGAATTATGAATTCAGCCAAAGAACAGGGCATCTTCGCCGTCAATCAGGATTTTCGGAAATTTGAACAGGTTAGTAAAAATCAGGAATACAATCTGGCGGAACGAGAAAATGCGGAAGATTTTGACGAAGATTACGAGATCAAAACCTGCGATCTGCGCGAATTTTTCGAGGGCGGCGAAGACGGCAAAAAGCGTTTTGCGGAAAGTTTGGGCGCGGCACTCGAAGGCATCGGATTTGCGATTTTGTCGGGGCACGGTATTGACGAAAATCTCTACGAAACCGCCGAGCAAAAAATCGCTGAATTGTTTGAAACGACAACGGTTGCCGAACGGATGAAATATGAAGCCGAACGCTTCGGGTCGGTCAATCAGGGTTATTTTCCGATCAAGCAAACTACGATCATTCATCCTGATCTGGTCGAAGGCTGGGTGTTTTGCCGCCGCGCTTTTGATTTGGACAACGATGTGAATTTTGATGAGAAAAATTTCTGGGCAAAGGAAGGTTTTGAACCGATCTTTCGCGGGGTCGTCAAGGCGCAGGAAAAGTTGATCCTACCTATAATGCAGAGCATTTTGCGGTATTTGAAGGTTGACGAAAATCTTTATGATGAGAAATTAACCGCCCCGAATTTCGGTTTTCGGCTGAATTATTACCCGTCAATTTCGGCGCAGGACGACGAATCGGGCGCGGGGCGAATGCTCGGGCACGAAGACGTTGATCTGTTCACGTTTCTGCCCGCGCAAAATGTTGACGGTTTGCAGGTTTTTAATCGTCAAAATAACAAATGGATTCGGCTCAACGCGCCGAAAGGCACAATCGTTTTGAACACCGGCGATTATATGCAGCGCATTACGAATGACCGTTTGCCTTCGACAACGCACCGCGTCAGCAAACCGCGCGACAAATCTTTGTTTGCCAAACCGCGAATTTCGTTTCCGATGGCAGTTTATGTTTGGGAAAACGAGATTTTGGAAGTGTTGCCGAATCTCGGCGAACCGAAATACGAACCGATCCCGGCATTGAAATTTCACACGAATATCACGAGCAAGTATTACGGCAAAGATTACGCGGTCGAAGATTGAATGATACCTTTTTTGAAGATGTTTTCGACAAAGTTACCGCCGAATTCATAAGCGATTTCACGATAATCTTTTGTGTCCAAAATCAATAAATCCGCTTGTTTTCCGACTTCAATCGAACCGACTTTTTCGCCCGATCCGACAGCAAAGGCGGCGTTGACGGTGGCGGCGTTGAACGCTTCGGACGGTAATAATTTTTGGTAACGGCAAGCTATTGCCATTGCGTTTGGCAAAGATGGACACGGTGCACTGCCGGGATTATAATCGGTTGAAAGCGCGACGGCACAGCCGGAATCAATCAATTTGCGCGCGTCGGCAAATGCGGTTGAACCAAAATTAAAATTGACCGTCGGCGTGATAACACCGATTGTTTGAGAGTTTGATAACAATTCAATTTCAGCGTCGGAGATCGCGTCCAAATGGTCAATCGAAGTTGCGCCGAGTTCGATTGCCATTCGTGCGCCGCCGAGATTTGTAAATTCGTCAACGTGCGCTTTTAGTTTGAATCCGAGTGATTTTGCGGTTTCTAAAACACGACGCGATTGTTCGAGATTAAAGGCGTTTTTCTCGCAAAAAACATCAACAAAATAATTGATAATTGATAATTGATAATTGATAATTTTCTTCGCTTTCGGCAACATTTCGTTGCAAATCAGATCAACGTATTTATCGGAGTTTTCCTTAAATTCCGGCGGAACGGTGTGGGCGGGAAGAAATGTCGGTATCAGATCAATCGGATGCGTTTTGTCTAACTCCAAAATTGTTTCGAGCATTTTCAGTTCGGTCACGGTGTCGAGTCCGTAACCTGTTTTGACTTCGCAGGTTGTAACACCGAGTGCAAGCAATTTATCGAGTCTTTTTTGCGATTGTTCAATCAAATCCGTCAAACTCGCTTCGCGTGTTTGGCGCACCGTCGAGAGAATTCCGCCGCCGTTTTGCAGGATTTCGAGATAATCCGCGCCTTTGATCTTGAGTTCGAATTCGTTCAAACGATCTCCCGCAAAAACGATATGCGTATGACATTCGACGAACCCGGGCGAAACGACTTTGCCATGAGCGTCAATCAAATTTTCGCTCTCAAATTCGCGCAAAATGTCAGCGGATTTGCCGACGGCGACAATCTTTCCGGTGGAAATTGCGACCGCGCCGTTTTCTATGATTCCTAAATCCTGCATAGCTAAATGTTTTTTGGCTTTATTAAAAGAAGTGCAGGTTAAAAGTTGGTGTGCGTTATAAATAATTAAATCTACTTTCTTCATCGCAGAAAATTTTAGGCTGATATTGCCTGTTCAACAAGTCGAAGTTTAAGAAATTATAAATAATTTAGTCTTTTAGAGAGCAAAGTTTGTTGAATTTATGACTTACATTCTGTATTCTAATCTTTGGTATTTAATTACTTACGAGAAAATCATGTCAAAAAAAGTATTAATTGTTGAAGATTACCCGGACATTCGGACAATGATGAAATTTTTAGTGGAGAGTTTCGGCTACGAAGTTATTGAAGCGGCAGACGGTAACGAAGCAGTTGAAAAAGTCCAAAAATGTATTCCTGATTTGATTTTGATGGATTTATCGCTTCCAAATATGGACGGATTAACCGCCACGCAAATTATACGCAAATTTGACGGTCTCGGAAAAGTGCCGATCATTGCAGTTACAGCCTATGGAAATTCTTTTTATCGCCGCGCCATCGAAGCCGGATGCGATGATTTGATCAACAAACCACTCGACTTCAACAATCTCGAACCGCTTCTGCAACAGTATCTGACTTAGATTTTAATTTGATTTCCGCAACATTTACATTTTTTGTCCGGCACATCTGATGAAATTTCTCGGAACCTTGATTCATTATCATCTCTTATCGGCTCGCGGTCGTTCGAATCAAAATAATTGTTTATCTGTTCGGTCAATTTTAATTTTTCCAAATTCGTCAGATTCAGAAACCCGTGAAAAACGATAGTTATATTTTCTTCCATAATCTCCCTTTTATTTTATAAGAACTTTACTCTATTGCCGAAAAAAAATCATTAGTTCGTTCAAATTGATACCGATGTTAAAAGTTTTTTCACTAATTTTTAGTTTAATTATATTTTTAGCGGTGATCTGGATAATAATTCCGGCACCTGCTTATCAACTATGGCTTTTTTCGGTTGTCGTCAGCGAATGGAGTTTATGGCTCGGGATGTTTTCGATTATTGCAATTATTTTCAGCTTTTTGATTTTAAGTTCCAAAGGTAAGTCAAATTTTTGGATTGCACCGCTAATTATTTCGACAATTGCGCTTTTAATTTCACTTTATCCCTTTATCAGCGTATTGCCGTTGGCAAAAGAACAAAATGTTTCACTTTCCTTTAGCGAGTATTTCAGTGGATTAATCGGCGAAAAATTATCCGGTATAAACTTTACCACTCAAACTTTTTCCACAGTCGGGGGACAACAATTACAGCTTGATATTTATTTTCCGAGTATAAAAAATGAAAATAACGGCGCATCGATTATTGTCATCCACGGCGGTTCTTGGAATGCCGGCAACAGGAACGATTTTCCGCAATGGAACAAATGGCTTGCCGCGAATGGCTTTACGGTTTTCGATATTGACTACCGCATTGCACCGCAGCCGAACTTTAAAACAGCTATTGGGGATGTAAAGTGCGCGATACTTTGGATCAAGGAAAACGCCGGAGAATTTAATATCGAACCTGATCGAATAGCACTTTTAGGACGCTCCGCCGGAGCCCATCTCGCGTTACTTGCCGCTTATACCGCCGATGATTCGCGCCTGCCTGCTGCTTGTCCGAAAAAAACTCAAGTTGAAAAAGTTCGCGCCGTCATTTCATTCTATGCACCTGTCGATTTATTTTGGGCTTATGATAACCCGGCAAATGAATATGTGATCGATGGCAAAAAAACATTAGCTGCATTTCTAGGCGGTAATCCCCACGAATCTGACGAGATTCGCAACAATTACGAACTTGCCACGCCAACTTCACACATTTCGCCCAATACTTCGCCAACCTTGATCGTTCACGGTGGCTACGATCAGTTTGTGCGCGGAGAAAATATGAGATTTCTCGACATCAAATTAAAAGAAAACAATATACCGCATAAGGCTATTTACATCCCTTATGCCCAGCACGGTTTTGACTACAATTTTCACGGTTGGGGATCGCAAATAATTAAAGCCGTAATGCTTCAATTTTTGATCGAGCATACCCGCAAAGAATAATTTTTTCACGGTAAAGTAAAATTTATGCTTCGGGATACCGGCTAAACACCTGATTTCTACCATTTTTCTTGGCTAAGTAAAGTTATTCATCGCCTCGTTTAATCCAATCATCGAGGCTTTCCCCTTTGCCTAGTTCGCTGACTCCGATGCTTACGGTAATTTGCCGGTCTTCGATAATAACTTTATTGGCAACTAAACTACGGATGGTTTCCGCCACAACTATCGCGCCGTTAGCATTCGTATCGGGAAGAAATAACAGAAACTCCTCACCACCGATTCTAAATAACCACTGGTGCTAGTTTGAAAAAACTAAGTTGTTGAAAATAAAGGGAATAATATTGTGCATTGAAAGCGATTTTTGCCATATTTCGGCTGATTTCAGTAAATTTACGAAAATAACGCTTTTTCCAAATTGCTAAGTCTTTTGTTTTCAATATCGCTAACTAGCACTAATGGTTATTAGAGCAGATTTACGATTAATGTATGGTGAAGTTGGCAGAAACCTGAGCGTGAGAAAGGGAGAATTTATTCAGATCGCCGCCCTTGCTTACGCTCAGGCTTCTGCCTCTGCCATCTACTAATCTCTAATCTGCTTTACTCCTACGAATGTGGTCAAACCGCGAAAAGATAATTTTATATGGCTGGATTCAAAGTTGATCATTCGAATACTTGACCTTTTTTAATCATTAAACATCCATTTCTAAAGTAAATTAAAAAACTCAATTTCCAATCGGTTCGCCCGGAGGAATCGGTAATGGCGAAGTGCGCTGACGCGGTGCGTCGGGGCGGGTTAAGAATCTTTCGATGTCTTGCTGAATCAATCGCCGATTTGCGTCGGGTTTGGTTTTCAGTTCAAATTTTAAGGTTTCGTTTAGTTGGTATAATGTTTCGTTGGAGACGGCACGGACTTGCGGGGAAGCGTCGGCGTTGGCGGTTAAATCCATTAATCTTTGGGTGAGCAGATTTTGTTCGGCGTTGAGAATTGCGGCTTGGTAATTGTCGGTCGGTTTCGGGATTTTCCAGATTCTTGCCATCAGCGCGTCAACCGATTCTTTGAAATGCGGATATTTTTTATCTTCGGCGTTGAATTCGATCATACGCGCGGCGCGGGTCGGTTCGAGCAAGCCGGAAATTGTTAGATCAGCCGCGATCATCGCCGCGCCGATTGAATCAAATACCGGTTCGGTGCGTTTCTCGAAGTATTCGCTCGTGCCGCCGCCGAACCCGTCGGCGCGTGGCGGCATTATTTTTAGAATGTTCGCGGGGAAAGTTAATTCTTCCGGTTTTATTGTGTCGAGGACGGTGTTTATCGCTTCTCGCTGTTTTTCCGGCGCAACGATTTCGCGGTATTTGTTCGGGACGATTCCGCTATCGGTTTTGACGGCATAACTAAAATACATTCCACCGACCGATTTGAGCGCGGAAACGAGTTGATAACGATGATGCAAATAAAGCGGAATTAATTTGGTTTCGAGTTCGGAAAGCGGCGTGCCTTTCGGGATGCTGTTCAAACCGAAATTTGTCAGACCGATGCGGCGCACGTCCATTTCGTGCCGCAAATACGCGACCATATCCGTGCCGTTATCCCAAATACTCGCCAACGGATGTGCCGTATTCATTCCGCGTGCGTCATCGTCCGAAATATAAAGCATTCCGTCCGCTACGCCTTTATTGATGATTTTTTCCAGTTCCGTATCTTCGTTAGTGCCGTTCGGGAATTGCGAATAAGCGAACTTCACCGAATATTTATCAAACGTGCCGATGCCAACGGCGTAAGCATTTGAAAGATCGAGCTTGCCGTTTTTGATCTCGACCTGCGGCGCGGGATAATCCATCACCGAACCGCGATTATAAGAACTCGCCGCAAAATTATGCGCGAAACCGAGCGTGTGTCCGACTTCGTGCGCCGCAAGTTGCCGAATCCGCGCCAGAGACATTTCCGCTTCATCTTTTACATCCGAAGCCAAGTAATTCAATTCGGGCGAATCGCCGAACATACAAAAACCGTTTTCGTCCGTGCCGGCATAAGCCGGAATCAAGCCGTTGCCGAGCATAAAATCCTGCCGAATTCGCAGCGAACCGAGCAAAACATTGCCTTTAATAATCTCGCCCGTGCGCGGGTCTTCGACCGATGAGCCGTAAGACCAGCCGCGTGTCGAACGATTGACCCAATTTATCATATTGTAGGAGATGTCCATCGGATCAGCGTCTTTCGGCAAAACCTTGACAACAAACGCATTCTTAAATCCGGCGGCTTCAAATGCCTGATTCCACCACGACGCGCCTTCGACCAAAGCCGAGCGAATCGGTTCGGGCGCACCGTTGTCAACATAATAAACAATCGGTTTCACGACTTCGGAAACGGCAGCGTTCGGGTCTTTTTTCTCCAAACGATGGCGCGTGATCCAACGCTTTTCAACCGATTCGGTGAACGGCGACGCAAAATCATAAAACGTGATGGCAATGGAATTGACACGCGGATCGAATTTGCGCGGTTTGTAATTATTATCGGGCAATTCGACAAACGAATGATGTTCTCGAACAGTCACGGAATTTGCCGTCGGCGTTACCGAACCGACCAATCTGCCGGGTTCGTCGCCCGCAAAGGTGAGCGTTGTTTCAATCTCGGTATTGAGCGGAAAACCTTTCGTGCGTGCCAAATAAAACGCGCTGCGCGAATCGTCAACTTTGTAATTTCCCTGCTTGGCGCGTTTCAAAGTTTCCGCTACGCCGTGCGCGTCACGCAATAAAAACGCGGTTGCGTCAACCAAAACCTTGTCGCCTTGTTCACTTTCGACCTTGAATCCGAAAATCACCGAACGCGCAAACGAATCGTCAACCGCTTTGCGTTCGGCTTCGTCGTCGGACAACGCACGATACCGATAATTCGGCTGCATCAACAAAACTTTGTTCCCGACACGCTCGAAATAAACGACAAATGTGCGTCCGAGTTGTCCTCTGTCTAAACCGATCGGATTTGAACCGACTCCGGCAGGCAGCGAAACCTGATAAAGAAATTCCCTGTTAAACCGCGAAATCTCCATCAACATCCTGCCGCCTTTCGCGTCCCAGTAAAGCGGCATAAATCCGTCTATCTTATTTAACTTCTCAACCTTTTTATTAAACGATTCATCAGGTTTTTCCTGTGCAAAAACAAACGGCGACAACAAACAAACGGCAAACAAAACAAATAAAATAATTCGCGGCATAAATTCTCGGAAAGATTTTTTAGATTATTTTTAGAACTGTTTATAGGTTAAATCTAAACAATTTTTGTATCAAGCCTAACTTATGAACTTTCCGAAATTAGCCTTAATAGCTGATGTTACGCAGTTTTAGTTTTTGTCGCTGAAAGCGACCAAAATTATAGCCTAGCGAGAATCGCTAGGTTAGTGTTGATAATATGTCCCGTCGCTGAAAGCGACGAACAAAAAGCAGGTGATTATTGCTCGACTTCAGCGAGCGGGGCGTTTGTCATAAATACCTAGCGATTCTCGCTAGGCTATAATATCAGTCGCTTTCAGCGACAAAAGCGGAAATTCACTCTACTGTGTAACATCAGTTAATAATAATCCAAACGCTTTGCCGTAAATTTTGCCGCGCCGTTAATGTTGTCAGGGTTAATGGATAAATCTCAAACTCCTTTGAGTTCGGCTTCGGGTTTATTCATCAAATTGTTTATGTGAAGTTCCCACTTTGCCTGTTCAGCGGACTTTGCGCCGTGATTTGTTCCATTGATCCCTTCGTCATATTCCTTGTTGATCTTGTCGATCAATGTCTGTATTTCTTTACCGAGAGCATCCTTTTTATTAATCAATTCCTGTCCCGCAGGGTCTTTTAAAGTGAGAACTTTTCGTTCCAGATCGCGTCCGCCGAGTGCGCTGATGTTGTAATGAATCTGTTCGTGCTTCAAAAGATCATCACTTTTCTTATCCTTCAGAACCCACGATTCGGTTTTTGCGCCTTTGACTATAACAATTACGGTCGAAGGCTTAAAATAATAATCCGACTCCTTTGAATCTCTGGTCGCTATCATTTTCGGGTCAAGCGTAACCGTCGCCTTGGTCCGCGCCGAACGATCCGAAAATCCCGCCGGCTGATTATCGACCTCCGTAAAATCATTTGTCCACGATATTGTATATTTGAATCCCTGCATTGCCATTATATTTTCACCTCTATAAAATTTAAGAACTTCTCGATAAATCTTACGACGCAGAATATAAAGTTTTTTGCTTTTCCGTCTATCTGACGCTAATGTTGCGGTGTCAAATTGTTGATTGTTTCGGCAACGTGATGCACATCGGGAAGAAAGTAAAAAAGTATTGCGAGAATTGTATAAACCGAAAGCAGTTGTAAGCCTTCGATCCAATTGCTTTCGCCGTCCGAACAGATTTGCTGAACGATCAGAATTGAAGCAAAAACCGCGACGATTTCGGGAATCGTGAATTCGAGATTCATCGGTTTTCCGAAAAAGTAAGAAGCAAAGACCAAGATCGGGGCAACAAATAAAGCGATCTGGAGCGAAGAACCGAGCGCAATACCGAGCGAAAGATCCATTTTATTTCGCATCGCCATCATTATCGCCGAAGAATGTTCCGCCGCGTTGCCGATAATCGCAACCACGATCACACCGACAAAAACTTCCGTAAAACCGAGCTTTTCGCGCGCCGCTTCGACTGCTCCGACCAAAAATTCCGAGATCAATGCCACAAATGCCGTTGCCACCAAAAGCGTAGTGATTGCGCGTCTTTTCGACCAATGTTCACCGCCTTCTTCTTCTTCGTGACCGACTTCCTGCGCGCATCCCTGCAATGCTTCGCCGATAAATAATTCCTTATGTGTAACGAGTGAGAAAACGAGCGTGGCAATATAGGTCAGAAACAATACGACGGCAATCGCCATACTGAGATTTTGCTCTTTTTGCGGAGTCCAACCGCCCTGCGCTACCGGCGTATTATCGCCGATCAAATGAAAAACGGTCGGCATCAAAAGCGCGATTCCGGCTAATGTCAAGGCAGTTGCAGTCGTGCTGGCGGCGGTTCTTTCAAATTTTTGCGTTTTATATTTCGTCCCGCCCGCCACAATCGAAAATCCGAGAACCAGCAGTAAATTCCCGATGATCGAGCCGGTGATCGAGGCTTTTACCACACCTTCCAGACCTTTCGACAAGGCAAACAGGGCAATAATCAATTCCGCCGCATTGCCGAAGGTGGCATTAAGCAAGCCGCCGATTCCCTGTCCGAGATGTTCCGCCAGATGCTCGGTCGCCTTCCCCATCCAACCCGCCAGCGGAATGATGGCAATACAGGCAACGATAAAAAGCACGGTCGGATTTTTCAAACCCGGAATAAACCGAAGCGCAATTGCCACGGGAACAAAGATCAGGAGCCAGTCCAAAGACGGCTTAAGCAAAGATGTCGGATTATTTTTTTCGGTCACGATAAAAGTTACTGTTTTCAGAGTTACAAAGATTAAAGGAAAATTATGTCATATTGAAATAAACATTTGCCAACTCAAGAACCAAACTAATTGAGGGAAACAACGAAATATCTCGAATCACCGCATAAACTTCCGCCGAATCGCCAGCGCGAGAAGTGCGGCTTGCAGCGGTGCGAAGATCGTTTCCATTCCGTAGATAACGCGGGTTAAACCTGCTTCCGGGCGCGGTTCAGGTCTTTGCAGCGTCATTACTTGCAGACTGTAGCCGATTGAATCTCCAAAACCGAGTTTGTTATCTCCCACAAAACCTTGAGCAAAATAATAAATAACCGCAAAAGCAAACCAGATAACCAATAACCAGCAAAATGCGCGAAACCATTTTTCGCCGTAACCGCTTAGATAACGATAGAGATAATGGACAAAATCAATCGGTGCTTTCCAGAGCAGTTTCCCACTTTCCGTCAGAGTCTTTTTCGCTTCTGAAAAGAATTGCCGACAAATTATGTGCTTGCCCCAATGTTGTTTGAATTCGTTCCACTTAGTTTTTTGGCGATAGAGTCTTTCGAGTCTTTCACATTCTAAAGCTGATTTACGAAAGTTTGAGGCTTGAGCAAAACGATTATTTTCTTCAGAATTAGACGCTAGATTAAATAATGTTTCGGCTAACAATCTGTAACTTAACTGTAAATCACCTTTATTTTTTTCTGCAACACTTTTAACTTCTCGTTGAATCCCTGAGTTACCATCCTTAATATTTTCCCAATCAACCAAAGAAAAAACTATCTTCCTTGAATCTAGTCCAACAAACCAACTAGGTTTTAGCAATACATTTCTAAAAACAATACGTTCTGGTTTTTCCGCCAACAAATACGAAAAATCCATATTCGTAATGGGTGTTAAATTTGTGTCCTCATTATCACTTTTCTCAAAAAACAAATAGCCTTTCAGATAGACTGATCTAAAACTAACATCGCCCTTAAAATTGTCCGTTGAAAAGCGTAAATCTGAACTCTCGCTAAATGTAGAGAACTTGAAGTCAACACTGGAGTAAAAGATTGTTCTTACAAAATATGGTTTGGATTCAAATACTACTTTTTGAAATCTAGCACTCAAGATAAACGAAGAACTGCTGAAATTTACCAAATTTTCTTTCCGCTGAAAAAAGGCATCATCAAAATTTGCCTTCCCACTAAACATAACTTCATAAAAATAAGCATTTCCCGAAAATATTGCCGAACTGAAAGAAGCGTCAGCCGAAAATGTTGCCGAACTGAAATAAGCGTCAGCCGAAAATGTTGCCGAACTGAAATCAGCGGCAACTTCAAATTTGTAATTAGACAAATCTAATTCCGAAGGAAAAAAGACATAACGAAAGTCGTAGCGAAGTTCAGCTTTGGCTTTTACTTGTTCTTCTTCGGGCAGTTTTTCAATTTCTGCGAGATTTTGTCTAACTTTTTCAAGTCTATTCCTAAAACTTTTCTCAAACCTTTGAATGTCCTTATCTTTGGTCGGCAGATGAAAGAGGCAGTAATGTATTCCTTTGTATTCTATAAAATCTTCATTATTGACACAAACATTCGCCCGAATATCTTTAACTTCCCAACTTCCAACATTATCGTGAATATGGCATGGCGGTTTTGTTTTGGTGTTTGGCGCGGGTGGTTTGGGGTTTTCGGTTTGGGTCATAGTGTTGATTTTCAATTGAATTTTGCCAACAATATAGCACAAATTGCCGTTCTGTAAAGAATAAATGCGTTCCTTATCGCGTTTATCGGCGGCATTACCGTAACAAGTGC
Organism: Acidobacteriota bacterium; assembly: GCA_031359215.1. Classification (GTDB taxonomy): domain Bacteria; phylum Acidobacteriota; class Blastocatellia; order Pyrinomonadales; family Pyrinomonadaceae. The sequence goes on along the minus strand of JANMAA010000282.1, from coordinate 7,375 downwards.
GGGCAATTTTTAAATATTTGCGCTCTACAATTGAATTATTGCGGGCAATAACGCGACAAGTGCGGGCAATAATTCATTTATTGCGCTCTACAATTCATTTTTTGCCCGCAATAATTCAATTTTTGCGCTCTACAATTGAATTTTTGCGCTCTACAATTTGATTGTTGCGGGCAACTTTTAAATATTTGCGTTCTGCAATGGAGTTTTTGCTCGCAAAATTTTGATATTTGCGCTTTATAATTGAATTTTTGCCTGCGAAATACGCGAAATACGCTAAAAGATATAAGAAAAATAAAGAATAAAAGTATAACTGATGTTACGCAGAATTAGTATTCAGCCTGTTTTAACAGGCTTTCCGCTTTTGGCGGCAATTAGCCGCGTCCATTTATGGCGCGGTCAAATAAACGAAACTGACAAAAGGGCGTTTTAACGTCCTTGAAAAAGGCTTGAGCCATTAAACAATGAAAGCTAAAGCGGAAGAAAAGGACGTTAAAACGCCCTAAAAACTTATTGAAATTGCCGTCCACGCCATAAATAGCGTGGCTAATCGCCGCGAAGCGCGGAAAGCCACATAAATGCGGCTGAAATCAAAAGTGCGTAATATGAGGAATAAATTTTATTTGAATTCTTATTTTCGCGCCTTTTCGTGTATTTAGCGGGCAATAATCTTTTTCTTAACTTTTTAATGACGCATTTCATTGTAGAAAAAAAGTTCTTGCATAAAAAACTGAAAGCGGTTTATAATCCATCCCAATTTCCTTTTACGGCGTAAAGCTCGAATGTCTTTAACGATAACTGTAAGTCGAAACTTTTTCTATTCGGTTATCAGACAATTCACCGATAATCATGCTCAAACGTCAAAAAGTTAATTACTGTCATAACTAATTAGGTTTTTGATTTTATGAATTGCCGTCAGCTTAAGCTGACGGGTTAGGTTAGCTGAAGCTGTCGGCTTTAGCCAAATTTAAGAAAAATATCAATCATCCTTTTTGCTTTAGCTAAAGCTGTATGGATTTTATTTGATTTTTGTTATTTGGCTAAAGCCTGTTTCTGTTCTCAAGTTTTCCGTCAGCTAAAGCAGACGGCAATTTATAAAACCTAAAAAGTTAATTACCAGCAAATAAAAAAATTTCAGGAGGACAATGATTATGGCTAAAGATTTTATTCCGACAAATTGGTCGGCATTTGCCGATTGGTCGGAGAATTTTAATACCTATCTGCCGGATTTGGCGGCGAAATACGACATCAAGCCGACGATTCTCACGCAGACGGCGGCGGATAACAATTGGGTAAAATATTGGGTGCAGGCAAAGGTCGCCGCCAAAGCACAGGAAAAACAGTTGAACGATTACACCGACGAAATCGCCAACGGCGCACTCAACGCGCCTGCGCCGAAAGAACCGACGTGGACGATGCCGCCTAATCCGCCGCCGGAAGTCGCACCCGGCGTTAAAAAGCGTTACCGCGAAATCGCCGCCGGTATCAAAGCGCAAAAATCAATTTACAACGAAGCCGATGGCGAACTGCTCGGCATCATCGCGCCCGGCGAAGGCGGACTCGAACCCGAAAATGCCGCGCCCATCCTGAAATTAACGTCAATGCCGAACTTCGTTCTCGAAACCGAATTCCGCAAATACGGAATGGACGGTCTGCGCGTCGAATTTCGCTACAAAAACGGCAATTGGCAGTTAGCCGCGACGCTCATCAGCAGTCCCGGAGTTTTCAACATCGCGCCAACCACGCCCGGAAATGCCGAACAAGTAGAAATCCGCGCGATCTTCCTCGAAAAAAACCAACCCTTCGGCAGCTTTTCGCCAATCTACACCGCCGTCATCCAACCGTGATGTTTGAGGGATAAATGATAAAGGATGAGGGATAAAATTCTCTCATCCTTCATACTGCCCTTTATTTCTTTTTCGGCTTGTCCGCATCGTAGTATTTGATTTCGCGGTAATCAATTCCTTTTGAGGTCGTTGAGGAACCATCATATTCATGAAGATTTGTGTATTTTCGCTCGATCCAGTTACCCTCGGAGTCGAGTTTGTAATCGCTGTATTCCGTTCGGTCGGTCATATCAACCACACCTTTGACGTTTGAGCGTTTTGTGATGCTCACCTTCCAATTCCCGTCGGTATCATAAAAATATGAATGGGACCACTTATTGCCGTAAGTGTTGTAAACCTCATTTTCGATTAGACCAGCAGAGTTATAACTGTAACGAGTTATGGAATCCATCTGACCATCAGAGAAAAATATTCGTCGCAGTTTACGGTTTCCGTTATCTTCATATTCGTATTCAAATCTCGTTATGAAACGGTCATCGGGTTTAATAGTTTTAACAGGCTTTTCCATATCCTCGGCATTTCCGATTGATTTCGTCCGCATTATATTTGCCGCCTTCTGCTTATCAACCACAATTTCTTTCATAGACAAAAAACCGTCAACGAATTGATAATTATATTTTAGACCCAATCTAGGATTAAGTTCCTCGGTAATATTTCCGTTAAGACCGTAAGATTTGATGTTATAGTAATATCGTTCCGGAGATTTTACCGGCTTGTTTTTCGTGCCAAGATATGTTGATGAATTCTGAACAGATTTAACCTCTCCTTTAAGCCTCTCAAATTCAAGATCAGTTTGTTTTTTCTGCGAAAAAACCGTAATGGACAAAAAAACTATCGCAAAACTCAATAATATTGTTCTCATATTTACTCCCATATTCAATTAATATTTAACAGAAATGTCTAAAAATGCACTGGCGATTTTATTTACTCATCGTCATTCCCCCTAGCAAAATCTATCGCTTCTTCATAACCCGCGTCAAAGTGGCGAACATTTTTACGAATCAATATAACCTTCCTTTTCATTGCGCTGTTCTTCGAGGCTTCGACCGTCGGCGAGGTCATACCAGCGTTGATAGCCGTGTTTTGCCAAACCCCACGCGATTGCTCCGGCGTGTTTGATGATATGTTCCTTTATTAAATTTCGATTGACCAATCCTTTTCGGCTCAGTAAAAAGACGGCATCTTCCTGATCTTTGAAGCGTCCGGCGATGAATTTCAAAATTACCAACCATTCAGGCGTGAGAACCGGAACATCATTGATTTTGACGGATTCTTTTAGTGCCGCTGTGAATAAAGGCTTGAATTCGTCATTGCGGATGATCCAATCAATTGAGACAACTTTTTTGTCAGTTTCGGCTTGAAAACGCTCTCCGCCCTGCCGCAGTTGTCCGACAATCTTTTCTTTCGGAATCGGTAAGCGTTTGTTGGAAATCATATCAATATCTTTAGTCAATCTGTCGCTGCCGTAAAAATTCATCGCCAAACCGCCGACTAAAGCCCAATCAATATTATTTTCATAAGCAATTTTGCTGACAAAATCAATCGCCTGTGAAGCCGAATCTTCGTCAATTACGTCGAGATTTATTTTTCGTTTAATCATAAAATCAATGATAAATTGTAAAAAGTGAATTGTTAATAATGAATTGCGATTTTCTTGCATTAACAATTGATAATTAACCATTAACAATTATTACCGCATAACCTTCCGCCGAATCGCCAACGTCGGCAACGCCGTTTGCAAGGGTGCGAATATCTTTTCCAAGAATATCCAAAGTTCGCCCCAAACTGTTTTAGATAATCAACGGATTGATTGTTTTCAATCCTGAAAATTTTGAAAAATCACGGTCAGTCGTGGCGAGAGTCGCGTTGTGTTCGATTGCCAAAGCCGCCAAATGCGCGTCCATCATCAAAGCGGCTTTTGTTTGTCCTTCGATTATTAACTTCTGAAAGATTGTCCAATGATTTGTCGTCGGAGTTAAAATTTCAATATTCGGATGTGCAATCCATTCATCTACAATATCAATCGCTTCCGGCAAATCGAACGGTTGAGGAAACGCCCGCGGATTGGTGGAAATTCGCAGAAAAGCCGTGATTACCTGCCAACTCAAACCGAAGGAAACCGTCAATGAAAATTGTTCTTCAAACCATTCCTTCGCTTCCGTGTGTTTCGGTGCATCTTCGTTGTAAGCATATAAAACGATATTGGCATCGGGCGTAATCATTTCCCTACGCCCTCGATTTCTTCAATCAGTTCGCTTGTTTTGTCGTAATTCAAATCTTTTCTAAAACCCAAATGCTTGCTTCTAACGTGAAATTCCTTTGAAGTTTCATTGATAGTTTTAACCGTAACGGTTATTTCAACACGAGTGTTCGGTTTCAAAGCGACCGTCTGCTCAGGACGAAAAACCGCACCATCAAAAACCGCTTCGATTGTATTCGACATATTTTTCACCTCACAAAAAGCATTTTAACACAATCTACCGCATAAACTTCCGCCGAATCGCCAACGCCAGCAACGCCGCTTGCAGCGGAGCGAATATCTTTTCCAAGATTATCCAAAGTTCGCCCCAAACTGCCAGCGGTTTGCGGTATTCAACATTCTGCAAGGTCGCGGTCGTCAGACTTTGGACGATTGCATCTGTCAAAGTAATTTGGTCTGTGCGGCAAGTGCAGTTTTTTCTAATCTCTTCGTCTTTCGATTTGCAAACGGTCAAACTCGCGGCAATCGGTCTGTCTTTCGAGCAAGTTTGAAAATTGATTTGCGTGTAAATGAGTGGAAAGATGACCAAAATCAGCGATTACAAAATACCTAAAGCCCAACTCCAACTTTCGCCGTAAAAACTTGTGATTCGATAAAGTCCGTGAATAAAAAAGTCGTCGCTTCTACGTAAAATACCGAAAGAAATTGTCCGCTTATATAGTTTGGCTTCTACAAATACTTAAAGTTTTAAAATTTCCCCTAGAAACAAATAAGTTTCTAAAAATAAAGATTTTGCTTCATCGAGGGTAACATCACTATGAACTCCTGCACTTACTCTTGAATAAAAGTTCCCTAATGATTGGCGTAATTTCTTTCGACGAGAATCACTTTGAGTTTTTTCATTAATGAAAACATTAATTCGGTTTTGATGATGTTGTGAGCTTAATTTTAACTCATTGCCACCAATTTGAATTGTTGAATTTGTAGGTGGATAAATCACATCAGCAAAAGTGTCAATTATCCTTCTACAACTGGTTAACGCATGACTTATTGCTTCTACATCTCCCTCACTTAGTCTTTTATAAATCGTTGGTATTTTTTCTAGAACACTATCACATTTTCCTGAAAGCAATTTATCAACTTCAATTTGATATTGACTAAATATATTTTTGTTGATGTTGCTAAAAATCCTTTCATAATAAATTGTCAAAGCGAAGTTATGTATTAAACCTTTAACAGTACTTATAACTCTCTGATAATGAATAATTACTCCAGACAAAGTTTGAGCCTTACTTGGAGGCTGAAAACTTCCATACTTCAAGGAATTAATTTGTGGTGTTTCAGGATTACTTTTTAAAAGTTCAATCTGCATTTTGGTTGTTTCAACAGAGGCTTCTTGTGTAGCAAGTGAACCATACAAAATGAAATCAGAACTTTTATTGATTATCCTTCCAGTCAAACCTAAATATTCAATTGATATTGGCTCAGTTTTGTTGTAACCAGTTTTTTCATACCAAAGCCAACTTTGGATTTTTGATGAACCAGCAAGTTTGGCTAATCTTGTAGATTTTAGAACTAGAGATTCAGCAGAGAGTTTATTTCCCTCTACATCACTAATAATTTCCGAAGCTAGATTTAGAATATGTTCGTTTTTTTCATTCTCATCCATAAAATAATTTTCTTATTCTTTTTGATTAGATTAATGCCCTAACATCGGATTTTTAATATCATTCTCCCTCGCAAATTTAATCGCTTCATTGTAATGTGCCAGACTACGCTTCACCGCACAAAACTCTCCCCAACCGCCAACAAAATACCTATTCAGATATTGTTTCCGCAACGTCAATCAAATCCTCATTTGGAATGTCTAATAAATTCATAATTGAATAAAATCTTTTTCCATAATCTGTCAAAATCATGTAGTCAGGAATTACATCATCATAACTAAGTAGTGCTTGATAGTTTTTAGAGTTTGTAATTGAGGCAGCGATAAATCCGTCTGTATCTGTTTGTTCTTTATTTTCACAAGCAACTAAACCCAAATTATTGAGTTGGTAAATTTCTTGTAAAGTAGAAAGGTTATCTAAAACCGGCATTTCGTCGTTATTATCTTGATCAGATAAATATTTTGTTGATAGATTAATTTTTTCTAGCTCTGCTTTTCTCTCGAATAACGAAATAAGGCACATTTGACGATAGGTGATATTTTCAGCAACTTGTAGGATATGATTTGCTTCACCTAAACTTATTTCAGCAGTAAATGTTGTGTTTGAAAAAATGGCTGAAATAAACTTTATTTTCTTTTCTTGATGCTGATTTTTGCTTTTTAGCAATACACCTTCAAAAATTTCTTCAGCATTTGATAACGAACCATCTAGTTTTTCCTCAAAAAAGCCATCATTACGAGGAAGTTCACCAGCAGCTAATCTTTGTTGAACTCTGTCTGTGATGCAGGTTGTTGCGACACCAATTCTCATTTCTTCCCTGTGAGAAAGACTTCTTTTTATAATATCCAAAGTAACTTGCTTAATTACACCCGTTAATGATGCGCCAATAGCACCTCCAAGAGCCGCACCTGGAGCATCTGCTAAAAGAAATCCTAATAAATTGCCGGTAGCTGTTCCAACTACATTACTACCTGTATCAATTATCTGTTGCAACTGTCTTTTATCTTCGTCGTTCATAATATTAACTTTTTTTCAACATCGGAATCTTAACATCATTATCCCTCGCAAACTCAATCGCCTCATTATAACCCGCGTCAACGTGGCGGACAACGCCCATTCCGGGGTCGGTTGTTAAGACTCTTTCGATGCGTTTGGCGGCTTCGGGTGTGCCGTCGGCGACGATGACTTGTCCGGCGTGGAGCGAATAGCCGATACCGACTCCGCCGCCGTGGTGGAGCGAAACCCACGTTGCACCGCCGACGCAGTTGATCATCGCGTTGAGATAAACCCAATCGGCGATTGCGTCCGAGCCGTCTTTCATCGCTTCGGTTTCGCGGTTGGGCGAGGCGACACTGCCGCAGTCGAGATGGTCGCGCCCGATGACGATTGGGGCTTTGAGTTCGCCGGATGCGACCATTTCGTTTAATTTGAGTCCGGCTTTGGCGCGTTCGCCGTAGCCGAGCCAGCAGATTCTGGCGGGCAAACCTTGAAATTCGACTTCCCTTTGCGCCATCGTCAGCCATTTGATTAAATGATCGTTTTCGGGGAACAGATTCATCATCGCTTCGTCGGTTTTGTAAATGTCTTCTTTGTCGCCGCTCAAAGCAACCCAGCGGAAAGGTCCTTTGCCTTCGCAGAACAGAGGACGTATGTAGGCGGGAACG